>JAAANZ010000106.1 GCA_009909065.1 Alphaproteobacteria bacterium | reverse complement strand
GAGGCGCTTGCCCTCGACAAGGATCGTGTCGAGACCGAGCTGGCCGGCCCGGATCGCGGCCGGATAGCCGCCGGGCCCGCCCCCGATAACGAGCGTGTGGCAGTTGAGGGATTGGGTCGGCTGGGTCATTTGTGTCTCTTCGGGGTCAGTCTCTGATCTGCAGGATATCGACGCCAAGCGGCTCGGCGATCTCGCTCCAGACCCGGTCGGCCGTCACAGCCGGAATGGTGTGCGCCTTGGCATAGGCGAGGCAGCAACGGTCGGCGAGCGACAGCCCGCCCTTCAAAAGGTGCGGGTCGATCAGGCCGGCCATGAGCGCGATGTTACTGGAAATCGGAACCGTTGATATGCCAATTTCGTCCAGGAAGACTTCGAGTGTCGGCGGCGTGAAGCCTAACCGTAACAGCGCGCCCAGCGTCTCGGCCAGATTCACATAGGTCAGCGCTCCACGGCCAAGCCAGGTTTCCAGCTCAGACCTATACGGCTCTCGCTTGAGATATGCTACAATGGCCGAACTGTCGATCGCGTAGGCAATCACCCGTCGTCACCGTAAATGCGTCGCCACTTGGCTTCAGTTGCGGCCATGTCTTCAATGCGGCCCTCACGGATCAGGTCGGCTGCCGACTGCCCCTCTGGAATGTTTGCATGGGCCTGGAAGAGCGCCTGGGCGTATCGCAGGCCCTGGACGCGGGAACGCAGCGTGACGCCCGTGCGGTCAGCCTTGAGCCGGAGCGTGGCTTTCTCGCCATCAATGCCCATGAGTTCGCGCACAGGTTTGGGGATCACGAGGCGTCCATCCTCATTGATCGTGACCTCGAATTCGAGGCTTTCGGGCGCATCCTGCAGGGTCTGATCGTCTGGCATTTCGCACTCCAATGGCATTCATCCAAAAAATGCCATTCGGGGTATCAGGTGTCAAAGATCACATGAACAGCCTGGCCGGGCTTTCCATCAGGGCGCGGATCCTCTGGATCAGCCGGGCGGCGTCATAGCCGTCGACGATGCGGTGGTCGAAGCTCGACGAGAGGTTCATGAACAAGCGCGGCACGACCCGGCCAGCGCCATCGAAGACCGGGCGCTCCTGGATCTTGTTCACGCCGATGATGGCGGTCTCCGGCACATTGATCAGGGGCGTGGTCACGACTCCGCCCATGGCGCCAAGCGAGGTGATGGTGATCGACGATCCGGAAAGCTCCTCGCGTTTCGCCGTGCCCTCGCGCGCGGCCTGTGACAGCCTTCCGATCTCGCCGGCCATCTGCCAGACATCCATCGCCTCGGCATGGCGCAGGACCGGGACCATGAGACCCTTCTCGGTCGCCGTGGCGATGCCGATATGGGCGGCGTCAAAACGGGTAAGCGTGCCGGCCTCAGCGTCGTAATGGGCATTGGCCTGCGGGACCTCTGGCAGCGCGCGGGCCATGGCGGTGGCCAGGAAGGGCAGCAGCGTGAGCTTCGGCTGGCCCTCGGTGCGATCGGCGTTCAGAGACTTGCGCAGCGCGTCGAGCTCGGTGACGTCCACCTCCTCGACATAGGTGATCATCGGGATCGACCAGGCCGCTTCCATGTTCTGCGCGATCCTGCGGCGCAGGCCGATGACCTGGTCCTCGTGAATGCCGGTGCGCGCGTCACGGGCAGCGCCGGCGGTCGGGGCCGCGCGCTGGGCGATGCGCCCGCCAGCGGCGACGAAATCATCAAGATCCTCGCGCGTGACCCGGCCCGCCGGGCCGGAGCCGGGCACGGCGGCAAGGTCAATGTCGAGTTCCAGCGCGCGCGCCCGCACGGCCGGAGAGGCCAGCGCCTTGCCCGAACCGCCCGGCATTGGCGCCGGCGTTGGCGCCGGAGCCGGGGCGGCGACGGGCTCGGCCTTTTCGGGTTCGGGGGCCTTTTCCGGTTCTGCAGCCGGTTTCGTCTCCGGCTGCGGCGTCTCGGCCTCATCGGGGATTTCGCCGTCCACAGCGATGACGAGGATCTCGGTGCCGACCGCGATCACGTCGCCGGCCTCGCCATTGATCTCCGTGACCTTGCCGGACACCGGCGAGGGAATCTCGACGGTCGCCTTGTCGGTCATCACGTCGAGCAGGTCCTCATCCTCCTCGACCGTGTCGCCCACCTTCACATGCCATTCGACAATCTCGGCCTCGACGACACCTTCGCCGACATCGGGCATGCGCAGCTTGTACTCACTCATGCCGGCGTCTCCATGAGTTTTTTCAGCGCGCGCCCGACGCGCTCCTGTCCGGGGAAATAGCTCCATTCATGGGCGTGCGGATACGGCGTGTCCCAGCCGGTCACGCGTGTGACCGGCGCTTCGAGATGGTAGAAACAGTCCTCCTGGATCTGCGCGGCGAGCTCGGCGCCGAAACCGGAGGTGCGCGGGGCTTCATGCAGGATCACGCAGCGCCCCGTCTTTTCGACCGAGCGGGCCACGGTATCGATATCGTAAGGCACCAGCGTGCGCAGGTCGATGATCTCGGCGTCGACGCCCTGGGCGGCAGCGGCCGCTTCGGCGACATGCACCATGGTGCCATAGGCGATGACGGTGACCTCTCGGCCCTCGCGGACCCGGTCCGCCACACCGATCGGCACGGTGTAATGGCCTTCGGGCACTTCACCTTTCGGGTGCTCCTTCCAGGAAGCCTGCGGCTTGTTCGGGTCGCCGTCGAAGGCGCCGTTATAGAGACGCTTGGGCTCGAAGAAGATGACCGGGTCGTCGCTCTCGATCGCGGAGATGAGCAGACCCTTGGCGTCATGCGGGTTGGACGGCATCAGCGTGACGAGGCCCGGAATATGGGTGAAAAACCCTTCCGGGCTCATCGAATGGGTCTGGCCGCCATAAATCCCGCCGCCGCTAGGGGTGCGGATCGTGACCGGCGCGGTGTACTGGCCGGCCGAGCGATAGCGGATACGTGTCAGTTCGGAGATGATCTGGTCGAAACCGGGAAAAATATAGTCGGCAAACTGGATTTCCGCGACCGGGCGCATCCCGTTCGTGGCCATACCCATCGCCATGGCGACAATGGCGCCCTCATTGATCGGCGCATCGAAAACGCGCGCCGTACCATGTTTCTCCTGCAGGCCGCGGGTCACGCCGAAAACGCCGCCAAAATAGCCGACATCCTCCCCGAAGGCGAGAACGCTTTCATCTTCTGTCAGTTCTATGTCCATCGCATCATTGAGCGCCTGGATCATGTTCATCGCGGGCATGGCCGTCTCATCTTGCTGGGCCGGAAAAGAGGCCCCTGCCGGAGCGAATGCGGGGTCTGACGGGTCATTCTGCGCGTCGAGACTTCGGATCCGCTCGGGCAAGGGCCAGTCGGGAGGAAAGCTACAGGCCGAGTTCCTGGCGCTGGCGGCGCAGATGCCAGGGCTGGGCGGCGAAGACGTCCTCGAACATGCTCTCGGTCGGCGCGTGCGGACCTTCTTCGAGTGTGCCGTGGCTCACCGCTTCCTTCCAGGCCGCGGCCACGCGCTCGCGGCAGTCGGCTTCCCATTTGTCATGGCTGTCGGCGTCCCACTCATCCTGCTTGATCAGATGGGCGCGCAGGCGCTCGACCGGATCACCCAGCGGCCAGGCCTTGTATTCATCCTTCGGGCGGTATTTCGACGGGTCGTCCGAGGTCGAATGGGCCTCGCCGCGATAGGTGTAATGCTCGATGAGGGTCGGGCCACCGCCCTTGCGGGCACGCTCGGCCGCCCATTGGGCCGCGGCATAGACGGCGAGATAGTCATTGCCATCGACGCGGATGCCGGGAATGCCATAGCCGATCGCCTTCGAGGCAAAGCTCGCCGCCTTGCCGCGCGAGATCGAATTGTGCATCGAAATGGCCCACTGATTGTTGACAACATTCAGGATCGCCGGGGCGTTATAGGTCGAGGCGAGGGTCATCGCCGCATGGAAGTCGCCCTCCGCCGTGGTGCCGTCGCCGATCCAGGAGCAGGCAATCGCCTCCTCGCCCTTCAGCGCCGAAGCCATCGACCAGCCCACCGCCTGCGGGAACTGGGTGCCGAGATTGCCCGACACCGAGAACCAGTTGAGGTCGCGATTGGTGTAGTGGACCGGCAACTGGCGGCCCTTGAGATTGTCGCGGCCGTTGGAAATACAGTGGCACATCATGTCGACGATGTCGGCGCCGCGCTGGATCAGCGCGCCCTGCTGGCGATAGCTCGGGAACAGCATGTCGGCATCGCTGAGCGCCTGCACCATGGCGACGGCGGTCGCCTCCTCGCCGAGCGACTTCATGTAGAAGCTCAGCCGCTTAGTGCGCTGCATCTTCAGCATGCGATTGTCGTATTCGCGCGTCAGCACCATTGTCTTCAGGCCTTCGCGCAGCGTCTCGGGTGCCATATCCGGAGCCCATTCGCCGACGGCCTCATGCTTGTCATCGAGCACGCCGACAAGGCCGAAAGCGAGGTCCATCATATCGCCGGCATCGGCCAGCATGTCGGGGCGGCGCATCTCGCCGGCGGCCGGCAGGTTCAGTTTCGAGAAGTCGGGCGTGTCGCCGGGGCGCGCGCCGGGCGCGGGCACCTGGAAGAGCTTTTCGGGGCTCGCCATGTCGTCAGATCCTCCTCATGCGTCACCAGACGCAATTTATTGTTCTGACATACATACCATTCCGGGGCTGATTCATTCAATGAAAAACAAAAAATGGGCATATTTTTCCCGTTAATGAAAATACGTGCAAATTATTGTCCCTTAGCCGTGCTGGCCGACGCCGCTCAGGCAAGGAACACCCCTCTCGCACCATACGGGGCCGGACTGCCCGTCAGCCCGGCGTGTTCTGTCCGAGAGCGGACCGGACCGCCTCGCCAATCAGCCTGGCTTCGTCCTGGCGCGGCGAACCCTTGCGCCATGCAATGCCGATAGCACGCCCGATGACCGGTTCGGTGAAGGCCCGTACCGCAACATCGGCGCCGGCCGTGAGGCCCGAATCGGCCGCGATCCGGGGCAGGAGGGACACGCCCAGGCCACCCGCCACCATCTGGACCAGCGTATGCAGGGAGGTGGCGGACACATCCCCCCGCCCCTGCCCCTGCGGCAATGAGCAGACCGCAAGGGCGTGCTCGCGCAGGCAATGCCCGTCATCGAGCAGGAGGATTTCCTCATCCTGCAGGTCGTCCGGTGACAGGCCGTTGCGACTCGCAAGGGGGTGACCACTCGGGCCTATGAACAGGAATTCGTCCTCGGCAAGGGTTTCGGTCTCGATGCCGGGCGCCTCCCAGGGCAGGGCGATCAGCGCGGCATCAAGGCGCCGGGCATGCAGACCTTCCAGCAAGCGATCCGTCGTATCCTCTCGCAGGAACAGACGCAGCCGGGGAAATTCCGCATGCAGGCGCGGCAGGATCTTCGGCAGGACATAAGGCGCAATGGTCGGGATGGCGCCAAGCCGGAACTCGCCGGAAAGCGGAGCGCCGGCCTCGTGCGCTGCAGCAACGAGGTCCTGGGCCTCCGACAATACCTGGCGGGCGCGCCGGGCGGTTTCCTCGCCCGCGCGGGTGAGCGTTGCCCCCCGGGCTTCGCGGGCGACCAGCTGGACCCCCAGAATCGCCTCCAATTCCTTGATTGCCGACGATAATGTGGGCTGGGTCACATGACATTCCTGCGCCGCGCGAGAGAATGACCCCACCCGGGCAATGGCATCTAGGAACTGGAGCTGTCTCAGCGTCGGAAGGTTCATAACTGCGATCTATAAGGCTCCAAGGGAATATCAATTTGTCAATTTCGCCGCAGCGCATCATTTCGCGATCGCTGTTCCGGACGGCGTCCGGAGCGCCGGCAAAGTGACTGACATCAAGGAGAAGAACATGCTCGGTATTGGCGACAAGCTGCCCGACTTCAAGATCATGGGCGTCAAGCCCAAATTCATGCAGCATGAGGAAAATGGCGAGAGCGCTTTCGAGCCGATCACTCAGGACAGCTTCGAGGGCAAGTGGAAGGTCATCTTCTTCTATCCGAAGGATTTCACGTTTGTCTGCCCGACCGAGATCGCCGAGTTCGCGCGTCTCAAGGAGGAATTCGAGGATCGCGACGCGGTCGTCATGGGCGGCTCCACCGACAATGAGTTCACCAAGCTGGCCTGGCGGCGCGATCATGACGACCTCAAGGAATTGCCGATCTGGCAATTCGCCGACACCAACGGCTCGCTCGTGGACGGGCTCGGCGTGCGCGAGGCCGAGGAAGGCGTGGCCTATCGCGCGACCTATCTGGTCGACCCGCACAATGTCATTCAGCATGTCTATGTCACGAATTTGAACGTCGGCCGGAACCCGCAGGACACGCTGCGCGTTCTGGATGGACTTCAGACCGATGAGCTCTGCCCGTGCAACCGCCCGGTCGGCGGTGATGTGCTCGACATCGCAGCAGAGTAAATCGATCTGACGCGTTTCAGTGCGCCGGCATGGACGTCCCCCCAATGCTCCGGCGCACCCGGTCGCCTCGCCTCCCAGTCCCCTCCCTCCCCCCGGCCGGGGGCGGGGCGACCACCTTTCCTCATCCCGAAAATCCGAATTGCGGAGGCCCCATGTCCCTCGACACCCTGAGGTCGGCCATGCCCGACTATGCCAAGGACCTGAAACTGAATATCGGATCGCTCGCCAATGAGACGATCCTGAATGACCAGCAGAAATATGGCTGCATGCTGGCCTGCGCCTATGCCGTCGGCCAGCCGGACGTGGTGAAAGCCGTGTCCGCCGAGATTGCCGATACGCTCAGCGATGAGGCCCGCCAGGCCGCAAAGGCCGCCGCGGCAGTGATGGGCATGAACAATGTCTATTATCGCGCGATCCACCTGATCTCGAACGAGACCTACAGGACCATGCCGGCAAAACTGCGCATGAATGTGATCGGCAAGCCCGGCATCGACAAAGCCGATTTCGAGCTCTTCTGCATGGCCGTATCGGCGGTCAATGGCTGCGGCATGTGCCTGGACTCCCACGAAGCCGAGCTGCGCAAGGCCGGGTTCACGAGCGAACAGATCCAGGCCTCGATCCGGCTTGGCGCGGTCGTCAATGGCGTTTCGCGAGTGCTGGCCGCAGAACAGGCGGCCGCGTGACATTGTGGGAGATTGCACCGGCCTGACGGGCCTGCAATCATCGGAAGATGCAGCTGAACGCGCCGGGTCTTTGCAATTCCGTCCTGCGGCTCGAGGTCTTCGGGGACGCGCATCTCGACGACCTCAAGGCCTCCGGCGCGATCGAAGCCATGTGGGACTGGATGCCCGACATCCCGAAAGGTCTCAATCTGCGCAATTATGCCGATCATGTCGCCGATGCCGCGGCCCGGGGCGATCTTGTCCCCTTCGCGATCTATCGGGCTGCAGACGGCGCTTTCGCCGGGGTGGCCGCTTTCGACAATATCAGCCGCGTGCACCGGCGCCTGCGGATCAATTATTTCTGGCACCCCGAAGAGATGCGCGGAACCCTGGTCTTCCCGGCCACGCAGATGCTGCTGATCGAGCGTGCGCTCGCCTGGGGCGCGCGGCGCATCGGCTGGATGGTCTCGGCGGAGAACCGGCCGGCCATCCAGGCGCTGGAACGGCTCGGCGCGGCGCATGAGGGCACCCTGCGCAGTTATCAGCGCATGGCCGATGGGCGCTGGAGTGACATGGCGGTCCTGTCCCTCTTGCGCGACGAGGCCGAACCGGCTGTGCGGGAGATGGCCCGGCGGCTCTCGCGCTGAAACGCGCCCGCACTTGATTTCCCGGCCACTCTGTGCTCTTTCCCGCGCTCACCCGCGCAGAACCGATATTGCGCGCTTTGACCGGGACAGCAGCCTTGAGCGCGTTCCATCGAAGGCCCATCGGGCCGACGGAGGAACAAAGGCAAGAGCCCGGCGAGGCCCCCCGCCCGGCGAAGTGTCGCTCAGCGGGGCAGTCGGGCTTTGTGCGGACAAAACTCGTGCTTACCTCTGGGGCAAGTGACACGGCCCGGCAGATAAGAGGACAACGGCGATGTTCGATACGCTTTCCGACCGCCTCGGCGGCATATTCGATGGCCTCACCGGCCGCGGCGCCCTTTCGGAAAAGGATGTCACCGCGGCCCTGCGCGAGATCCGCGTTGCGCTTCTGGAGGCCGATGTCGCCCTGCCCGTGGTCAAGGATTTCATCGCCGGGGTGAAGGAACGCGCGGTCGGCGAAGAGGTCATCCGCTCGGTCAAGCCCGGCCAGCAAGTGGTCAAGATCGTCCATGACGGGCTTGTCGAGATGCTGGGCGGGGAAGAGGCCGACACAAGCCTGCGGATCGACAGCCCGCCGGCGATCGTCATGATGGCGGGCCTTCAGGGCTCGGGCAAGACGACGACGACCGGCAAGCTCGCCAGGCGCCTTGCCGAAAAGGAACGCAAGAAGGTCCTCGTCGCCAGCCTCGACATCCGCCGTCCCGCCGCGATGGAACAGCTCGCCATTCTCGCCGAGCAGGCCGGCGAGAATGTCTCCTCCCTGCCGATCATCGAGGGCCAGCTGCCCGCCGACATCACGCGCCGCGCGATCAATGCGGCCAAGCTCGGCGGTCATGACGTTCTGATCCTCGACACCGCCGGGCGCACCACGCTCGACGAGCAGATGATGGGCGAGGCCGCCGAGGTCGCCGATATTGCCCAGCCAGCCGAAACCCTGCTGGTGGCCGACAGCCTGACCGGCCAGGATGCGGTGGAAACAGCGCAGCGGTTCCATGAGCGCCTGCCGCTGACCGGGCTTGTCCTGACGCGGATGGATGGCGACGGGCGCGGCGGTGCGGCGCTGTCCATGCGCGCGGTGACCGGCCTGCCGATCAAGTTTCTCGGCGTCAGCGAAAAGCTCGACGGGATCGAGGCCTTCGATGCCAAGCGGCTGGCCGGGCGCATTCTCGGCCAGGGCGATATCGTCTCCCTCGTCGAGAAGGCCGCGGAGAATTATGACGAGGAAAAAGCCGAGCGCATGGCGAAGAAGATGCGCAAGGGCGAGTTCGACCTCGAGGATCTTCGCGACCAGCTGCGCCAGATGCAGAAGATGGGCGGCCTGGGCGGCATCATGGGCATGATGCCGGGCGCCAAGAAGGCCAAGCAGGCCATGGATGCGGCCAACATGGATGACAAGATGCTCGCGCGCCAGGAAGCGATCATCAATTCCATGACGCCGAAGGAGCGCAAGAAGCCGGCCCTCCTGAACGCTTCTCGACGCAAGCGGATTGCTGCGGGCGCCGGCGTCAGCGTGCAGGACGTCAACAAGCTGATGAAGATGCACAAGCAGATGTCCGGCATGATGAAGAAGATGGGCAAGGGCGGCATGAAGGGCCTGATGGGCCAGATGGGCGGCATGGACCCGGCCGCCATGGCGAAATTGGGCGGGCCCGGCGGCGGCCAGCTCCCCGGCCTCGGCGGCGGTGCGGCGCCGGGCCAGCTTCCGGGCCTCGGCGGCGGCCTGCCCGGCACAGGCGGGGGGAAGAAGAAGTGAGCAATATTGCATTTTTTCAGGTCTTGAGGGGACAAACAGTATGAAACAACACATCCAATTGATCTTGGCATCGCTGGTTGTTTTAGCTGGTTGCCAAACATCTCAGGACGAGAGCGTGCAGTCGTCCGACAGTAGAAATTCCGGAGAGAGAGAGCTGAAAATCCGCGCATCGGACCAGGCGCTTCATTGTCGCGATGTTGACAAGGAACTGGACACGGGCATTACGATCACGCGTCAATGCGCGACAGGTTACCACCCTGCGCTTGGCGCAGCTGGCGTCATAGCGAAATGCCTGGTTCGCGGAAAAGTCCGTCCTTCAGGAAAGCCTGAACCGAAATTCTCCGCCTGCACAGTCTATTGGGGACGTGCAGGAGGCATAGCCCGCATAGAGCCGTCACCAGAGACTGAAGAAAGGGTTGAACGCTGGTTCCGAGCCGCGTCGGAACAGGCTTTTGCCGCCCACCGGTTCCGCCTCGAAGGTCAATATGCCGAAGAGGGAGCCGCGAATGTGGTGCTCCCAGCCGAGTACGATAGGGTTTCCAACCGGATTGAATTGAAGGAACCCGAACTCGGCGACGGCATCGATCTTGTTGGCAACGAGGACCAATGACCGCCCCCCTCGACCAGCTCGCCGCCTATCGCGCCAGCATCGACAATCTCGATGCCATCCTGCTGCACACGCTGGCCGAGCGGTTCAAGGTCACGCAGGCGGTTGGTCGGCTCAAGGCCGCCCATGACATGCCGCCGGCCGACAAGTCGCGCGAGGGCGAGCAGATCGCGCGCCTCAGGCGCCTCGCCGATGAGAGCGGCCTCGACCCCGAATTCGCCGAGAAATTCCTCGCCTTCATCGTGGCGGAAGTCATCCGCCACCACGAAAACATCAGAGACGCCAGTTCATAAGGAGTAACCCATGGCCCTCAAGATCCGACTTGCCCGTGGCGGGTCCAAGAAACGTCCCTTCTACCGTGTTGTCGTCGCCGACAGCCGCATGCCGCGCGACGGGCGCTATATCGAGAAGATCGGTATCTATGACCCGCGCCTGCCCAAGGACCGCGAAGACCGCATCCGGATTGACGGCGCCAAGGCCGCCGGCTGGATCGCCAAGGGCGCCAAGCCGACCGACCGTGTCGCCCGCTTCCTGTCCCAGGTGACGCTGGAAGGCGAGGACAAGCCGGTCTGGAACTACCAGCCCGGTAACAACCCCAAGAAAGGCGAGCCCGGGACGAAAGCCAAGGAGCGCGAGGAAGAGCGCGCCGAGAAGGCGGCCGCCCGCAAGGAAGCCGAGGAAGAGGCCAAGCGCGCCGCCAAGGCCGAAGCGACCAGTGAGGACGCCCCGGTTGAGGAAAGCGCCGAGGGTTAACGTCGCCTGAACCGGCCTTTCCCGGCCGGTTCACCGCGGCCGTGCGAGCCTGTCTCCATGCGAGATTGTATGGAGTGTGCCATGACCCGTTTTCCTGTCCGCCGTGCCGCCGCCGGCCTGGTCGCCATCGGCCTGTTCGCCCTGCCGGCCGACGCCGATCGCGGTCGCAGCCATGACACCGGCGTTCGCGGTCACTGGTCCGCAGACCATGACAAACACCTCTACGGTGGACGGCGCGGCCCGCAAACCCGCCTGGTGGCCTGGGAACATCCCCATTTCCGCGGGCGCGCCATCGAACTGGACCGGCCGGTGCACTCGCTCTCGCGCCAGCGTATCGGGCTCAACGACTCGATTTCCTCCATCGCCGTGCGCGGCGGCGTCTGGGAAGTCTGTGCCGATCCGAACTTCACCGGCCGCTGCCGCATCATCAGGGGAGAGGAGACCAAACTCTCCTATATCCGAATGGACGACACGATCACCTCCCTGCGTCCCTTGGGCCGTAAAGCGGCCCGCCGCTACGGCTATGCCGGTCATGGCTGGCGGCGCCCCGCGCGGCGCGGCCATGGACCCGGCCTGCGCGGCCATGAGCGCTATGGCGCGCGCGCTGATGGTGGCATCACGCTTTTTGCGGACCCCTATTTCCGGGGCCGCTCCTATGCCCTCGACCGGGCCGACACCTATCTGAAATATCGCGGCGCCAATGATACGGTGAGCTCCATCCGTGTCGATTACGGCGTCTGGGAGGTGTGTGTCGATCCCGGTTTTCGCGGACGCTGCGAGATCGTTGATGCCTCCGTCGGCAAGCTTTCGCCCTTCGGGCTGGATGACAATATCTCATCGGTGCGCCCCTTGCGCGAAGCCCGGCATGCACGCCGCCCGGGCTGGCGCAGATGAGCGGGCGGGGCGGTGACCGGCTGATTGTAGTCGGTGCCATTGCCGGCGCCCATGGCGTGCGCGGTGATGTTCGCGTGAAGAGTTTCACCGCCGACCCGGAAGACTGTTTCGCCTATGGCCCGCTTCTGGGCGATGACGGCGCCGTCCTTGTCGAAGCTGCGAGCGTCCGCCCGGCCAAATCGCATTTCATCGTCACGCCGAAGCAGGAATGCACGCGCGAGGCCTGGGACGCCTTGAAGGGCACGCCCCTGCACGTCCTTCGCAGCGCCCTGCCGGACACCGGAGAGAATGAATTCTATGTCGAGGACCTTGTCGGCCTGACGGTCTATGCCGGCGGGAGCGAGCCGGTCGGGCGGGTGAAGGCGGTTCAGGATTTTGGCGCAAGCGACCTGATCGAGGTTCAGCCGATTGCCGGCGGAAAATCCCGCTTCGTGCCATTCACCCTGGAAGATGTGCCAATGGTCGATCTTGAGGCCGGCCGGCTGACCGTGGCTGACTGGGCCCTTTGGGCCGATGACGGCGATGCCTGAAACAAGTTCGGAGCAATCGGAATCGATTGCGAACGGAGACTTGCGCAAAACCGAGAGATAAAGCGCCCGTCTTCCGCGCGACTCCAGACCGCCCTAAGCTTGCTCCTCGGCACGCGGATCATCCCATTCGCGTGCAACCCCATATCCACCGCGCCGGATCAGCCAGAACATTCCCATCAGGTCGAACAGGCCGGCCCCGAGCCGCCCCAGGAAGCCGTATTTCGATGCGCCGTGCCAGCGGGCCCGGTCATTGACCCATTCTTCGCGCACGTCCCAGCCGGCCCGCTTGACCAGGGCCGGCAGGAAACGGTGCATGGACGCAAAGAATGGCAGCTCGCGGAATGTCTCTGTCCGGATCAGCTTCCAGCCGCACCCCGTATCCGTGGCATCATCCTTGAGCACGAAGCGGCGCACACCATTGGCGACACGCGATTGCAGCCATTTGAAACCGCTGTCATTGCGGCTCTTGCGCCGCCCGGCTATCAGGCCGAGCCGCGGCGGTGCGCCGGGAGCGACCACCTCCGCCCAGACACGTTTCGTGTCGGCGATGTCGTTCTGGCCATCGCCATCGATGAGCTGTGTCCATGCCCCGCGCACGGCTTTCAGACCGGTGAACAGGGCCGCCGATTTCCCGGCCCGCCGGATATGGGTGAGGACGCGCACCGTGTCCGGCCAGCGCGCCGCGGCTTCAGCCAGCTCGTCGCCCGTGGCATCGCCGGACTGGTCATCCACGCAGACCACTTCGAACACCATGGCCCCGGCGAGCACCGCGTGCACCTCCTCGAGAAGGGGAAGCACATTGCCCGCCTCATTATAGAACGGAATCAGCACGGAAAGCTGCGGCGCGGGATCGGTCATCCGTCTGTTTTCGCAGATCGGAAGAAATCGCGATAGAGCCTCAGCGCGGGCCCGCGTTTCAGGCCGAGCTCGACCCTGACGCCGGCCGCACGCAGCCTTGAAAGGCCGCCGGCGCCCTGCGGGTGCGCATCCTCGACCGCGACCACCACCCTGTCGACACCGCTGTCCAGCAGGCGCACGCTGCAGGCGGGCTCACCATTGGAACGCAGCCGGCAGGGTTCCAGCGTGACATAGGCCGTCCCGCCGCGCGCGCGCCCGCCCGCCGCGGCCAGCGCCAACTCCTCGGCATGCGGGCGCCCGCCCTCGCCGGTCGCAGCCTCGGCGACCACATGGCCCTCGGCGTCAGTGACCACGCAGCCAACGGAAGGGTTGTCGCCCGTATTCCCGTGACGGCGGCAGGCCAGCGCAAGCGCGCGGCCCATCAGGCGCCTGTCGCGCCGCCGGCTCATGGCAGGTCCGGCAGGTCCCGCGCCCGGTCACCGTCGAGATAGCGCGCGGAAACCGGTTTCAGGCGGTCATCGAGCTCCAGCAGCAAGGGATTCCCGGTGGGAATCTCGACCCCGGTAATCGTCTCATCGGGCACGCCGAACAGGTGCTTGACCAGCGCGCGCAGGGAATTGCCATGAGCGGCGACCAGGGTGTCGTGTCCTGCCTCCAGCGTCGGGGCAAGACGGGCGTCCCAATAGGGAAGCACGCGCTCCAGGGTCAGTTTCAGGCTTTCAGCGGCGGGCACTTCAACGCCTTCATAGCGCGGATCACCCGACAGATCATATTCGCTTCCGGCCGGCAGCGGCGGGGGCGGGGTGTCATAGGAGCGCCGCCAGACATGCACCTGTTCGGCGCCATGCCTTTCGGCCGTCTCGGCCTTGTCCAGACCGGTCAGCCCGCCATAATGGCGCTCGTTCAGCCGCCAATGCTTCTCGACCGGCAACCAGACCCGGTCCATCTCCCACAGCGCCAGCCAGAGTGTGCGGATCGCGCGGGTCTGGACGCTGGCAAAGGTCTGTCGGAAATCAATCCCTGTCTGCTTGAGCAATCCGCCAGCACGGCGCGCTTCGTCTTCGCCCTTTTCCGTAAGGTCAGCGTCCCACCATCCGGTGAAACGGTTTTCGAGATTCCACGTGCTCTGTCCGTGTCGTATGAGGGCAAGGCGGGTCATGGGCGGCTCCCTGGATCATTGCAGACTTGTGGTGTCGGGCGCGGTCATCGCAGCTTGCCTGCAATAATCAAGCCTCGACCCCCTCGAGCAGGCGAAGAAAAGCCCCGGCAATATCCAGTCCGAGGCCTGCCGGCATGTCCTGGTCGAGCGGCAGGCCGTCCGCCCCGTGGCGCGCGATCCAGCCCCCTTCGAAGGTGAGGTTCTCATCCATCAGCGTATCGAAGGCGAGAGCGGCGGATCGGTCGGCGCCTGGACAGAGCCGCGATTCCATCATGGCGAGATGGGCTCTCAGCGCCAGCGCCTGATCGCGGGCATGGTGTTCACGGTCTTCGCCATGGGAAAGCCGCCCGGTGTCGTCCATGTCCGCGAGCGCGCGCAGATAGGCCTCGCTCAGCTGTTCGCCGGCCACATCTTCGCCCAGTCGGCCCGCCCGCCAGAGCCAGTCGATGATTTCGAAGACACGCCATGCCGGGGCCGGCGCCAACGCCTCCGGCAACCGCCCGGCAGCTTCGCGCAGCCTCGCACGATCATAGCGTTCAGGCCAGGCCTCGGCCCAGGCAAGCTCGGTCGGCATGTCGCTCGCTGGCGCTGCCTCTTCCGCGTCCATGGCCCCTTGCGAGAGCGCGGCCCTCAGCGCGACAGAGCCGGCCTCGGCGCGATCGGAAAGTTCGGGCAGGTTGGCGAGGATCCGGGCATGTGTTCGCAGCAGTTCGAAACCCGTTTCGGCGGATGTCGACGTGTCAATCAGGCCGTCCCCGGAGGCATCGATACGCGCCCCGGGCCGGCCATCGCCGCGAAGCGCCGGGCCGGTGAGGCATTCAAGGCCGGCCCGACAGAGTTCCAATGACCTGTCCGGCTGCCAGCCCTGGCCAAAGGCGATTGCAAACAGGCTGGTCTGGCGCGCCTGTGTGACCACACTGGCGGAGGCGGTATCGTCCGGCGCGCGGTGATTGAGATGCAGGGCATCGATGAAAACACCGCTGCGACTCACGCCGGTCTCGGCCCAGAGCGGAAAACAGGCATCCATGAGCCAATGGCGGGCTTCCCTTGCCCGTCGCTGCAAAGCCTTTAATGACGTCATGACTGGCCTTTCCGCCGCGCGAAGGTGTGGAGCCGGAACTTCGAGCCTGCTATCAACCCCCCGGCGGGCTGGCCAGTGGAACAGTCACACAAACGGAGCCGCGAACGCGCCATGGGCGACCGATTCTTCTACCCGACCGCCTTGCTCCTTGCCGGGCTGATTGTCTTTCTCGCCATCCGGCCCGCCCTGGGCGCCCTGCCGACGGGGCCCGTGAGCGTCGGCAACCTGCAATATGACAATGTCACTGTCGAAGACGTCGATCTCAACCGGATCGAGACCGGCGGCGAGGCGCGTATCGAACTTGTCCGCGAGAACGGCGATACGATGATCCAGATCGAAACGGCGGCCGGAACCCTGTCAGAGGATCCGCGGCTGGGCCCCCATTTCCCGCTTGCCGCCGACCTCGAGCAACAGTTCTCCGGCTTCGAAATGATGATTACCGTACGTGCGAAACCGGGCCAGCCCCCCGGGGCCACACAGATGAAAGTCAATTATTCAACCGGCCGCGATGGGGAATCCGGCTGGCAGGCCTTCGACCTCAAGCCCGGATTCGAAGATTACAGCTTTCGTTATGAAGTGCCGGTCAAGACCGGCGAGAACGGCCTCGACTATCTTGCCATCCGGCCGGTCACGCCCGACAAGACCCGCAACCTGTTGATCGAGCGCGTCGTGTTCGAACGCGGCGCGCGCTGGGCCGAAGCGGCCGGTTGACGCGCCGCTCGCAGACATGGGCCGGATCACGCGAATTACAGACACTGATGACCCGCGCGTGGCGCCCTATGTCGCGATCCGCGAGCGCGACCTGACCGGCCGGGGGGAACGCTTCATTGTCGAGGGGCGCGTGACCCTGAACGTCCTCGCCTCACGCTCGCGTTTCGAAATCGAGAGCCTGTTCCTGTCCGAAAACCGTCTCGGGCCGCTCGCCGGCCTGATTGACGAACTGCCGGAGGATATCCCGGTCTATACGGCCCCGCAGGCGCTTTTTGACACGATTGCAGGCTTTCACGTGCATCGCGGCTGTCTTGCCTGCGCGCGCAAGGGGGCCGGGCTTGCCTTGAATGCGTGCCTTGGCACCCGGCCCGTCCTCGTGGCGGTCGGCGTGTCCAATCATGACAATATGGGCGCTCTGTTCCGGAACGCCGCAGCCTTCGGGGCGGGCGGCGTCCTGATTGACGCCACCAGTTGTGATCCGCTCTACCGCAAGGCCATACGGGTTTCGGCCGGCACGGCCCTGTGGCTGCCATTCGCGAGGATGCAAAAGGGCGGCGACATTCTGGAAGCACTGGAGCAGGCCGGCTACGAGACCTGGGCGCTGACGCCGCGCGAGGCTGCGCCGAGCCTCTGGGACATTTCCTTGCCGGACCGTCTTGCACTCATGGTCGGTCCGGAAGGTCCCGGCCTGCCCGACCATCTTGTCGCGGCCGCCCGGCCGGTGCGCATCCCGATGCATGAGGGTGTCGACAGCGTGAATGTGGCGACAGCGGCGGCCATTACGCTCGCGCGGGCCTTTGCGCGCTGAAATCGCGGTCAGTCCTCGTCTAGGTCACGGCGAACCCGGTCGCTCGCCAGCAGGTCAGAGATGTGCTGGGCCTCGTTATAGCTTTCATCGGAAATGAAACGCAGGTCCGGCGTGAATTTCATGTCGATCTCGCGGCCCAGCCGGCCACGGATGAAACGTGAGGCCCGGTTGAGCGCCGCAGTGACACGCGCGCGCGCATCGGGGTCCGTGTCACCCAGCGGCGTGCAGAATATGGTGGCATGTTTGAGGTCGGGCGAGCAGCGCACTTCGCCTATGGTAACCGACACACCCTGGAGATCGGCGTCGCGCAATTCCTCCTGGGCGAGGATATCGACCAGCGCATGGCGAATGAGTTCGCCAGCGCGCAGCTGTCTTTGAGAGGGCCCGCTCGCGCCGGGCCGCCGTGAATGGCGCGCCATCAATCGCCTCCGGTCATGTATTGATCCAGACCGGCACGGAAACGCGCGCGCAATTGCCTGTCCTTGCCGAACCATCTGTCGGGGATCACGATCGCGTCTGCACCCTCGGCGAGGATCGCTGTATAGCCGCGCCGCTGCAAGACCTTTCTGACAGCCGGCCAGCCAATGCGCGTCTCGACATGACCCCGGCTGATGCTCAGCCCCTGGTCTTCAAGGGCGATCGCCGTTTCATCGGTCAGCTCGACACCCCGGCCATAAGTGTGGCGGTAGGACCAGCGCATGAAGATCAGATACCACACGACTCCGGTCATGGCCGCCAGCAGAGCCGACAGCATGTACACCCAGTAAGCGGGCACGCCGGCCGACTGGAAGGCGCTCTTTGACATGATCGCCACGCCCGCCGTGATGACCGGCGCGGTGACGCCGGCATAATAGGTCGCCGTCGGGCCGACCGTGCTGGCACGTGTCAGCCTTGCCAGCCGCTTGACGTCCTTTTGAGACAGGCGCCCCGCGATTTCGAGCCGGTCGGTCAAACAACGCCTGCTAGTCCAGTTTCCGCTCGATTTCCTCGACTTCGAAACACTCGATGCGGTCGCCCTCGCGGATGTCCTCATAGCGCTCGAAAGCCATGCCGCATTCCATTCCGGACGATACTTCAGGGACTTCGTCCTTGAAGCGTTTCAGCGTCTTCAGCTTGCCTTCATGGATGACGACATCCTCGCGCAGCAGGCGCACGCCGCAGCCGCGCTTGACAGTGCCTTCCGTCACCCGGCAGCCGGCAACCTTGCCGACGCGGGTGATGTTGAACACCTCGAGGATCTCGGCATACCCGATAAAGGTTTCGCGCTTTTCCGGCGCGAGCATGCCGGACATGGTGTCCTTCACATCGTCGATCAGGTCGTAAATCACCGAGTAATAGCGGATCTCGACACCTTCCCGCTCGGCCAGGTCGCGGGCCTGCTTGTTGGCGCGGACATTGAACGCGATGATCGGCGCCTGCGAGGACTGGGCGAGCAGCACGTCGCTTTCCGAAATGCCGCCGACCGCCCCATGAATGACGGCTGCGCGGACTTCGTCTGTCGAGATCTTCTCCAGCGACTGGCTGATGGCCTCGACAGAGCCCTGCGTATCCGCCTTGACGACGACAGGCAGTTCGCTTGCCTCCTCACCGCCATCCTTCAGCTTGTTCATAAGCTGATCAAGCGACGCACGCGCGGCAATCGAAGCCTTGCCCGAGACCTGCCGCTTCTGGCGCGCCCGGTATTCGGTGATCTCACGGGCCCGCGCTTCGTTCTCGACCACGTTGAAGGGCTCACCGGGTTCCGGTGCGCCGTCGAGACCCAGGATCTCGACCGGGACGGCCGGTCCGGCTTCCTTGACCTGCTTGCCGCGTTCATTGTTGAGCGCGCGCACCTTGCCCCACTGGGCGCCGGCGACGACGACATCGCCGCGCCTGAGCGTTCCGCGCCCGACCAGGACCGTGGCAACCGGGCCACGCCCCTTGTCGAGCTGACTTTCGACAACAGTGCCATCGGCGTCGCGATCGGGATTGGACTTGAGATCGAGGAGTTCGGCTTGAAGCGTGATCGCCTCGGTCAACTCATCCAGTCCCGTCTTCTGCAGCGCCGACACTTCGATCGCTTGGACCTCGCCGCCCATGGCCTCGACCTGAATGTCGTGCTGCAGTAGTTCGGTGAGGACTTTCTGCGGCTCGGCACCGGGCTTGTCGATCTTGTTGACGGCCACGATCAGTGGCGCGCTGGCGGCCTTGGCGTGGCTGATCGCCTCGATCGTCTGGGGCATGACCCCGTCATCGGCCGCCACGACAAGAATGACGATATCGGTGATGTTCGCTCCGCGCGCCCGCATGGCCGAAAAGGCCGCATGGCCCGGCGTGTCGACGAAAGTGATCTTGTCGCCCGATTCCAGGTTCACCTGGTAGGCCCCGATATGCTGTGTGATCCCGCCGGCCTCGCCGCCGACCACATCGGTCTGACGCAGGGCATCAAGCAGGGACGTCTTGCCATGATCGACATGGCCCATGACCGTCACGACCGGCGCGCGCGGCCGCAGATCCTCCTCCTTGTCGGGTTCGCCTTCAAGACCGATCTCGACATCGGATTCGGCAACCCGCTTGACCGTATGCCCGAACTCGGTGGCAATGAGTTCGGCCATGTCGGCATCGACGATGTCGTTGCCGCGCATCATCTCGCCCTGCTCGATCATGAATTTCACGACGTCACCGACGCGCTCATTCATCCGCTGGGCAAGATCCTGCAGTGTGATCGTCTCGGGAAGGGTCACCTCGACCGACTTTTTCGGACCGCGCTTTTCGTCGCCGCCCTGGCGGCGCTCGCGCTCTCTTTCACGCGCCCGGCGGACCGAGGCCAGCGAACGCTGACGGTCACCGTCATCGCCAAGTGCCGAAGCGATTGTCAGCTTGCCGCGCCGGCGCTCGCCCCCGCCGCGCGGTTTCGATGAGCCACCGCGATCGCGATCATCCCGCTGGCTGGCGCCTTTCCGCTTGACGCGGCCGCCGGCCGCTTCCAGCGCCGAGGGGTCCGGCGGCGTCTCGACGGCGGGCGGCGGTTCAGCCGGCGCCGCGCCCTTCTTGCGACCGGACCTGGCCTCTTCTTCGGCGCGTTTCTTTGCCTCGGCTTCCTCGGCTTTCTTGCGCTCCTCCTCGGCCTTGCGACGCGCTTCGGCTTCCTCGCGTTCCTTTTCCTCCTGGGCCTTGCGCTCCTGTTCGTCGCGCAGGCGTTCCCGCGCATCGGCCTCTTTCTGCTTCTCGGCTTCGCGCTGGGCTTCCTGTTCGCGCCGCTTCATCAGCGCGGCCTGGCGCGCCTTGAGTTCCGCTTCCGTGATACCGAGCTTCTTGGCCAGCGCGGCGATCTTGTTCTGCTGCTCGCCGCCCGCTCCGGAATCGTCGCCGGATTCACCGGTCTTGCCGGATCTGCGCGCCCCGCCTGAACCCGCACCCGCGCCACCGGGCGCGTTGACCACGCGTTTCTTCTTCTTCTCGACCACGACCTTTTTCGAGCGCCCGTGGCTGAAGCTCTGCTTCACCGTGCTCGAAGATCGCGGGCCGGAAGACTGCTTTCGTCCGCTCGTATCTTTCGTATCGCTCATCCGCACCAAATACCAACAAAACCCGGCCCGCCCAATGCGCACCGGTCTAACCTATAGATCCCCAGCAGAGAACCATTGCTCTTCTGGCGACAGCCGGAAGCCTTTCAAACGCTCATAGGCGACAGTCCAGCTGTCTGCCAGCGGGCCCGCCTGAAGCAGGGCATGTATCACACGCGCACGGCCGATGGCCATGCCCAATTCTCCGGACGTCAGCGCGCCGGCTATTCTGACCCTACCATATAGGGCCTTTGCCAGAGAATACACCTTGTTGCGTCCGTCTTGCGCCCCGTCGCTCGCTTCGATCAACCAGCCCGGCGGCGCCTTGCGCAGCGCTGCACGGACCTGGTCGAAACCGGTCACGAGATTTCCGCTGCGCCGGGCCAGCCCTACAAGCCCGACACAGCGCTCGACTAGGAGTCGTTCGACATCATCGGCCAGGTCGGGCGGGACCGTTACCGAGGCCTTGAAACGGCGGGGAAAAATACCCTTAGCCGCCGCCGCGCTCACCGCCTCGCGGCTGGCGCTCACCCAGACGCCGCGGCCGGGCAGGCGCTCGGCAATATCGGGCACGACCCGTCCGGCCGGGTCACGCACGAAACGGATCAGGTCCGCTTTCGCATGTGTCTCGCGGCTGAGCGCGCATTCGCGCTGCGGCCCGGTCGTTTCGGGCGCGATATCATGACTTGTCTTCGGAATCGCCGGATTCCTCCTCGGCAAGTGCCTTTTCGAGTTCGTCGAGGTCGAAATCGAGTTCGGACTCGTCGAATTCGACGGTTTCGCCGGTATCGCTGGCCTCATCCGACGCAGCGGATTCGTCCGCCTCGCCGCCATTGTCATTGCCAAGCTCGCCGAGCGCCAGGAGCGTCTTTTCTTCTTCGGTGAGATCCATCTCCTCACTGATCTGGTCTGCTGCCATCTGCGCTTCGAGCTCCTGCAGAGCTTCAGGCTCGACCCAGCCAGCGGCGACACGCGCACGCATGACGAAGAGCTGGGCATCATCCTTGCGCATCTCGCCCTTTTTCAGAATGCCGTCGACCCAGACCGGCTTGCCGTCCGGCCCCGGCTCGCGCGAACCGGTGATCTCGTCGGGCACGAGACCGGCGACGTCATCGACCGTCCGGATGCCGTCTTCGCCGAGCTTGACCGCGAAATGCGTGGTCATTCCGGGCAGGTCCATGACCGCATCCTCGACACCAAGTTCCTTGCGCCGCGCCTCCTGCTCGGCGGCGAGATTGTCGAGATATTCACGCGCGCGCTCCTGGATCTCGGACGCGACATCCTCATCGAAACCCTCGATCTGCATGAAATCCTCAGGGGCGACATAGGCGATCTCCTCGACCGTCTCGAAACCTTCCGAGGCGAGCAGCTGCGCCAGCGTCTCATCGGCGTCGAGCGCCTGCATGAACAGATCGGTGCGCTCCTGGAATTCCTTCTGGTAACGCTCGGAATCGGCGGTTTCGGTGACCAGGTCGATCTGCCAGCCGGTCAGCTGGCTGGCCAGGCGGACATTCTGGCCCCGACGCCCAATGGCGAGCGGGAACTGATCGTCGGCCACCACGACCTCGACGCGCTGCTCCTCTTCGTCCAGCACGACCTTGGAGACCTCTGCCGGCTGCAGCGCATTGACAATGAAGGTCGCCTCGTCCGGGCTCCACGGGATGATGTCGATCTTCTCGCCGGACAGTTCCGAAACCACCGCCTGCACACGCGCCCCGCGCATGCCGACACAGGCGCCGACCGGATCGATCGAGCTGTCATTCGATAGCACGCCGATCTTGGCCCTTGAGCCGGGATCGCGCGCGCAGGACTTGATCTCGATCACGCCTTCATAGACTTCGGGCACTTCCTGGGCGAAGAGCTTGACCATGAAATCGGGATGGCCGCGCGACAGGAAGATCTGCGGCCCCTTCACCTCGCGGCTGACCTTGTAAAGATAGGCGCGCACGCGGTCGTTCGGCTGGAAATTCTCGCGCGGGATTCCGTCATTGCGCCGGATGATCCCTTCTGCACGCCCCAGATCGACAATCACATGGCCATATTCCACGCGCTTGACGATGCCGTTGATGATCTCGCCCTCGCGGTCCTTGTACTCCACATACTGGCGCTCACGCTCGGCATCGCGCACCTTCTGCATGATGACCTGCTTGGCCGTCTGCGCGGCCACGCGGCCGAAATCGAAGGGCGGCAGCTCCTCGCGGATCTCGTCGCCGACCTGAAGCTCCGGGTCGATCCGGTTGGCATCGCTGATCGTGATCTCGGCGCTTTCATCCTCGATATCGGCGTCTTCGACCACGGTCTGCACGCGCCAGAGCGACTGTTCGCCCGTATCGGCATCGATCTCGGCACGGATATCGAGCTCCTGACCGTAGCGCGACTTCGCCGCCTTCTCGATGGCCTCCTGCATGGCATCGATCACGATCTTCCGGTCGATCGCCTTCTCCTCGGCGACCGACTTGGCGATCTGCAGGATTTCCAGCCGGTTGGCGGAAACGCCGATGGTGCTCATTCTACGGCTCCGTTCGTCTTGTTATAACTCTTGTCGTCATCCCCGCCGCTCTCGTCGAGCTCGTAATCCTCGAGATCCTCATCCTCGGGCTGAGGGGGCATCTCACCACGTTCACGCGCATCGGCGATGAGTTCGTCGGTCAGCACGAGATGGGCTTTTGAAAGCTCATGCACCTGTGCGACGAGTTCACTGCCGTCCTCAAGCTCCAGGCGCACGCCTTCGGCGTCCTCACCGGCCAGAACCCCCGAAAATCGGCGGCGCCCGTCCAATGGATAGGCCAGTTCCAGCTTCGCGACATGGCCCGTCCAGCGTGCGAAATCACCCTCGCGGGTCAGCGGGCGGTCAATGCCCGGCGTCGAGACCTCCAGCACGAAGCCGCCAGCAATAGGGTCCTCGACATCCAGCACCGGCGAGAGCGCGTGCGAAAGTGCCGCGCAATCCTCCACATCCGTGGGCGCGCCGCCGGCCTTCTCGGCCATCACCTGCAGGACCGGACGCTTGCCCCCCGAAACCCGGATGCGCACGATCTCCATGCCGAGATCGCGGGCAAGCGGTTCGGCAATGGCGAGAATGCGCTTTTCCTGCTGGCTGAGTGCGATCATTTCCGGTCCAGGCGGCCACGCGGAGGTGCGCGGCAAACAAAAGCGGCGGCCCCGACCCCGGAACCGCCGCCGATACTTTTCGACTTAACTCGTGAAATAATCCGTTTGCGCCGCTTTGTCACCCCCTTTTGCCGCAATCGCTTTCCGGCGCGTCAGAGATTGTGCGCCGGCGCTGAGCCGGTATGGCTTGGCGCGGCAAGGGAGAACACGACCGATGACGGCCACAAATCTTCTGTCCGATATCGCCATCGCCGATATGAGCACGGTGATCTTCGGGCCATACTGCACACAGACGCTCGCGGACATGGGCGCCGATATTGTCAAGATCGAGCCGGCGGGCGGCGACGATTTCCGGAATGTCGGGCGACCGGCCCGCACGAAACATATGGGCGCCTGCCACATGACGCTCAATCGCGGAAAGCGGTCGGTCGTCTGGGACCTGAAATCCGATCTCGGCCGGGAGGCCGTGCGCCGCCTGATCGCGCGCAGCGACGTCTTCATCCACAATATCCGTCCCGATGCGGTTGCCCGTCTCGGCCTGACCTTCGAGGATGTAAAGGCGATCCGGCCCGATATTGTCTATGTCCACTGTCTCGGTTTCGGCCCGGACGGGCCCTATGCCGGGCGGCCGGCCTATGACGATCTCATACAGGGCCTGTCGGGCGTGACCAGCCTGTTGCCGCGCGTGGACGGAAACGAGCGCCCGCGCTTCCTGCCCACCGCCATCGCTGACAAGGTATCGGGGCTTCACGCGGCCTATGCGACGCTCGCGGCGCTGCACCATCGCGACCGCACTGGCGAGGCGGTGCATGTCGAGGTGCCGATGCTGGAATGCACGACGCATTTCCTGCTCGAGGAGCATTTCTACGAGGCTGTGTTCGACCCGCCCCGCGGGCCCTATTGCTATCAGCGCCAGGTCGACCCCTGCCGCCAGCCGCTGCAGACCGCCGATGGCTGGATGATTATCGCGCCATACAATGACCAGCGCTGGGTGCGCCTGTTCCAGGACGTGTTCGCCGCGCCGCACGAACTCGATGACGAACGGCTGGACGATTACCGCAAGCGCTATTTCAACATGGCCTATATGATGGAGCGGGTGCAGCACTACCTGACCACGCGGACCACGGCAGACTGGCTTGCCATCCTCGCCGAGGCTGACATCCCGGCGGCGCGTTGCAATGACATTTCCGAGCTTCGCGAGGATCCCCACCTCAGGGAGAGCGGCTTTTTCCGCCGGCGCGAACACCCGACCGAAGGTGCCTATTGGGAAACACAGGCGCCTGTGCGTTTCAGTGCCGGCCAGCCGCGCGAGACACGGCCCGCGCCCCATATTGGCGAGCATACAGACGAAGTGCTGGCGGAACTGGGGCTGAAGGGAAAGGCCTGAACGCGCACAGGCCGGGCGCCCGGGCTGATGGGGGCCGCCTCACGGGCCCGCACCTGTCGGATGCAGGTCGTATATGAAGGCATCCGGTTTACGCCGAAGGAGGTTCTGGAGGAGGCGAAGGAGGCGGGCGCGCATATCGTCGGCCTGTCGATCCTTTCGGGCAGCCATCTCGACCTTGTCCGCGCCACGATCGCCTAAATGCGCGGCGCAGGCCTTGAGAATGTTCCCCTCGTGGTTGGCGGCATCATCCCGCCGGAAGATGCACACGCACTTAAACAGATGGGCGTGAAAAGGGTCTACACCCCAAGGATTTCCAGATCACCGAGATCATGTCCGATGTTGTCGATACGGTGGAAGGCGCTTGGTTGGCCCCGGCGCAATAGGCGCGAAACGGTGCCGGACCACGGGATCGACTGTTGTGAAGCTTGTCGCCCTGGTCCGGAGGTTCCTCAAAGTCACAACCGCCCGTCGCGACGCGCGGCCTCAACGCGGGCGCGCCTCTGATTCTGGCGGCTATTCCGGTTCGCTTCACGCGCTGCGCGCGCCTCCCGATTGTTCAGATAAATCGCCGACCAGGGAAAAAGCAGGATCACGAACACGCCTTTCAGGACCGACCTGAACACCATCGCGTCCTCATCAAGCGCAAAAGGCAGGACGATGATCGTCAACGCGAGTGTGAAGAGTCCAATCGACCATGTCCAATCGGCAAGGCCAGTCGAGTCCTCCGAAAAGGGCACAAAAAACCAGGCCAGGGCGACAAGCGCGGCGGCACAGCTCCAGTGGGAAACAGCCTTCCAGAACATCTTCCCCTCCCCGTTCAATCGAGAGGTGAGTATCCAATAACAAAGCGGTAGGCGTGTCTACTCTTCCTCGAACAGCCCCTGCTGCATGGCATTCGGCGGCTTCAGGCCCATGCGCTGCCAGGCAAGCGGGGCGGCGACGCGCCCGCGCGGCGTGCGGGCGACATAGCCCCTCTGCATCAGGAAAGGCTCGATCACTTCTTCCACGGAATCGCGCGCCTCTGACAGGGCGGCCGCCAGCGTGTCGGCGCCGACCGGCCCGCCGGCATGGGTCTTCACAAGCGCTTCCAGATAGCGCCGGTCGAGCGCGTCGAGCCCGTCCTCGTCGACTTCGAGCCGCGCAAGCGCGCGGGCGGCGGCGGGCTGGTCGATCTTTTCGCCCTCGGCCTCGGCAAAATCGCGCACGCGGCGCAAAAGGCGCAGCGCGATTCGCGGGGTTCCGCGGGCCCGGCGCGCGATCTCGACCGCGCCCTCACCGGTGATCGGCGCCTGCAGTTTGCGGGCGGCGGCCAGGACGATGCGCGAGAGCTCTTCGGGCTCATAGAATTCCAGCCGCACCGGGATGCCGAACCGGTCACGCAGGGGTGTGGCGAGCAGGCCCGCCCGGGTCGTCGCGCCGACCAGCGTGAAGGGTTGCAGGTCCAGCCGCACAGAGCGCGCCGAGGGCCCCTCGCCGATCACGATATCGACGGCATAATCCTCCATGGCCGGATAGAGGATTTCCTCGACTGCCGGCGGCAGGCGGTGAATCTCGTCGATGAAGAGGACGTCATTGGCTTCGAGGTTGGTCAGGATGGCGACAAGGTCGCCGGCCTTGGCGATGACCGGGCCGGACGTGGCCCGAAAGCCGACCCCCATTTCGCGCGCCAGGATCTGCGCCAGCGTCGTCTTGCCCAGCCCTGGCGGGCCGAAAAGCAGCACATGGTCGAGCGCCTCGCCGCGCCCGCGCGCCGCCTCGACATAGACTTTCAGGTTCGCCTTGGCGCCTTCCTGTCCGATATAATCGTCAAACAGCTGCGGGCGCAGCGCCCGGTCGAGCGCCTCGCCGATCTGCGCCTCGGGGTCGGTGAGGGATCCGTCGCGGCTCATGACGGGGTCAACTCCTTAAGCGCGGCCTTGATGACGGCGCCTGTATCATCGCTCTCGCCGGTCTTCATCGCCGCCGCGACAGCGCGCGCGGCCTCTGACGGGCCATAGCCGAGATTCTGTAGCGCTGACACCGCTTCGGCGCGCACGCCGCCGCCGGCCGTTCCATCTGCCGCGCTGACACTCCCGGCCGCCGGCTTCACGCCGAGACTGCCGAACCGGCCCATGGGCGGCGGCTTGCCGGCAAGCTCCCCAGCGATCCGTTCGGCGAGTTTCTTGCCGACGCCTTTCGCCCGCGTGATCGCGGCGACATCGCCAAGGGCCAGCGCATCCATCAGCTCGCCCGGCGAGAGCGCATCCATCACCGCCAGCGCCGCCTTGCCGCCAACGCCCGGCACATCCTGCAGCCGGTTGAACCAGGCGCGCGCCTCGTCGCTCTCGAAGGCATAGAGCGTGATCGCGTTTTCCGTCACGCGTGTCTCGATATGCAGCTCGGCGCGTTCGCCGGTGGTCAGGCGCGAGACAAGGCGCGTGCCCGCCACCGCAACATAGCCAACCCCGTTCACGTCGATCAGGACGGTGTCCGCGCCAATCGCGGCGATCTCCCCGCGAAGCCGGCCGATAATCATGCCGCCCCCCGTTTCAGCCGCGCCGCCGGCAGGTGGTGCGCCGCGCAAATGGCGCAAGCCAGCGCATCAGCGGCGTCCGCGCTCATCTTGCCCGCACGCGGCAGCAGGCGCTGGACCATGAAGGCGACCTGCTCCTTCTCCGCCCCGCCCGTGCCGACCACGGCGAGCTTGATCTGGCGCGGGGCATGTTCGCAAACATTGATGCGTTCGCGCGCCAGCGCGGCCATTGCCGCCCCGCGCGCCTGGCCCAGCTTCAGCGCCGAGCGCGGACCGGCATTGACGAGCGTCTCCTCCACGCCGGCCAGCATCGGCGCATGTTCGTTCGCCAGGCCCGACACCGCCGAAAAGATGCCCGCCAGCCGCTCGGCCAGTGCCAGTGACGGATCGATCCGGATGACGCCATGGGCGACATGGCGGATCCGCGCGCCGGAAAGGGCAATCACGCCCCATCCGGTCGCGCGCAGGCCCGGATCGATGCCGAGAATGCGAATCGTGTCTGTCATTGCGCCGACACTAGCGCGGGGAAGGGTTAATGTCGCCCTGCCGTTTTCCCGATTTGTTCAGTTCGCCCGCCATTTAGGGCAATCGTCTTTTCACCTCCGGCGGGGAGAGGAGGATTTCAACTGCATCGCCGGATGCCACAGGGCCGGCGTTCCGCACCGAACAGGTCACGCCGCCACGCCAGTCCCGCGCCAGCGCTTTCAGGAGTCCGGGCCGCGCCTCTTCCATTCGCTTGCAGGGCCAGGTCTGGCCCGTCACTTCCAGCAACAGTTCGCCGATGCGGATTATTCCGCCTTTCGCGCGTGGCAAAGCGGCCCCCTCGGTCAGCAGATTGGCGCGGCGCAAGGTCCAGTCGAGGTGTTCGCCCGCCTCCAATGGCGGATCGAGCGCGTCAAGAGCGTCCTGCCAGGCTTCGGAAGACATGACCGTCACCAGCCGGTCAGGAGACTTGCCGGCATGATCGCCCTCCAGACCATGCGAAGCGCTGACCGATACAGCCTCGAGGGCCCGCATCGGCGCCTTGCGGGCCGGTCGGATCGCGATTGCCTTGAGTCGTCCCGTCATGATCGAACGGACCCTGTCTGCCGGATCACAGTTTCGATCACTCATGGAGGTCTGGCAAGCCGAACCTCGTGGCGCCTCGGCTATTGCAGTGCAACAATGCATTGCTGCTTTGCAGCATCGTCCCTGGCCCGGCCAGAGTTTGGTCACACTCTAAGACCAAGGTCGTAAGCGTCATGCCGATACAGATACCCACCCGCCTCAAGGATGGCACGCCCGTCCTTCTCCGCCCGCTCCAGTCTGAGGACGAAGCGCGGCTGCGGGAAGGCATTGCCCGGCTATCGGACCGATCGCGCTATTTCCGCTTCTTCACCGGTGCGCGGCACCTGCCCGACAGCGTGGTCAAGCGGCTGGTCGATGTCGATGGCGATCATCATATCGGCTGGGGCGGGCTGGACATGCAGGCCGAGGGCGGGCCGGCGGCGATCGGAGCGGCACATGCCATGCGCGAGGATAACGGGCCGGAGGCCGAACTCGCCTTCGGCATACTCGACGCCTATCACGGCCAGGGCCTGGCCCGAATGCTGATCGCCGCGGTGATCCGCGATTGTCTCGAACAGGAAATCACCCGCCTGCGCGCAGAGGTGCTTTCGGAGAACCGCAATGCCCAGCGTCTTCTGCGCCATATCGGCGCGACGTTCGTCGATTGCGAGGGACCGGTCACCGTTTACAGGCTGGCCTGCGAGGAGGCAGAGGCCTGCCTGCGCGCCGCGCCGCGGCCCTCAGGCCTGGAGGATGTCTATCATGTCCTCGATGCCCGCGGGCGCCGTGCCGCCTGACCCGTCATTTCGAGATCACGTCGAAGCGTCGCGAATCGAAGATTTTCAGCACCTGTCGCAGCTCATGGCCGCGGCGCAGCACCTGTCCGGCACTTCCATGGACGACAAAGGCGCCCTGACGGCTGGCGAGCGCCGGGATTTTCTCGATGCGCCAGGCCGGCTGTTCAGCGGTGCGGCGGAAAATGGCGAAAATGGCGCGGTCGGAATGCATCCCGATCGCGTAATCCTTCGCTTCCCCGGACTGGACCAGACGGCCATAGACATCCAGGATGGGAGAAAGCTCGGTGCGGTGGAAAGCGACCCTGGCGCGCCGGGAATCCCGGGCGGGGGCCTGATTGTCATTCGGCGACGGCATACTCATCACTCTGCCCCGGTCTCACTCAGCGTCAATCCATGACGCATTTTTAATCGGAATGTGGCAGTTTCAACACATTATGGCCTTGCGAGCGCCTGCGGCGCCGTCCATCTTCCAAATCGTCAGGCGGCGGTTCATAGCCGGCACCCCGGACCCATCAGCCCCCCCAGCCCCTCGGGGCGCTGGCTCCCCCGCCGCCTGACACATCTCCCGAAACCTCAGCAATCTGACCTCGCGCCCGAGGCCGAACCGTAAATATCGGCCTGATAATGACGGCGAGGCTATTGCGCCGCAATCGGCGCGGAGTCTTCTCCGTTCTCGTCCTCGAAAACCAGCAGGTCGCCCGGCTGGCACTCCAGTTCCCGGCACAGGGCCTCAAGCGTGGAAAAGCGAACAGCCTTGGCCTTTCCGGTCTTGAGAATCGACAGGTTTGCAAGTGTTACCCCGACCCGTTCCGACAATTCGGTCAGGGACATTCTGCGCTCCAGCAGCACACGGTCGAGTGTCACGCGGATGGACATGGCTCTCCTTCGCGCCTCAGATCGTCATTTTTTCTTCTTCGCGAAGGCGTGTGCCCTCGCGGAAGACCTGTGACAGGACCAGCAGCGCCGCGACAGCCGCCCAGACAACCAGGTTGATGGACAAGGCCGGCCTGGCAACCGTCTCTCCGGGCGCCGCGAAGAGGCGCATGGAGATGACGAGCAGCATGCTGGCGACCTCCATCACCGCCAGTGCAATCGCGATCATGCTCAGCCGGCCCGCATTTTCGGGAACGAAGGGATCGCCCTCCGCCAGGGTCGAGAGAATCCGACGCAATTGCAGGCAGACATAGACCACGCCGGGCAGCACAATCGCGAGCCCGACCAGCACGAATGCGAAATCAAGGGCGCTCACCTCCGAGATGGCCTGCGCTCCCGGAACCTGCAGCGCTCCGTCATTCAGGCTTGCCACAAGGCCGATGCCGAGAAACACGAAGGCGAAGATGCCGAAAACAACCGACAGCCATATCGCGCCTGTCATCAGCAGGGTCAGGACCGCAGCCATGGAATTTCGCGGGCGAGATGTCATCTTGTCGAGTCCGGCCGGTGAAAACATCATGTTTATTGCCGTAAAACGATAACGTGCTTCGCATGTAAAGCAAGGATGGAGCCAAAGCCCGTCATGGATGTCAGACAGCTTGAACCGGGGCGACTGGTCGCTGCCACGCACAATGCCGGAAAGGTCCGGGAACTGAAGGACCTGTTCGAACCTTACGGCTTCGTGGTCGTCTCGGCCATGGATCTCGGTCTCGACGAGCCGGAAGAGACCGAAACCAGCTTTGCCGGAAACGCGATCCTGAAAGCACGCGCCGCCGCGGAAGCGACCGGCGCGCCGGCCTTGTCGGATGATAGCGGCCTTACGGTCGCCGCGCTCGGCGGCCAGCCCGGGATCTATTCGGCGCGCTGGGCCGGCGAGCCGCGCGATTTTTCCCACGCCATGGAAAAGGTCGAACACGAGCTCGGACAGATCGGCGCCGCCGACCGGTCGGCGGCTTTTGTCTGCGCGCTGGCCGTGGTCTGGCCAGACGGGCATGCCGAGGTCTTCGAGGGCAAGGTCGACGGCGAACTCACCTGGCCCCCGCGCGGTGACAGGGGATTTGGCTATGATCCGATCTTCATCGCGCATGGAGAAAGCGAGACATTCGGGGAAATGGATCCGGCGAGAAAACACGCCATGAGCCATCGCGCCGTTGCCTTTGCCCGGCTCAAGGCCGCGCTCCTTTCGTGAGCCTTCCATGTCCGCGTCCCGGCTTCGGCCTCTACGTGCACTGGCCTTATTGCACGCGGATCTGCCCTTATTGCGACTTCAATGTCTATGCGGCCAAGGACAGGGATCCGGCCGTGCTCCTGGACGCTGTCGCGGCGGACATCCGGGCGCATGCCCAGGCTTTTCGCGAATTGGAAGGCCCCCTCGACAGCGTGTTCCTGGGCGGCGGGACGCCTTCGCTGCTCGGCCCGGCGCAGATCGCGGGGATCGTCGAGACCGCCCATGCCGGTTTCGGACTGGGGCCCGGCGCCGAGATCACGCTCGAGGCCAATCCCCGTGATGTCCTCCGCGCCGACCTGGAGGGCTGGCGCGCGGCCGGCGTGACACGGCTGTCGATTGGGGTGCAATCGCTGGATGACGCCGCGCTCGCCTTTCTCGGCCGTGACCATGACGCCGCGGCGGCCCGCGCCGCCGTTGCAAGGGCCCTGCCCCGGTTTGCATCGGTCTCGATCGACCTGATCTATGCCCGGCCGGGCCAATCTCGCGAGAGCTGGGCCGATGAACTGCAGGCCGCGCTTGCCCTCGGCGCGCCGCACCTGTCGCTTTACGAACTGACGATCGCCGAGCGAACCGTGTTCGAGAAACGCGTCCGGCGCGGCGAAATCCAGCCGATGCCCGATGATGACCAGGCCGCGCTCTATGAGCTAACCCAGTCGATCACCGAAAGGGCAGGCCTGCCCGCCTATGAAATCTCCAATCATGCCGCCGGGCCGCAGCACCGCTCGGTCCACAACATGATCTACTGGCAGGCGGGCGACTGGATCGGCGTGGGCCCCGGCGCGCATGGGCGCCTGACAACCGGTCAGGGCCGTATCGCCAGTCTCGCCCACAGGCGCCCGGAGGCCTATGTCACAGCCGCCGCGAGCGGACAGCCGGCCTGGGCCTCGCATGAGCGCCTGTCGCCGCTCGACACGGCCCGCGAGGCGCTGGCGATGGGCCTGCGCGTTGAGAGCGGGGTCGATACGGCACGCATCGAAACGCTCGCAGGCCGCGCTCTGGACACCGCAGCTCTGGAGGACATGCAGGCAAACGGCCTTCTCCGGCTGCGCGGCGGGCGCGCCAGCCTCACCCCGCAAGGTCGCCTGCTGGCCGACCGCGTGGCCGCCGAAATCGCGCCCTGAGCCCGCACTGCCTCTTGCCCGTCGCCCGGTTTGGCGCAAGGCTGCATTGACAGATAATGAAAAGGGAGGATCCGGGATGCGCCTGAGACAGATCGTTGTGGCTGCACGCCAGATCGAGCCGCTGGCCGGCCAGCTGACGGAAACCTTCGGGCTCGGGTCCCCCTATCGCGATCCCGGTGTCGGAGATTTCGGGCTGGAGAATGTCGTCTTCACCATTGGTGACCAGTTCCTGGAGATCGTCGCCCCGAAACAAGACGATACCGCAGCCGGGCGTTTCATGGACCGCTGGGGCGAGGGCGGTTACATGATTATCCTGCAGACGGGCGATCTTGAAGGGCTGCGCAAGCGGGCCCGGGAGCAGGATATCCGACGCGTCTGGGACATTGACCGCGATGAGATCGCCGCCAGCCATCTGCATCCGCGTGACATAGGCGGCGCCATCCTTTCGGTCGATGAACCCCACCCTGCAGAAAGCTGGCTCTGGGCCGGCCCTGGCTGGCAGGAACGCACCGGCGAAGGGCTGGTCAGGGCCGCCACCGGCGTGAGCTTCCAGAGCCCGGCCCCGGAAGCGCTCGGGCAGCGGTGGGCCGACCTTCTCGACCAGCCCTACTCCGGCGGCATGATCGCGCTTTCGGATGCGCGACTGCATTTCGGGCCGGATGAGAATGGCCGCGGCGAAGGCGTCTCAGCCTACAGGCTGAAGGTCGCCGGCATCCACGATGTCAGGCGCCGGGCCACCTATGCCGGCCTCATGGTCGAGGGCGACAGCGTGCTGGCCGGCGGCGTGCGGTTCGAACTGGAAACCGCCTGAACCTCCCTGTTTGTCGCCGGTCGGATCGCGTGCTATCTGCGCGATATCATGAAGACAGAGCTTGACCTCTCTGGCCGCGCGGCCCGCGCGACGGCGCCGAAACCGAATTTGGCCGGCCTCTCGCGCGAGGCGCTGCGCGAAGAACTGGTCGCATTCGGCGTCGAGCCGAAAAAGGCGAGGATGCGCGCCTCCCAGCTCTGGCGCTGGATCTATCATTATGGCCTTACGGATTTCGACGGGATGACGGATGTCGCCAAGGGCCTGCGTGCCGGGCTCGCCGACGCCTATCGCCTCGACCGGCCGGAAATCGCCGAGCACAAGGTCTCCGTTGACGGCACGCAGAAATGGCTGACGCGCTTTTCGCCCGGCGTGGAAGGCGAGAGCGTGTTTATACCGGATGTCGCCAAATCCGGCGCGCTTTGCGTGTCCAGCCAGGTCGGCTGCACGCTGAACTGCACGTTTTGTCATACCGGCACGCAGCGGCTGGTGCGCAACCTGACGGCTCGCGAGATCGTCGCGCAGGTGATGATCGCCCGCGACGCGCTTGATGAATGGCCGACCTCCAACGAGGATCGCAAGCTCACGAATATCGTCTTCATGGGCATGGGGGAGCCGCTCTACAATCTCGACAATGTCGCCGAAGCGATCGACACGCTTTCCGACGGAGACGGCATCTCCATCTCCCGGCGCCGGATCACCGTATCCACCGCGGGCGTGGCGCCGAAAATCCCGGAACTCGGCGAGCGAACGGGCGCGATGCTGGCCATATCGCTGCACGCCGTGCGCGACGATCTGCGCGACGAGATTGTCCCCATCAACCGCAAATATGACCTCAAGACCCTGTTCGAGGCGATCCGCGCATATCCGGACCTGTCGAATGCCAAGCGTGTGACATTCGAATATGTCATGCTGAACGGTGTGAATGACAGCCCGGCCGAGGCGCGTGATCTTGTTCGCCTGCTCAAGGGCGTGCCGGCGAAGATCAACCTCATCCCGTTCAATCCCTGGCCGGGGGCGCCTTATGACTGCTCTGCCTGGGAAACCATCGAGGCGTTTGCCGAAATCCTCAACCGCGCCGGATATGCCTGCCCTATCCGAACGCCCCGCGGCCGGGACATTTTCGCCGCCTGCGGACAGCTGCGCTCGCAAAGCGTCAAGACGAGCGCGGCACAATTGCGCCGTGCGGCCAGGGCGCAAGAGGCTGGCTGACCTCCCAGCAGCACTGTAGTCTTGCGTCGGGGCCGCACATTCGGGACGCGGCCGCCAAGGGAGGAAATCATGCTGAAATTGGTCTACTGCATAGCCAGACGCGCGGACCTGTCCCCGGAAGAGTTCCGGCGCACCTGGCTGGACGATCATGGCCCGCTGGTCAGGCGCCATGCCGAAGCGATCGGCGCGGTGCGATATGTCCAGAGCCATACCGGCGAGGAGGATCTCAATGCCGCCTTCATCGAGGGCCGCGGCCTGCAGCCTGCCTATGACGGGATCACGGAGGTCTGGTTCAACTCTCGCGAGGAAATGGAGGCCGGCATGGCAAGCGAAGAGGGACGCAAGGCCGCCGCCGCCCTTCAGGAAGACGAGGCGCGCTTCATAGACTTCTCGAAATCCCGTGTCTTCATGACCGTAGAGCACGAGATCTTCTGACCGGCGATGCGAGCCGCTCCGGCCCGCCCCGGGGCTGAAGCGCGGCGACCCGTCGACACCCGCGCGGCGCGCTTGCCGGCAGCCAGCTGCCGCCTCACTCTTCTTCCATCTCGTCGTGGAACAAGTCGCCCCAAAGGGCCTCGCGGGACTGTCGAATGGCTCCCACGCCAATCACCAGGCCCGCGAGGCAAAGGACCAGCCAGGACGTCGCCGGTTCGCGCGCCCAATCCACCATCGTTTCGATCATCACCAATGCCTCGGTCTTGCTTCCTCGTGCAGGTGAAGTGTCGCGCCCAATCCTTAAGAACGGTTTGGCAATTGGCGACGCCCCCGGTCTGAAGGGATTAAGACACGCCGCCGTCCGGTTAACCCGCAAGCCTTGACTGGCCCTGCGAGGGCGGGTGACGCGAGCGGCCGATTAATCTATCTGTGCGGTCATGAGCCATGCGACCCCGCCCCGTAACGCCCCCGCCCGCGCCTGGCAGCGCATGCTGTCCGGCCGCCGGCTGGACCTGCTCGATCCTTCGCCGCTCGATGTCGAGATCGAGGATATCGCCCACGGGCTGGCGCGTGTCGCGCGCTGGAACGGCCAGACAACCGGTCCGTATGCCTTTTCGGTGGCCCAGCATTCGCTTGTAGTGGAGGAACTGGCCGGGCGCCTGAAACCGGGTCTTTCGGCGCGCATGCGGCTTGCCGCGCTCCTGCATGACGCTCCGGAATACGTGGTCGGCGACATGATTTCCCCTTTCAAGGCGGTGCTCGGTGAGGATTACAAGGCCGTGGAAAAGCGGCTCGAGCGCGCCATTCACCTGCGTTTCAGCCTGCCGGCGGAACTGCCCCGCACGGTCAGGAAGCTGATCAAGCGCGCAGACCTTGTCTGCGCCTGGATGGAGGCGGTGCAGCTGGCCGGCTTTGCGCGCGAGGAGGCCGACCGGTTCTTTGTGACACCGGACAGCGCCACGCAGATGACGCTTCATCCGCTGGCGCCCGAAGATGCCCAGGAGGCTTTTCTCAAGCGACATCACGCGCTTGACGCGCTGATCCTGTCGCAGGCAGGCGCCGCTTGAGCCTGCCGCTGATCATCGGCCTTTCGGCGGTGATCGTGGCGGCCGACACCCAGCGTCCGGTCACCCTCGTCACCCGCCGGGACGCCAGCCTGCCGGCCCTGCCCTTTGGCGCCTTCGATCCGGTGAACCATCGCACATTCGAATTGAGCCTGCGCGGCTGGGTGCGCGAACAGACCGGTTTCGAGCTCGGCTATGTCGAACAGCTCTACACATTCGGGGATCGCGGGCGCGAGACGCCGGATGCCCACCTCTCGAGCGCCCCGGGAATGGCCCGTGTCATCTCGGTGAGCTACCTGGCACTGACACCGGAAGCCGCCGAGATCGACACGAGCTTCGATGCCAACTGGCGCAACTGGTATGCTTTCTTTCCCTGGGAAGATCATCGCAACGGCCGTCCGCGCCTGATCGACGCGGAGATCGCTCCGCAGCTGAAATCCTGGGCCGCTGGCCAGGCCGACCGGCTGGACCGTGCGCGCCTGGCCTTCGGTTTCGACGGTCATGCCTGGATCGAGGAACGGGTACTGGAGCGCTATGAACTGCTCTATGAGGCGGGGCTGGTCGCCGAGTGCGCCCGCGACAGCGGCCTGCCCTCGCAACGCCCGCATTTTGGCGAACCGATGGCCTCGGACCATCGCCGTATCCTCGCCACGGCGATCTCGCGACTTCGCGGAAAACTCAAATACCGGCCGGTCCTGTTCGAACTCATGCCGGAACGCTTCACCCTTTCGGCCCTGCAGCGCACCTGCGAGGCCCTGCTGGGCCTCAGGCTGCACAAACAGAATTTCCGCCGCGCACTCGACAAGGCAGAACTGCTGGAGGGGACCGGCGCCATGGAAACCTCGACCGGTGGCCGGCCGGCCGAACTGTTCCGGTTCCGGCGCGAGCTCCTGCGCCGCCGCATTGTCACCGGTGTTGCCACGCCGGGCCGGCGCATCGAGTAGAGCGCACGGGCAATTCGGACCGGGGTCAGGCTCGGATGTCGCCGGCCCTGCATCAATCGGCCGGATACTCTGGCATCTTGCCGGCCCGGACCGTTGCAAGAACCCCCAGCCCGAGGAGGAACAGGACACTGATCGCGCTCATGCCGATGCGCTGGCTGTCGAACCAGCGCGCGAACAGCTCGACCAGGAGCGGGCCGAGCCAGACGGTCACGGTTCCGGCAATGGCGTAGAGCCCGAAGAATTCGCCGATCCGCTCTGGCGGGGCGAGATGCACCAGCATGCTTCGTGACGAGGAGATGCTGGCCGTGGCCGAAATGGCCAGCGGGATGATCGTGCAAAGGAAGATGATGTCGGCCATGGTCTGGAATACGAGGCCGTCCCAGACGGCGGTGTTCTCCAACAGGCCGAAAAACAGCCGTTCCGGCGTGATCGAGAGTTGCAGGATGAGCGTGGCCAGCATCATCGTGATTTCCAGCATCAGGGCGCGTTTCGGCCCGAGGACACGGTCCAGCCAGCCCCCGACAAGCCCGCCGAAAAACGCGAACAGCGATGAGAAGATCGCATAGACCGCCATCTCGATCACCGTCCATTTGAAGAACAGGGTCACATAGGTCGCACTCAACGTCAGGAGCGCGATCATGGCATCGGCGTAAAGCATGCGCGCGCCCAGGAATTTCAGTATGTTCCAGTTCTCAGAGGCCCGGCGCAGTGTGTTGAAGAGACCCTGGGACCCGCTGCGGAAGGCGCGCCTCCAGGAGCTTCCCGGAGTGCCGCCATCACGGGCCCACAGGAAGAAGGGAATCACGAAAAGGACGATCCAGACCGCCGTCAGCGGGCCGACAAGCCTTCGATGTTCATCGGCCCCGACATCAATTCCGAAGGCCGGTTCGGCCAGTGGCCAGCCTGTCATCGCCGGAAGCGCAAACAGGCCGATAATGGCCAGGAGCATGATGGCGCTGGCCAGATTGCCCAGGCCGAGCCCGAGGCCGGAGATCATGGGCAGGGCCTGAGGGCGTCCGGAAATGCTCAGCATCGCATTATGCGTCACCTCGGAGTAGGTGTACGACACATGGCCGAACACCATTACGGTCATGACGGTCGCGATGGCATAGCCCGTGCCGTCCGGCGCGGCATACCAGAGGTTCCAGGAGGCAAGGGCCAGTATGCCGAGGAAAAAGGCCATGAGCGGCTTTCGCCGCCCGCCACGATCCAGCGCGGCGCCGAGAAAAGGCGCCGTGAGCGCGGCCACGAAACCGGCCCATTTGGTCACGCTGGCAATGGTTGCGAGCCCTTCAGCGCCCGCCACCGCTTCGGCGCGCGCCGGGTCGAGACCCGCCAGGGCGCCGCTTTCCAGCATCTGGCGCCCGATCACCTCGCCGAAATAGGGCGCGAAGATGTATATGTTTATCAGGACATAATAAGGGTTGCGCGCCCATTCGAAAATCGCCCAGCCCAGGCCGGGCTTGTCCAGCGCGCCGCCGCGGTCGGCAGCTGGCGGTATGTCGCGGGCGCCAGAGGACTCAGGCGGGCGTGCAGCGGGCAGGTCGGTCATGAGCGTTTCCAGGTGGCGTTTCCATTGAACACTTGTTGTTTTTCGGCAAGCCTGACTGATCCCCGCCGATTTGGGAAGCCCGGATCGGCGGTTCCGTCCCTCCGCGAGCAATACGCATCTGAAAACAATGCGCTTGTGCGCCGGCGCGGCTGACCGGCTCTTGCCGCCTAGATGTGCCGCGGGACTTTCGGATTGATGCCCCACATGGGTAAGGTCGTCGCGCGCCTGTTCAGCGAATTGCCACCGGGTTGATGATGGCCTGGACCGTTCCTTCCATGCGCGGCACGCCGAGCACGAAGAAGAAGGCGCCATCGCCGTCTTCGGCGAGCGGCGCGGTCACCATGTTTTCGAGAATGTAGACGCCATGGCGCGCAAGCAGGGTCTGGTGCACCTCGAAGGGCCGCGCGGCCTTCTCGAAGGGAATGACTTCCAGCCCCCATGTGTCCGCACCGACCGCGACGACGCCAAGCGAGGCGAGATACTCCGCCCCTTCGACACCCAGCCCGGGCGCGGTCTGATAAAGCTCGGACGGGTCCGTGGCCGCCATCTTGCCGGTATGGAAGATGACAACATCGCCTTGCGCGATCTCGACGCCGGCCGCCTCGGCCGCCGCCTCGATTTCCGCGCGATTGAAGGCCGTTCCGTCCGGCACGGGGCTTTCATCGAAGATTTTCGTCATGTCGAGCAGGATGCCGCGTGTGGCCATGGGCGGGATCTCGTGGGTGGAATAGGCTTTGAGGCCCTGTGTCGTGACGAAATCCGAGGCATGCAGCTTGTTATAGTAATAATGGTCGATGCCCATATGCCCGAGCCCGTCAATCTGGCTGCCAATGCCGACAAAGGTGCGCACGAGATCATCATTCCCGGTCGCCTTGTTCTCACCGAGGGGCACGCCGGTTCCATCCGACAGTTGCAGGACGGTTACGTCATATTCCCGCGGGCCATAGGCGGCCGTGTCGGGGCCCGTCACCATGCCGAGAGCGAATGTCTCACCTTCGCTGACCAGCCCGGCGGCGGCGGCCGTCTTCTCCGCGCTGAGATAATTGGCGGCGCCGAGACGGTCATCAGCGCCATGCGGGCTATCGGCCCAGTCCGCGGGCGGTTCGGCGGTTGCCGCCAGGCAGAAGACAAGGCCGGCGGCGGTCAGTAAGAGTCTTTTCATCTGGTTTCCTCCCTTGCGGGGCGAGGAAAGCCGAGAATGCCCTGCCTGTGAAGTGGGCGCTTGCCAGGGCAAACACGATCGTCGACGCGACGCCGGCACAATCGCGGCGGGCGGCATGCATCCGCGCATGCAAAAGCCCCCGCACCGTACGGCGCGGGGGCCCTTCATTTGGTGCTTGCTCAAGCCCTGTTGCGTGATCAGTAACCGCCGCAGTTACAGCCCGCCGTGCCGATATTGATGACGACCGGCTGGGCGCGCGTCGTCTCGTACCGCACCGGGGCCGTTACCGTTTCGGTCTGCGGACGCACGCGGCGAACCTCGACCGGCTGGACCCGTGTCCGCTCGATCGGCTGGATGATATCGCGCTGGGTGACGACGTCATAATAGGTCTCGCTGACCTCTTCGACCGTGCGTTCGGAGACCTGCGGGATATAGTTCACGACCGTGTCCGGAATCTCGGCTTCCTCGACAATCGTCGGCAGGACTTCTTCCTCATAGCGAACCGGCTCGGTGACCGTTTCGGCCTGCGGGCGCAGGATACGGCGTTCGATCGGCTGGACATTCGTGACCTCGACCGGCTGGATCACATTGCGGGTGACCTGGTCGATGAACTGGTCCTGGACTTCATAGACGACGCGTTCCTTGACCTGGGGAATGACATTCTCGGTAACAGCGGGCGCTTCTTCCTCTTCAACGATCTTGGGAAGCCTTTCCTCCTCATAGATCGTGTCGCGGGTGATCGTCTCGGTGCGCTCACGCGGAATGCGCCGCTCGATCGGCTGGACACGCGTGCGCTCGACCGGCTGATAGACATTGCGCTCGGCCACATAATCGACCGGCACCTCGGTGACCTCTTCGACGGTTTGCTCAGTGACCTGCGGGGTATAGGTCTCCTTCACCTCCGGGACCGGATCTTCTTCGACAATCTTCGGCAGGATATTTTCCTCATATTTCGTCGGCGCGGTCACCGTTTCGGTCTTCGGGCGCACGATCCGGCGGGTCACCGGCACCACCACCGTACGCTCGATCGGCTGGATGACGTCACGCTGCGTGACCGCGTCATAATAGGTTTCCGTGACCTCCTCGCGGGTCTTGACGGTTTCCTCCTCGATCACGTTCTCGACAAGCTCCGGGGCCGGTTCTTCCTCGACAATCTTCGGCAGCACCTCTTCCTCGTAGCGCACATCCTCGGTCACCTCCTCGGTGCGCCCGCGCGGGACTTCGCGCTCGATAGGCTGGACAAGCGTGCGCTCGACCGGCTGGATGATTTCGCGGGAGGTGACGGCATCGAAATAGGTTTCGCTCACTTCCTCGACCGTGTTTTCCGTCACGCGTTCCTCGACAGGCTCGCAGCAGACCTGTGTTTCCGTCGCGGTCTGCGAACCGCCGATATACTGCACCTCGACATCGCCGGACTCATCGACACCGGAATTGCGCGCGCCCTGAACGATCTGATCGATTTCCTCCTGGGACAGCGCCTCGCTGCCCTGCGCCTGCGCAGGCGGTGTGTACGGATCCTCAGAGGCCTGCTGGGCGCTCGCACAGACAGGCACCATCGCCGCCGTGACGAGGCCAGCCAGGGCCGATTTTCCAAAAATTTTCATCCAGTTTCCCCTTGTTTCGGCCAGGTGGGCCCTTGAATTCAAGTCAAACAGCCGTGTGCCACAAAAGAACACATGGTCCATCACTCGGCCCGTATTCGTGCAACTTTGTTACCTGTACGAAATCAAGAGCTTTCATTGAAAGTCTTTTCCCGCATGAAGGGACTTTCTGTAACAGCGCCTCCCCCTTGCCGCGTGTGGACAAAACGCGTTCGGCAACTGACCGATGGGATGCGCAGCGGCCCGACAAAAAAAGGGACCGCCCGACGGGCGATCCCTTTCTCTCGCTTGTCCGGCGAAACGGCTCGCGTTTCAGCACGGGCTGTATCAGCCTTGGACAGTGGGTCCGACGTCCAGAACATCCTCGACCGTCTTCAGTCCGGGCCTCGGGCTCTGCACGAGCACGGCCATGTTTCCGGGAAGATGGTTGTTATCCAGCATCTTTTCATGGGCCTGCGGAATATCTGCCCAGGGCAGAACTTCGGACATGCACGGATCAATGCGCCGATCGATAACAAGCTGGTTGGCCGCCGAAGCCTGTTTGAGATGAGCGAAATGCGAACCCTGAACCCGTTTCTGGCGCATCCAGAGGAAGCGCGCATCCATGGTCAGGTTGAAACCGGTCGTGCCGGCACAGATGACGACCATGCCGCCGCGCTTCACCACGAAGACCGAGACCGGCATCGTCGATTCGCCGGGATGTTCGAAGACGATATCGACATCCCTCTTTCCCGTAATCTCCCAGATCGCCTTGCCGAACTTGCGGCATTCTTTCATGTAGTTGGCGAACTCGGGCCCATTGACCTCCGGCAACTGGCCCCAGCAATCGAAATCCTTGCGGTTGAGCACGCCTTTGGCGCCCATGGAGTGCACGAAGTCGGACTTGTCATCAGAAGAAACAACACCGATCGCGTGGGCGCCCGTCACCGCGCAGAGCTGAGTGGCGAAGCTGCCAAGCCCGCCCGAGGCGCCCCAGACCAGAACATGGTCGGCCGGCTTGAGGATGTGCGGACGGTGCCCGAAAAGCATCCGGTAGGCGGTCGCCAGGGTCAGTGTGTAGCAGGCGCTTTCTTCCCAGCTGAGATGTTTCGGGCGCGGCATGCACTGGCGGGCCTGCACGCGGCAGAACTGGGCGAAACTGCCATCGGGTGTTTCGTATCCCCAGATCCGCTGGGACCTGGAAAACATCGGATCGCCGCCATTGCACTCTTCGTCATCGCCATCGTCCTGGTTGCAGTGGATGACGACCTCATCGCCCGGCTTGACACGCGTCACCTTCTTGCCGACCGCCCAGACAATGCCGGAGGCATCGGAGCCGGCCACATGGAAATCGGCGCCATGTCCGTCGAACGGGGAAATCGGCTCGCCAAGTGCGGCCCAAATCCCGTTATAATTCACGCCCGCCGCCATTACCAGGACGAGCACCTCGTCGCTGTCGATCTCCGGCACCGGCACCTGTTCGACCTGCATGGCGGTCGAGGGGCGACCATGACGCTCACGCCGGATCGCCCAGGCATGCATCATTTTCGGCACATGGAATTCCGGCGGAATCTCGCCGACCTCGTAAATATCCTTCTGGACGCGGCCCGCCGCGGTATCAGCCATGATCTGGTCCTCCAATTCTGTGTGCACGGCCCCTGTACGAGACATCTTGTGTGCAATCTCCCAAACATCAGTCTGGCGCATGCGCATTTTGTTGGCAAGCCTTTCTTGTGCATTGCAGCACAGACTTGGTGCGACTGCGAAGCGTTGTGCGGTTTGCACGTTGCGCCCCATCCGGCATACGCTCACGCACTTCTCGCGCAAGCTGATCGAGGCATCCGCATGAACCGAACCGAGGCAGACGGCGGCTGGGTCCTGATGGGCACGCAGCTGGTGCCCGCAGACGCGGCCCACGTTCCGGTCTTCGACCGCGGCCTGCTGTTTGCCCACTCGGCTTATGAGGTGACCGCCGTTTTCAATGGCCGTCCCATCGATCCCGGCGCGCATTTTGACCGGCTTGCACGCACGCTTGCCGCGCTGGAACTGCCCCTGCCGCACGATCCGGCGACACTGCACGAGCTGCAGGACGCCCTGATCCGGCGTAACGCCCTGAATGAAGGCCTCGTCTATCTTCAGGTTTCGGCCGGGGATTATGGCGGGCGCGACTTTGCCGGGCCTTTTGAGTTTCGCCCGCGGCTCTTCGGCTTCTGCGCGCACAAGCGCCTGATCGGCGATGCGGCCCGCGATGGCATCGCGGCGATCACGCTGGCCGACGAGCGCTGGAAACGCCGCGACCTGAAGACCACGCAGCTGCTCAGCCAGGCGCTGGCCTATCGCCGCGCGCGCGCCGCCGGGGCACAGACTGCCGTCATGCACGAGGCAGGTCTCGTCACGGAGGCCGCCTCGGCGAATATATGGATGGTGACACCGGCGGGACGCCTCGTGACGCGCGACCTGTCGCCGGCCATTCTCGCCGGCGTCACGCGCGCGGCCATTCTGGAATCGCGGTTTGACGTGGAAGAGCGCGCCTTCAGCCTGGAGGAAGCCCGCGGCGCGCGGGAAGTGTTTACCTCCTCGACCGGCGCGATGATCCTGCCCGTCGTGGAACTCGACGGCGCGCCGATTGGCGATGGGCGTCCGGGTCGCATGACCCGCGAGGTCCAGCGACAATACTACAGGCGTATCGGCGCAGAACTTATGCACTTCCGCTGGCTGGAGTGGAATTGACACTTCGGGCGCGAAGGCCGCTCCACATTTCGCTGACGGACGAAGTCTTACATTCCGACGCTCGAGCAAGTGGGCGTTCGCACGAGGTTTCTATGGCTCTGGTCCCGGGCCGGGGTCTGTTGGGATTCGAAATTCACGAAAGAGGCTAAAGCGGCGCGTTCTCAATCGGAATCAACGCGCCGCTTCAAATCCTTGTTTTGACGCGCTTCCGGACGGCGAACCGGTGCCCACTTCGCCTGGAAGCGCTTTAAAGCGCCCATCTTCCGTTCCACTCCAGACCGGCGTTTCATCTCTCTGTTTTGGCGCAGGTCTGCGTTCGCAATCGCTCCCGATGGCTCCGAACCTGCTTGAGTTCGGCTTCCGTGCAAATTGCATGACTTGGCCGCTTGGATTTTTCCTCATGGCCAGGCGCTTGGCGTCCGGCGATGCGGGCATCGTCGGACCTTGCGAGGGCGATGATCCTGGCGGAAAAGACGAGTGGCCAAGTGAGTCGATTCGAACGGGGAAATCCCTAGCGCCGCTCGCGCGCCGGGCCGCGGTCGCCGAACCACCAGAGTGTCGCCGCCGTGGCGGCAAAGGTGGCCGTATCGACGATCTCGCTGCGCCCGGCCGGGCTTGCCGAGGCATAGACCATGGCCGCGATTGCCCAGAGCAGGACGGTCAGGGCGGGCCGGGTCAGCGCGCGCACGGCATCCACCCAGCGATAACTCGCGGCGATCGCGGCCTCGGCCTGCATGGAGGCTTCAAGCCCGGCCCAGCGTCCGGCGGCATCGGTCAGGGCAAGCTCGGCCTCGGTCTCCTGCTGGTCGGCCTGCATCTGCAGCTCGATCAGCGCGGTTTCATGGCTCCAGCGGGCGCGCTCATGCGCCTGAGCCTGGCGTTTCTCGAAAAAGCCGGCAACGCGCCCCAGCGCGGTGCCGAGCAAGCCGAAAAGGCCGCCCCCGGCGGCGCTCGCGGTCACACCGATCATGTCTTCCATGGCGGCAGGCTCCTCTTGTCGTGTCAGGCATAGGTCCAGCGCGCCGGGCGGGCGCGCCGGTCGAGATGGATGAAGCGTGCTGCAAGGCCGATCCCTGTAAAGCCGGCCGCCCGCGCGGCCGCCTCGAGGCGCTCGCGATCATGGCCGGACAGCAAGATGTCGGCTGCGATTGTCTTGTGCAGGGAGCGCGGTGCGCCGCCGACAGCGGCGTTCCACTGCGCGCAGCGATGCCCCGAACTGATGATCAGCGGGCGATGGCCGGCGCGGGCGCGCAGGTCTTCGAGCGCGTCGAGAAAGGCCGGGTCGTGCCAGTAGCGGCCCGTGCAGTATCGTCCGGCGCAGTTGCAGGCCAGCTCGGTCGCGGCGAAATGTGGCCAGCGCCAGTCAGCGATTTTATCAAGGGCGAGGGATGGGGTTGCAAACAGCATGGCCGCGATATTGCGGCCAATGGCTGTGCGGTCGGACAAGGTGTCGGACAGGCGCGGTTGGCAAGAGCGCGCAGACCGAGTCCTTCCCGACCCTCACTTAGGCCCTCGGAAACCCCGGCTTCGGCCCTCGCCGAGACCCTCGCCTGTCCTACACCGCGCCGGCTGGCACCCGGAAGGGCCGGCCTTCCGACAGGGCGCCGATCGCATCCTGATATTCGCGCTCGAGCCGATCGACATAGTCCCCGGTGCCCATGACGGATCCGACCGTGCCAATCCCCTGGCCACAGCCCCAGATATCCTTCCACGCCTTTGACTCGGTGTTCCCGCCCGAACCGAAATTCATCTTGCTCGGATCGCTTTCGGGGAGATTGTCCGGATCTAGACCGGCCGCCTCGATCGAGGGCTTGAGATAATTGCCGTGAACGCCCGTGAACAGGTTCGAATAGACGATGTCACCGGCCGAGCTGTCGACGATCATCTGCTTGTAACGCTCATCGGCATTGGCCTCGTGCGTGGCGATGAAGGCCGAGCCGATATAGGCAAGGTCGGCGCCCATGGCCTGCGAGGCGGCGACCGCTCCGCCGGTTGCAATGGATCCCGAAAGCGCCAGCGGCCCGTCGAAGAATTCGCGGATTTCCTGGACCAGGGCAAAGGGCGAGAGCGTTCCGGCATGCCCGCCTGCCCCGGCGCACACGGCAATCAGCCCGTCGGCGCCCTTTTCGAGCGCCTTTTTCGCGAACCGGACATTGATGATGTCATGCAGCACCACGCCGCCATATGAATGGATCGCCTCATTGAGTTCCGGGCGCGCGCCGAGCGAGGTGATGATGACCGGCACCTTGTATTTCACGCAAAGTTCGACGTCATGGTCCAGACGGTCATTCGACTTGTGAACGATCTGGTTGACCGCGAAAGGCGCCGCCGGCCGGTCCGGGTTCTTCGCGTCATGCTCGGCCAGCTCGGTGGTGATCCTGTCAAGCCATTCGTCCAGTACAGGGCCCGGCCGCGCATTCAGCGACGGGAAGGACCCGACAATGCCGGCCTTGCACTGGGCGATCACCAGGTCCGGATTGGAGATGATGAAAAGCGGCGACCCGATCACGGGGATACGTAGGTTTTGCAGGACGGGCGGCAGGGCCATGGTATTCCTCCGGTGCGTTCTGTGTGCACACCGGAAACTAGCGAACAGCGTTCACCGGGCAAGCCTGACGCCGGGAGAGTGGCCGGTCTCGGCCAGGCGGGCCTGCATCATGTCCAGCCAGGCCTGCTGGCGATGCAGCATCGAGACAAGCTCGTCATTGTCGCCCTCGGCGATGAGCTGGTCCAGCCACAGGCCGATGACGCGCGACTGGCTCTCCATCCAGTCGAGCGCCGCACGCCGACGCGGCGAAGCCCGCCCCTGACCGGCGGCGGCCTGGCGGAACTGATCGAAGGTGCAAGTCATGGCGCACTCCTTTTATGCGAATGAGTTGCAATAACGCAAACACCCGTGTCCGGTCAATCGCGGAAAGGGCGCAATCTCGCCGCAGGCACGCCGGCGCCTCTTGACCTGCCGCGGCGCGCACGGCCTTTTACAGGGGAGCAAAGCAGGAAAGTCATGGCAAACGAGACACTTGATTTCGGCGGGCAATTCGACGCGGCCGATGAGGCGCAATGGCGGGAAGCGGTCAGCAAGGCCCTGAAGGGCGGCCATCCGGACAAGCTCGTGCGGCGCCGGCCCGGCGGGCTGGAGGTGCGCCCGCTGTATCGCGAAACCGATTTCCCTTCGTCGAGTGACCCGAACGGGCTGCCGGGCGAGGCGCCCTATCTGCGCGGCGGCACGGCGGTTCGCGACCGCTTCCTGCCCTGGGACATCCGCCAGAGCTTTGCCCATCCCGATCCCGCGGTCACCAATGACGAGATCCTGCGCGATCTCGAGCGCGGTGTCTCTTCGGTCGAGCTGCATATCGACCCGACCGGGCGCGCCGGCGTGGCGGTGCATGACGCGACAACGCTCGACACGGCGCTGGCCGGGGTGATGGCGCAGATCTGCCCGGTCGCGCTCGACCCTATCGATGGCCCCGGCACGAAAGCCGCCGGGCTTCTGGCGCTCTGGGCGGAAAGGCAGGACGAGCCCAAGGCCGTGCGCGCCGCGTTCAATATCGACCCGCTTGGCGCTCTTGCGCGCACGGGCCTGCTCGAGGACGGGCTGGACCTGTCCTTCCGCAAGGCGGCCGCCCTGACCGAGACGCTGTCACTGCGTTTCCCGCTGGCCAGCGTTCTGCGCGTGGATGCCCGTCCGGTCCATGAAGCCGGCGGCTCGCCGGCCCAGGAGCTCGGCGCGCTGGTGGCACACGGGATCGATACGCTGCGCCGGCTTGATGGCTTCGGGGTCGCGCCGGACCTCGCCGCCTCGACCATGCTTTTCACGCTCGCCGTCGATGGCAATTACGGGGTCGAGATTGCCAAGCTGCGCGCGGCCCGCCGGCTCTGGGCGCGCTGCGTGGAAGCCCTCGGCCTCGAACCCCAGCCGATGCAGCTCCAGGCAGTCACGTCGGCACGCATGCAGACGCGCTACGACCCCTGGGTCAACATGCTCCGTGGCACGGCCGCCGCCTTCGCCGGCGCCGTGGGCGGGGCGGATATCGTCACGGTTCGCGCCTTCAATGCCGCGCTGGGCACGCCCGGAGAGCTTGGCCGGCGCGTGGCCCGCAACACGCAGATCATTGCCATGGAGGAATCCAATCTCGGCCGCGTGGCCGATCCGGCGGGCGGCTCGTGGTTTACCGAAACGCTCGGCGAGGAGCTGGCCGAGGCCGCCTGGGGCGAGTTCCAGCGGATCGAGGGCGAGGGCGGTTATGGCGCCTGCCTGGTGGCCGACAGCCTGCAGGCGCGGGTCGGCGCGGTCCGGCTTGAACGCATGAAGGCGGTCGCCCGGCGCAAGGACGAGATCACCGGGGTTTCAGCCTTTCCGACACTCGAGGAAGTCGAGGCGCCGGTCACGCGCCCCGACTTTGAAAGCCGCGCCGAGGCCGTCTCACCCGATGCGCTGTCCCAGCTCGTGCCCGTCCTCGCGGCCCGCGAGGGCGAAGTGGAGATGGCCGAGCCTTTCTTCCCGATCCGGCTGGCCGAACCGTTCGAACGCCTTCGCGACCATGCCGAGAAGAAGACCCACCAGACCGGCCAGCGCCCGGCTGTGTTCCTGGCCACGCTCGGCCCGCTTGCCGAGCATACGGCCCGGGCCGATTATGCCCGCGGTTTTTTTGCCGCCGGCGGTATCGACGCCGCCGAAGCCCCCGAAGTGCCCGCGGACATCGCAGAAATGGTCGCGGCCTTCCGCGCCTCCGGCTGCCGGCTGGCCGTGCTTTGCGGCGCCGACAAGCGCTATGGCGAAGAGGCGGCCAGCGCCGCCAAGGCCCTGAAGGAGGCAGGCGTGCAGCGCCTCTACCTGGCCGGGCGTCCCGGCGAATACGAGGAGGCCTGGCGCGCGGCGGGAATTGACAGTTTCATCCATGTCGGCGTCGATGTCGTTGCCGCGCTCGAGCTTGCCCATGCCGAACTGGGGATCACCTGATGACGAATTTTCCCGATTTCACCCAACTCGATCTCGGCCGCCCGTTGGCAGAAAACGCCGAGGCGCCGGACAGCCCGGCCTGGCAAACCCCCGAAGGCATCGCCGTAAGACCGGCCTACAGTGCGGCCGACACCGCGCCGCTTGGCTGGCTTGACGATTTTCCCGGTTTTGCGCCTTTCGGCCGTGGCCCTTATCCGACCATGTATACCCAGCGCCCCTGGACGCTTCGCCAGTATGCCGGCTTCTCGACAGCCGAGGATTCCAATGCCTTCTACCGGCGCAATCTCGCGGCCGGGCAGAAAGGCCTTTCGGTGGCCTTCGATCTGGCCACCCATCGCGGCTATGACAGCGACCATCCGCGCGTTGTCGGCGATGTCGGCATGGCCGGCGTCGCGATCGATTCGATCTATGACATGCGCACGCTCTTTTCGGGGATTCCGCTCGATGAGATGAGCGTGTCCATGACCATGAACGGGGCGGTTCTGCCCGTCATGGCGCTCTATATCGTGGCCGCCGAGGAACAGGGTGTCAGCCCGGAAAAGCTCTCCGGGACGATCCAGAACGACATCCTGAAAGAGTTCATGGTGCGCAACACCTATATCTATCCCCCAAAGCCCTCGATGCGGATCATTTCGGACATCTTTGCCTATACCTCGCAGAACATGCCGCGCTTCAACTCGATCTCGATCAGCGGCTATCACATGCAGGAGGCCGGCGCGACGGCCGATCTGGAACTGGCCTACACGCTTGCCGACGGGCTGGACTATATTCGCGCCGGGCTCGGCGCCGGGCTCGACATCGACGCCTTTGCCCCGCGCCTGTCCTTTTTCTGGGCCATCGGCATGAATACCTTCATGGAGGTCGCCAAGCTGCGCGCAGCGCGCCTCATCTGGGCGAAACTGGTCAGCCGGTTCGAGCCGAAGAATGACAAATCCCTCAGCCTGCGCACTCACAGCCAGACGTCCGGCTGGTCGCTGACCGCGCAGGATGTCTACAACAATGTCATCCGCACATGCCTGGAAGCCATCGCGGCGGTCGGCGGGCAGACGCAGAGCCTGCACACCAACAGTTTCGACGAGGCGCTCGCCCTGCCGACGGATTTTTCCGCGCGCATCTCGCGCAACACCCAGCTCCTGCTTCAGCAGGAGGCTGGCGCCACACAGACGATCGACCCCTGGGGCGGGAGTTATTATGTCGAACGCCTCACCCATGATCTCGCGGCCAGGGCCATGACCCATATCGAGGAGGTCGAGGCCATGGGCGGCATGGCCAAAGCCATCGAGGAGGGCCTGCCCAAGCTGCGCATCGAAGAGGCCGCCGCGCGCACCCAGGCACGGATCGACTCCGGCGAGCAGACGGTTGTCGGCGTGAACAAGTTCGCGCTCGACGAGCCCGAAGACGTGCCGGTCCTCAAGGTCGATAACGACACTGTCCGGCGCATGCAGCTCGACAAGCTCAAACGCCTGAAATCCGACCGTGACGAGGCCGCCGTCTCCGCTACGCTCGATGCCATCGACAAGGCCGCCGCCAGCGGGGAGGGCAATCTCCTCGCCCTCGCCGTCGATGCCGCGCGGGCCAAGGCCACGGTCGGCGAGATTTCCGAAGCGGTCGAGCGCAGCCAGGGCCGCCACAAGGCCGTGATCCGTTCGATCAAGGGCGTCTATGGCGAGGGTGTCGAAGGCACCGACAAGGCCGGAGAGGCGGCCGCGCTGGCCGAAGCATTCGCCGCAAAAGCGGGCCGAAAGCCGAAAATCTATATCGCCAAGATGGGCCAGGACGGCCATGACCGCGGCCAGAAAGTCGTCGCCTCGGCGCTGATGGACCTTGGCTGGGAGGTCGAGATCGGCCCGCTCTTCCAGACACCGGACGAAGCCGCGAAGGCCGCGCGCGAGGCCGGCGTCGATATCGTCGCGGCGTCCTCGCTCGCCGCCGGGCACCTGACCCTGGTGCCGGAGCTGAAACGTGCCCTCGGCAATGAAGGCGCCATGGCCACGAGGATCATGGTCGGCGGCGTCATCCCGCCCGGCGATTTCGACGCGCTGAAAGCCGCCGGCGCCAGCGCCATCTTCCCGCCGGGCACGGTGATTGCCGACGCCGCCATTGCCATGCTGGAATCGCTTGACGAGGATGGCGAGCCGGGCGTGGCAGCTGAATAGACAGGCCGCCGCGGCGAGGGCGCCTATCGCGCGCCCGTATCAGCCCCCCGACAGGGCCAGCAGGATTTCCGCCTCGGCCACGGCCATGGCCGAGGCATCCCCGGCCAGGCTTTCCGGGCGCTCAGCCGTCGGGAAAGCCTCCTCCAGGAGGCGGAAGGCGTCTTCCATGGCACCCGCGGCCTCGGGCACGGCCTCGCGGATCGCGGCTTCCTGGCGCTCGAAAAGCGATTTCGCCGTCAGGTAATAGCCGTAACCGTCGAGATAGGGCTCATAGGCGTCCGATTGCATGGCGCCGCGATAGAGATCGACAGCGCGCGAGACCTGGTCGGCCACGACGCCCGCCGCCACACGGCCCGGGTCGAGATCACTGGCCGGCGCCTTCTGCGCGGCGGCGTCAAGCGTCTCGAAAATCGTCTCGGTGCGCTGACGGATCTGTTCGACGCTTTCGCCCTCGAACACGGCCGCACTGGCCTGGCTCATCACATTGTCGAACGGTTCGACGCCGCGCGCCTCGAAAACCGGCTCCATCTGCAGGAGAACCTCGCTCACGGGATGGGCGAACATTTCGCCGGCCGCATCGGTCTTTCCGATCGCATAAGCGTCACGCGCGGCAATGGCATGGGCGCGGGTAATCGCCAGGGCCGAAAGATACTCGACCGGGTCGGTCCGTGCCGCGGCGACACTCACCCCGCCCTCACCGCCTTCACCCTCACCGCCAGGGCCACCCTCGCCCTCACCCATCTCACCGACGGGGGCCGGCCTCGGCGCTGACTGCTGAGCGGGTGTCGATGACGGGGTGTCGGCTTCGGGCGCGGGGCCCTCCGGCGTGCCGGCCTGCCCGCAAGCGGTGAGGATCGCACTTCCGGCAAGGGCGGCCCCGAGGCCAAGTCCCGTCCAGCGCTTGTATGTGATGGACATGCAGATTTTCCCTGTTCGTCATGGTCTCCTTGATGTGACATGACGCAGATGACAGGTATATGCAAGTCATTCGCAGGAGCATTTTCATGCTGATCACGGTTTCCGGCCTCCTGTCGCGCGATGAGTTGGCCGACTTGCGCGATCAGGCCGCCGGCCTGCGCTGGCGCGACGGCGCGGAAACCGCCGGTGCGCAGGCCCGGCGGGTCAAGCGCAATGAGCAGGCGGATCTCAGCTCGCGGGCTGGTGCGAAAATCCGCGAACGGCTGCTTGAGGCGATCTCGACCCATCCGGTGGTAAGTGCGGCGGCGCAACCCATGCGTTTTTCGCGCCCGCTACTCAGCCGCGCAGGCGAAGGCGGCGGCTATGGGCTGCATGTCGACAATGCCCTCATGGGCCATGGCGAGGGACGGATCCGCTCGGATGTCTCCTATACGCTGTTCCTGACCGATCCGGCCGATTATGCGGGCGGCGAACTCGTGATAGAACATCCCGGGGCCAGCCAGGCTCTCAAGCCGCCGGCGGGCGACCTCGTCCTTTACCCCTCCACCAGCCTGCACCGTGTCAACGAGGTGCGCGCCGGCTCGCGGCTCGCCGCGGTCGGCTGGATCCAGAGCCGCATCCGCGACAGCGCCCAGCGTGAACTGGTTTTCGATCTCGAGAATCTGCGCACCGAGCTAGCAAGCAGCCATGCCCCCGAATCGCCAGAAATGCTGACCCTTTCCAAGACGATCTCGAATCTCGTCCGGATGTGGGCCGAGGCCTGACAGCTTCTCGACCTGCGGCGCGCTTTGGCTTACAGCCTCGCGATGATGTCGCCTGCCATTCCCTATACGCGAGACCTGGTCCTGGTCGGCGGTGGCCATGCCCATGCGCTGCTCCTGCGCAAATGGGGGATGAACCCGCTGGCGGGCGTGCGCCTGACCCTGATCGATCCGATGGTGGCCACCGCCTATACCGGCATGTTGCCCGGTCATGTCGCGGGTCATTATCCGCGAGAGGCGCTGGACATCGACCTTGTCGGCCTGGCCCACCATGCCGGCGCGCGTTTCATCCGGGACCGGGCGGTCGGCCTGGACCCCGACAGCAAGCAGGTCCGGCTCGCCGGGCGTGCGGCTGTTCGTTTTGACGTGGTTTCGCTGGATGTTGGGATCACCAGCCGGTTGCCGCTTGACGGCGCCGCGGGCGTGCGGGCCGTGCCGGCCAAGCCGCTGGGCCCCTTTGCCACGGCCTGGGAGTCGTTTCTCGACGCTGTGAAAGCCGGAGAACAGCCGCCGGAGGCCGCCGTGATCGGCGGCGGGGTGGCCGGCTGCGAACTGGCCATGGCCATGCGCCACAGGTTTGCCGGGCTTGAAGGCGCCAAGCCGCGCGTGGCTCTGGTCGAAGCCGGCGAAGCGGTGGCCAGCGAATTGCCGCGCCCGGCCCGCCGGGCCATCGAAAAGGCGCTCGGCGCGCGCGGGATTGCGGTCATCACGGGCACGCAGGTCACGGGCCATGACGGTTCGCGGCTCCAGCTTGCCGACGGGTCCAGCCTTCCGGCCGCCTTCATCGCCGGAGCCGCGGGCGCCCAGCCCCAGGCCTGGCTCGCCGAAACGGGCCTCGCGCTCGAAAAGGGATATGTTCGGGTCGATGAGGCGCTGCGCGCTGTCAGCCATGCCGGAATTTTCGCCGTGGGCGACTGCGCCCATCTCGACCACGCCCCGCGCCCCAAGGCCGGCGTCTATGCCGTTCGCGAAGCGCCGGTCCTGTTCGACAATCTGCGCACGGCCCTGACCGGTGAAGGCAGGATGAAGCCCTATCGTCCGCAGTCGGATTATCTCAAACTGATTTCGACCGGCCGCCGGCATGCCGTGGCGAACAAGGGATTCGTCACAGTTTCCGGCGACTGGCTCTGGCAGCTCAAGGACCGTATCGACCGCGACTTCATGGACAAGCTGCGCGAGCTGCCGGACATGCAGGCCGACCTGCCCGAAACGGTGGCGGCGGGTGTCGGCGAAACGCTCGCGCCCGGCGCCATGCCCTGCGCCGGCTGCGGGGCGAAGATGGGGCGCAACACCCTGCTGGCCGCGCTGGACAATGTGCCCGGCCGGCATCGCGATGATGTCTTGGCCGGGCCCGGTGATGATTGTGCCGTCCTGAAGATTGGCGGGGCACAGCAGGTGGTTACGACAGATCATCTGCGCGCGTTTACCAGCGATCCCGGCCTCATGGCGCGTATCGCGGCCGTCCATGCGCTTGGCGATATCTGGGCGATGGGGGCACAGCCGCAGGCGGCGCTCGCCACACTCATCCTGCCGCATGCCAATCGGGCCATCCAGTCGGACATGCTCGCCGAGATCATGGCCGGGGCTGGAGACGTGTTCACCCGGGCCGGCGCCGCGATTGCCGGCGGGCACACATCCATGGGCGGGGAAATGACGATCGGCTTCACCGTGACGGGGCTCCTGGACCGCGCGCCCATACGCCTGTCAGGCGCCCAGCCCGGCGACAGGCTGGTCCTGACAAAGCCTGTCGGCACCGGCGTCATACTGGCTGGCGAAATGCGCCGAAAGGCCGGGGCGCGCGACGTCGCGGCGGCCTGGGACAGCATGGCCCGACCGCTCGCGGCCGCGTCGCAGATCCTCACACCCCATGCCCGTGCGATGACGGATGTCACCGGTTTCGGGCTGGCCGGCCACCTGATGGCCCTGCTCGAAGCCTCGCAGCTATCGGCCGACCTGGACCTTGCGGCCGTGCCGCTTCTGGCCGGTGCGCGGGCCCTGTCCGCCGCCGGCATCCGCTCCAGCCTCTGGCCGGAGAATGCCGGCATCGAGGGTGTGGTGCGTCCCCAGGGGCCGAAATCCGACCTTCTTTTCGACCCGCAGACCTCCGGCGGTCTCCTGGCGGCCGTGCCGCTGACCGCGGCCGAAGAGGTCTGCGCAAGGCTAGAAGCGGCCGGTGAAACCGCCGCCCTGATCGGTGAAATCGGGGAAGGCCCGCCGCAGCTGCGGGTCAGTTGACTATCCGTCCTGATCGAGCGGGGACCATCCGGTCCCGTCGTCCTCGCCCGGCGCCTCGGCTGGCTTTTCCCTGTCGAGGGCGCGCGTGACGGCGCGCAAGGCCTCTTTCACGCCCTGACCAGAGACCGAGGAGAGCCGGTGCGGCCTGACGCCCGCAGCCGCTTCCAGGGCGGCCGCCTGCTCATCAACCTGTTCGGGCAAAAGCGCATCCACCTTTGTCAGGGCGAGGATCTCGGGCTTGGCCTCCAGCCCGGCGCCATAGGCTTCCAGCTCGCCCCGGATCGTGCGCCAGGCGCCGGCCACATCGTCCTGTGTGGCATCGATCAGGTGCAGCAAGACGCTGCAACGCTCTATATGGCCGAGAAAACGCGTGCCCAGCCCCGCCCCGTCGGCCGCTCCCTCGATGAGGCCCGGAATGTCGGCCAGCACGAACCGCGCGCCCGGGCCGGGATCGACCACGCCGAGACCGGGGTGCAGCGTGGTAAAGGGATAGTCCGCGATTTTCGGCGTCGCCGCCGTGACCGTTGAGAGAAACGTCGACTTGCCCGCATTCGGCAGGCCGACCAGCCCGGCATCGGCAATCAGTTTCAGTCGCAGCCAGAGCCAGCGCTCCTCGCCCGGCTCCCCCGGATTGGCCCGGCGCGGGGCCCGGTTGGTCGAGGATTTGAAGCGGATATTGCCCCATCCGCCATTGCCGCCCTCGGCGAGCAGGACGCGCTGGCCGGGCTCTGTGAGATCGGCGATCAGGGTCTCGCGGTCGTCCTCGAAAATCTGCGTGCCGACGGGCAGCTCGAGCTCGACATCCCTGCCGCCCGCGCCGGTGCGCTGCTTGCCCATGCCATGCACGCCGCGACCCGCCTTGAAATGCTGCTTGTAGCGATAATCGATCAACGTATTGAGACTGTCATCGGCCACCGCCCAGACATCCCCGCCCTTGCCGCCATCGCCCCCATCGGGCCCGCCAAACTCGACATAGGCCTCGCGCCGGAAACTTACGCAGCCATTGCCGCCCGCCCCGGAGGCGATAAAGATCTTGCACTGGTCGAGGAATTTCATGGGCCGGTTTCCATTTTCCGGGAATATAAGGCCCATATCACAACGGCGCACCCTCGCCGCGGCCAACAGAGTGCCAGAGCCGGCGGGCTGGTCTGTCCGTATCTACGCCCTTATCGCGTCTTCGTCCAAGGCTCTATTGTGCAGCCAAACTCAAAAAGGGGCGTTCGCGGCCCCCTTCCCGGCATCAGGTTTGCCCTTCTGAAAACCGGGCCACCTTTCCGGTGGCCCCTTTGCGAAGCGGTGGGCTACCTATTCCGCCGCGTCGGCGACCGGAAGGACCGACACGAATTTACGGTTGCCAGCCTTGCGCTCGAATTTCACGACACCGTCGGACAGCGCAAAGAGAGTATGATCCTTGCCCATGCCGACATTCTTGCCCGCATAAGTGCGGGTGCCGCGCTGGCGGATCAGAATATTGCCCGCTACGACCTGTTCGCCGCCATATTTCTTGACGCCGAGATATTTCGGATTGGAATCGCGTCCGTTCTTGGACGAACCGCCGGATTTCTTGTGTGCCATGACGTCCTCGTTTGATCCCCGGCCGCTGCGCTCTTACCGATCGCGCACGCGCCGGCTTGTCTGATCCCTTCTATACCCGGCTCAGGCGTCTTTTGCCAGTTCGCCCGCCTGGGCGATCCAGTCATCCCGCTCGATCCGGCCGGGAAAGCTCATTTCCTCTTCCAGCTCGGTGATCTGTTCGGGGCCCAGTGCCGCGACCTGCCAGAAATGGAAGATGCCGGCATCATTGAGCTTGCCTTCGAGCACCTTGCCGACGCCCTTGATCTTCTTCAGGTCATCGGCCTCGCCCTGCGGCTCCGACAGGCGGCCGCGCGCATCCAGAGCTGCGGCGGCTTCCGGCTTTGCCGCCGCTTCGGTCTTCGGCGTTTCAGCCTTGGGCGCCTCGGCTTCGACGGCCTTGTCCTCGGCTTTCGGCTTGGCGGCTTTCTTCTTCGCCGGCGCCATCTTGCCGTCGGTCAGGATCGACGTGATCGTGACGGCGGTCTGGTGCTGGCGATGGCCCTTCTTGCGCCGATAGGTGTTGCGCTGGCGCTTCTTGTAGATCATCACCTTTCCGGCGCGCGTTTGCGCATCGACTTCGCCGACCACGCTTGCCCCATCGACCAGGGGGGCGCCCACGCTCACCGTCTCGCCATCGCCGACCATCAACACGTCACCGAAGGTCACGTGACCGTTTTCATCGCCGTCGAGCTTCTCGACAAGAATCTGGTCGCCCTCGGCCACCCGGTACTGCTTGCCGCCTGTTTTGATCACCGCGAACATGGGCCCTGATCCTTCCAACACGCACCGCCCAGCAAAACCGCCTGTGGCCGCCCATCGCATTGAGGCGCCGTGGTCAGGATAGCCGGATTGAATCTCTGAACCCGACGCGCACGTCTCGCCCGCGCCGGAAAGCGCGTGATAAACAACAAGACGCGTATCCTGTCAAATCCTGAATCCGCTCAGGCGCTCCGGTGAGGCATGCCGGCAGGGCTTGCAAGCGCGCAACCGAGCGGTTATCTCGCCCTGTCCCGACGGAGAGGTGCCGGAGCGGTCGAACGGGGCGGTCTCGAAAACCGTTGTACGCGCGAGCGTACCCAGGGTTCGAATCCCTGTCTCTCCGCCATTGACCGCCCGTCCGAACCGGAACTCCGGTCCTGAAACGGGTCCGGTGTGTCGCGGTTTATGAATGCGCGAAACGCATCGTCGGGGCCAGCTTTTCGGGTCAGCTACCGGGCCCCTTGACTTCCTGCAGGCTCGTCTTGCGCACGGCGCGGCCGAGATCGACCCTTGAGCCATAGCGCGGCGCGCCCGACCCTGCCCCGGAGACGGCCGAACCACGGGTCATCTTCTCGGTCAGCGGCGGCACGGCCATGGCTTCGGGGTGCGGGCCGTCAGGATCGAACAGCGCGGCGAGTTGCTCGGTCATCGCCCCGCCCAGCTGTTCGGCATCGACGATGGTCACCGCACGCTGATAATAGCGGGTGACATCATGGCCGATGCCGATGGCCATGAGCTCGACCGGGGACCGGGTCTCGATCTCCTCGATCACCTGGCGCAGGTGGCGCTCGAGATAATTGCCGACATTCACGCTGAGCGTGGAATCATCGACCGGGGCGCCATCGGAGATCACCATCAGGATCCTGCGCTGTTCGGGACGCGCCACCAGCCGGTCATGCGCCCATAAAAGCGCCTCACCGTCGATATTTTCCTTCAGGAGGCCTTCGCGCATCATCAGGCCGAGATTGCGCCGCGCCCGCCGCCAGGGCGCATCGGCCGACTTGTAAATGATATGGCGCAGGTCATTGAGCCGCCCGGGCCCGGACGGCTTGCCCGCCTTCACCCAGTCCTCGCGCGAAAGCCCGCCCTTCCAGGCCTTGGTGGTGAAGCCGAGAATCTCGACCTTGACCGCGCAGCGCTCCAGAGTGCGGGCAAGGATATCGGCGCACAGCGCCGCCACCATGATCGGGCGCCCGCGCATCGAGCCGGAATTGTCGAGGAGAAGCGTCACCACCGTGTCGCGGAACTCGCTTTCATCCTCCTGCTTGAAGGAGAGCGGGGCCGTGGGATCCGTCACGACTCGGGTCAGGCGCGCCGTGTCGAGGACGCCCTCCTCGAGATCGAAACTCCAGCTGCGGCTCTGCTGGGCCATCAGCCGGCGCTGCAGCTTGTTGGCCAGTTTCGAGACCGCGCCCTGAAGCCCCTGCAACTGATGGTCGAGATAGGCGCGCAGCCGCGTCAGTTCCTCGGGGTCGCACAGGTCGGGCGCCGGCGCGGTCTCGTCATGGCCCCGGGTAAAGATGCGATAGGTGAAATCGCGCTTTTCGTCGCCCTCGGCATAGTTCGGCCGGATCGGCTCGGCGCCATCATCCTCCTCATCGACTTCATCCTCGCCATCCATCTCGGCATCCGCCTCGATGGAGACGTTCGTTTCCTCACCTTCGGCTTCCTCGCTCTCGCCGGCTTCGATCTGTTCGGCCGAGGCGCCTTCCGGGGTCTCATCGGACTCCATGTCGCCATCGGCCTCGTCGGGCTGTTCGCCCTCGTCGGCCTGGCTGTCGCCCTCCTCATCCTCGTCGGTCTCGGACGGTTCGTCGGAAGCGGTCAGGTCGCGGATCATCTCGCGCACCGTGCGGGCAAAGGCGGCCTGGTCGTCGACCTGGCCGATCAGCCGGTCCAGCGCGCCGCCAGCCTTGGTATCGACTTCCTCGCGCCACATCTCGGCAATGCCGGCCGCTTCCCTTGGCAGGGCGCGCCCGGTCAGGCGTTCGCGCAGGAGAAATTCCAGCGCCGGAGCCAGCGGCGCATCCTGGCGATCCTCCATGCGGGCATAGCCCTCGCGCTCGCAGCGCGCAACGAGGGCGGCATCCAGATTGGCGGCCGTGCCGTCCATCTTGGCCGCACCGATCGACTCGATCCGGGCGGTTTCCGCAGCCTCATAGACCTGCCGGGGCAGGTCGCCCTGCGGCTGGTGGCGCATATGGTCTTCCGGGTTGTGATGCGCCTTGCGCAGGGCCGCTGAATCGGCCTCCCCCCGGGCGCGCGCGGCGAGTTGGGGCGAGAGTTCCTTGGGCGGCGGACGCAGGATGAGGCGCTCGCCGGACGCTCCCGGACCGTCGGCCGAATAGCTCAGTTCGACGTTCTTGTCCGCGCTCATGGCCTTGGCCGTCACGCCAAGCGCCTGCTTGAACAGCTCGTGGGCGGCCTCTTCAGGTGACTTGCTCATATCGCAGACATAGCGCGCTGACGGCACCATGCGAAGGGGCGGGTTGACCCTGCCCGCAGGTCAGCATTGAACAGGAGATGTCTGTTGATCGGGAGAAGTGTCCCCATGATGGCACACAAGCTCATGGCCAGGGCGAAACGGCCCGCGGCTGGCGCGTGACCGCGCTGAATATCGACATCGCGACGGTCAGGGGATTCCTGCACGCGGAGGAAGGCGCCGCGCTTCACCGTCATGCGCAGGTGGCGGCCCGGCGCGGCCCGTGCCTCGAAATCGGGAGCTGGTGCGGCAAATCGGCGGTCTATATCGGTGCAGCCTGCAAGGCCGTCGGGGGCATTCTCTTCACCGTCGATCATCATCGCGGCTCCGAGGAGAACCAGCCGGGCTGGGAGTATTTCGACGAGACGGTCTGGGACGAGGCCGCCGGCGCCATCGACACGCTGCCCTTCCTGCGCGACACGCTGCGCCGGGCCGGGCTGGAGGAGACGGTGATCCCCATTGTTGGACGCTCGCCGGTCGTGGCGAAGCACTGGGCGGCGCCGCTGGCCCTCCTGTTCATTGATGGCGGGCACACGATGGAGCATGCACTGGCGGACTGGCGCGGATGGGCACGGCATTTGATGCCGGGCGGCCTGCTCGCCATCCATGACGTGTTTCCCGACCCGGCCGATGGCGGACGCCCGCCCTTCGAGATCTACCGGCGCGCGCTCGCCTCCGACCTTTTCGAGGAGGTCGAGGCGGTGGAAAGCCTGCGTATTCTCAGGCGTTTATGAAATGAGCAGGCGCGCGGCCGGCGTTGTGCCGTCAAGGGCATCTGCGGCAAGGATCATCGCCGCCTGTGTCCAGCTCGGCTTTTCGAGCGGCCAGAAAATCTGTTCCTCGAACTGCCAGCCCATCCAGAACGCGCCATCGCTGTCCATACATGCAAGCTGGGCTTCCAACAGCTGGCGCGCGCGGCGCGTCTGGCCGAGATGGGCAAGCGCCATGACCAGTTCGGCACTTTCGGCCACGGTGACCCAGGGCTCATCCGCCACGCAGCGACAGCCCAGGCCCGGCGAAACGAAAACAGGCCAGCCGGCCGCGAGGCGCGCCTTCGCCGACGCGATGTCCAGCACCCCGGACAGGACCGGGTAATACCAATCCATCGCATAGCGCGCGCCCTTGCCCGACCGGTCGAAGCGCTCCGGGGAATGGCGCAGCGCCGCCCGGAGCCGCTTGCGCGCATCGTACCATTCGCGGGCATCCTTCCCGAGCCAGCCGGCCAGCGCGATGGCGCAGTCGAGACTGCGCGCGATCGAGGCATTGCCGGCCAGAAGCGCATCGTCGGCGCCGGTGCCGGCCGCTTCGGCGCACCAGCTGATCCCGCCGCCGGGCGACTCCAGGCGGATGACGAAATCCATGGCCGAACGCACCATCGCCCACCAGCGCGCCGTGCGGCGGGCATCATCGTGCAGGAGCGCGTCGTGGCGGATGCCGGTGGCGACATAGGCCGCGAAATTCGTGTCCCGGAAGGCCGGGGCGCCGGCGCGCGACAGATGGTCCCGGTCGGCCATGGGCAGGGCATTCCCGTATTCCCCGAGCCAGCTGCCGTCTTCCAGCTGGCAGGCCGCAAGGCCGTCAAAGGCGCGGGTGGCGCCGGCCTCCTCGCCCATCGCATTGAGCGCCATGGCGCATTCGACATGGTTCCACGGATCCCAGGGGCCGTCCTCGAACCAGGCGACTAGGCCGGCATTGTCCTGAAGGTCGAGAATGCGCCGGGCCGCCCCGGACAGCGCGTCTAGATGGGCCGTCAGCCCCGAGGGGGCGGGGAAATCCCTCATTCCGGCGTCTCCGCGGCCGGGCAGCTGAAATACATGACGAGCGACTTGCCCATGACCGGCGCCGTGACCGCCTCCAGGGCGCGCGTGATCCAGGGCCGTTTCATCAGGTCCCAGACCAGGAAGCGATGCCAGGCCTTCACGATGGCGGGTTCCTCCTCGCGCGCCCAGAAAAGGCATTTGAGCCACCAATAGGGGCTGTGCAGGCCATGGGCATGATGGCGTCCTGCGAGCCGGAAACCATGACGCTCGACCGAGCAGCGCAGGTCCACCTCGTCGAAAATGCGGATATGTCCGCCCGGCTGGTAGGGATAGCCGTCAGGGGGCGGAGCAAGCCGCCAGCAGAGCCGCTCAGGCCAGCCATGCGGCACGGTGATGCAAAGACGGCCATCGGGCTTCAGTACCCGCCGCATCTCGGCAAGGGCGGCATGATAGTCCGGAAGGTGTTCGAGCACTTCCGAACAAATAACCGCGTCGAAGGCGCCATCGGCAAAAGGCAGGCAGGTCGCATCCCCGATGAGGAAACCCGTCAGCCGCGGCGAAACGCCTGGCCGGGCAAGCCCTTCGCTCTCGAGCCAGGCCAGCCCG
>JAAANZ010000126.1 GCA_009909065.1 Alphaproteobacteria bacterium | reverse complement strand
CCTGATTGCCCTCGAATGGCCGGCTGGCAAAGGCATCGACCTGATAGAGGGGCACTGTCGCCATGGGTGGGCTCCTGAACGCCCTGCAAGTCATAGCGCGGCGTGAGGCTTGCCGGCAAACGAGGATTTCTCCACACAGCCTCAGGAGACCTGAACTGGCCGGAAAGGGCGCCGCCATGAATGTCGGAACACTGCTTGTCTTCGCCACGATCCTGGCCGGCGCAATGATTGCCAGCCAGGGCATCATCAATGGCCGCATGGCGGTGCATATGGGCGGGCCGGTCCAGGCCGCGCTGATCTCGTTTTCCGTCGGCTGGATGGTGCTGCTGGCGCTCAATCTCGCGCTGGGACACGATCTGCCGGTGCGCGAGGCCGCCGCCGCAGCGCCCTGGTGGGCCTGGCTTGGCGGTTTCATGGGCGCCGTCGTGGTGACGCTGGCGGCGACGGCGGTGCCGCGCATCGGCGTGGCGACCTATGTCAGCGCCTTCATTGCCGGCCAGCTGACGGCGGCGATTTTCTATGACCATTTCGGCATTCTGGGCCAGGCCGTGCGCGAAATCACCTGGCCGCGCCTCATTGGCGTTATTTTCATGGGGCTGGGCGTTTACCTGATCCGCCGGTTCTGAGCGGGATTCGCAGCGATGCGGGCCGTCCGGCCAAACAGCCCTGAGCGCGGCCCACCGCGGAGCGCAACGAACCGGACGGTCGAACAGAAACAGCCCCGAGCACGATCCATGTGAGCGCAGCGATACGGGATCAAACGAAACAGCCCTGAGCGCGATCCATGTGAGCGCAGCGATACGGGATCAAACAAAATATGGTGCGGACGGCCGGGCTTGAACCGGCAAGGCCCATTCGGGCCGGCGGATTTTAAGTCCGCTGCGTTTACCAATTTCGCCACGTCCGCACGCACGGATCGCTTCTAGCCGGACCTGCCAGTCGACGAAAGCCTCAAACCCGCTCGAACACCGCTGCGAGGCCCTGCCCGCCGCCGATGCACATGGTCTCCATGCCGTAGCGGGCCTCGCGGCGCGCCATCTCGTTGAGCATGGTGGCGAGGATGCGAACCCCCGTGCAGCCGACCGGGTGGCCGAGTGAGATGCCCGAACCGTTGACGTTGAGCCGCGCCATTTCCGCATCGCCAAAGCCCATCTCGTCGGTGCAGGCGAGCACCTGGCTGGCAAAGGCTTCGTTGAGCTCTATGAGGTCGATATCGTTCCAATCCAGCCCGGCGCGGGTCAGCGCCTTCGCCGTGGCCGGGACGGGGCCGATACCCATCGTCTTCGGCGGCACGCCCGCCACCGCCCAGCTTTTCAGCGTGGCGAGCGGGGTGAGGCCATATTTCTCGGCCGCGGCGCGTGTGGCCACGATACAGGCCGCCGCGCCATCATTCTGGCCCGAGGCATTGCCGGCGGTGACAGTCGCGTCCGGATCGGCCTTGAGACGTATGGGTTTGAGGCCCGAAAGGCTGTCCGCCGTGGTGCCGGGGCGGGGATGCTCATCCGTGTCGACCACGGTTTCGCCCTTGCGATGCTTCACCGTGAAAGGAACGAGCTCCTCGTCAAAACGCCCGGCCTCCTGAGCGGCCACGGCGCGCTGCTGTGAGAGCGCGGCGAATTCATCCTGGCGCTCGCGCGAAATATTATAGTCGCGGCGCAGATTCTCGGCCGTTTCCAGCATGCCCCCGGGCACGGGAAAATTCTTCCCGCCCGCCGTGGTGCGCCCCTGGGTGAGGCCGTCATCGAAAACCATGGCCGGTGTCTTCATGCCCCAGCGATACTTGGTCGAGTAGATCGGCGCATTGGACATGCTTTCCGCGCCGCCCGCAATGATCAGCTCGCCCGCCCCGCTCGCGATGGTCATCACGGCATTGATCACCGCCTGCAGGCCCGATCCGCAGCGCCGGTCGACCTGGTAGCCCGGCGCCGAGATCGGCAGGCCGGCATCGAGGCCGACGACCCGGCCGAGCGCCGGCGCGTCCATAGACGGGTAGCACTGGGCGAAGATCACATCATCCACCGCCTCGCCCGGAACGCCGGTGCGCGCCATCAGTGCGGAGACCACGGCCGCGCCCAGCTCATGGGCATGGACATCCCTGAACACCCCGCCAAACCGACCGACGGGCGTGCGAAGCGGTGAGCATATGACGACATCATTGAGGTGCATCAGTTCTGCCCCCTGCCGCGTTCCGTCACTGCCTTGCGGGCCTGTTCGACGCTTTCCGCCGTGACGCTGGCGGCGTGTTCGGCCGAGCGGCGGACTTCTTCCTTCATGCCCTCGGCGAATGTCATGGAGAAGCCGTCATCGATCATGCGCTTGTACTCGCGCAGGAGCGTCGCATCGCAACTCGCCATGTCATGGCCGAGCTTTATGGCGGCGGGCCGCAACTCTTCCGGCTTGCAGACCCGATTGACCAGACCCCAGCGCTCGGCGGTCTCGGCTTCGAGGAAGTTGCCGGTGAAGGAGAGCTCCTTGGCGCGGCTCATGCCGATCATGCGCGGGAGTTTCTGTGACAGGCCCCAGCCCGGCATGATGCCGACGCGGGCATGGGTGTCGGCAAATTTCGCATTCTCGCTGGCGAGCAGCACATCACACATCAGGGCGAGTTCGAACCCGCCCGTGATGGCAAACCCGTTGATCGCGCCGATGATCGGCCAGGGGAAAGCGGCGAGGCTCTTGCCCAGGTCAATATCGCCGCCATCGGCGCCGAGCGCGAAGCCGGTCTCGCCGGCCTCTTTCAGATCCACCCCGGCGGTGAAGGCGCGACCCTTCCCGGTGAGCACGACCGCGCGCACGCTGTCATCCTCGGCAAGCTCGGCAAAGGCCTTCACGATGGCCGCGCGCAAGGCGCGGTTCAGCGCGTTCAGCCGGTCCGGCCGGTTCATGGTGACGATGGCCACGGGGCCATCGCGTTCGACGAGGACGATTTCGTCTGACATGTCTGTTCGGGCCTCCCGCTCGCTCTTTCCTGCGATGACTATCCCCGGCCGGTCAGCCGGCGCAACACTGCCGCAAGGATAAGCACGATCGCGATGAGGGCGGCCAGCGCGAGGGCCCCGAATTTCAGCGGCGTGATGATGTCCTTGACGGCCAGCAGCCCTGCCGCGCCGTTCAGCGCGGCGATCTGCACGCCATTCTCGGCGAAATCCGCCAGCATGGCGACCAGGGCCGGCACCACCAGAAGGACGCGCCCGCCCAGACGCCAGGCGAGGCCCGCCAGCACGGCGCCATAAGCCAGCGGATAGACACTGTCGAGAACCGCCGTGATCCAGACATGGGCACCCCGCTCGCCAGAATCCATCGCGGCGAGAAGGCTCTGCGCGGCTTTGCCATTCATCTGCATGTCAAGCAGGTCGCCGCCGGCGGCGGGCATGAAGACGCCAAACAATGCGCCGGATACCAGAAAGACAATGAAAGACCCGACAAGGACAGGCGTGCGCGCAAGATGATCGAGCCTGCGAGCCATCAGCTTTCGCCTTCCGCAATATCCGGCTCGCGCCCCTGCGCGCGCACCAGCGCGGCCAGTTCATCGCGCGCCTTGTCCAGTGCGGCGCGCTCATGGCCGCGCGCGATCAGGCTGACCCCGGAATCCTCGGGCGAGCGATACCAGGGATAGGAGCCGAAGCTGACAGTCTTGTATTCCGTATCGAGCCTTGCGAGCGCTTCGGCGAGATCGCCCTCCCGCAGGCCCTTCGCCTTGACGGTAACGGAACGGGCCACCTCGCCGCCCTCCAGCCGGTGGCCGACATCTTCAAGCATGCCGCGCACGATCGCCGGAACCCCGGCGAGCGTAAAGACATTCTCCATCTGGAAACCTGGCGCCCCGGAGACTGGGTTGGCGATCAGGCTCGCGCCATGGGGAATGCGCGCCATGCGCCGGCGGGCGGGCGTGAATTCGGTCCCGGCTTCTTCGTAGCGCTCGGTAAGGATGCGCAGGGCTTCGGGGTGTTCGGAAATGTCGACCCCGAAAGCCACGGCGATGGCATCGGCGGTGATATCGTCATGGGTCGGGCCGATGCCGCCCGTGGTGAAGACATAGGTGTAGCGCCCACGCAGCTCATTGACCGCGGCGACAATGGCCGGCTGCTCATCGCGCACGATCCGCGCTTCGGCGACCGAGATGCCCATCGGCGCGAGATACTGCGCGATCTGTTGCAGGTTGATGTCGCGGGTCCGACCGGAGAGAATCTCGTCCCCGATCATCAGGACGGCGGCTGTGACTGGCTTGCTCATCCCGCCATCGTGCCCCGGCCATTTTCATTCTTCCAGTGCGCCATAGACCTTTTCCGCCGAGATCGACCAGAAATCTGTCGGGTTTGGATCGTTCTGGTCGAAAAGCTGGATCATGCCGATGAAGAAGAGGTCATTCTCCGGATCGATCCAGAACCAGGTGCCGGCCGCCCCGCCCCAGTAATAGGTGCCTTCGCCAAAGGGAAGGTCACTGGCCTCGGTGTCGGTATAAACCCCGAAATCGAGACCGAATTTGGCGCTGGTCGCCTGCTCCTCGCCGAGCGTGCCGGCGAGATCGATCGTCACGCCATCCGGCAGAACATCGGTGCGCATGAGTTCCACCGTTTCGGGCTGCAGGATGCGCACGCCATCCAGCGCGCCGCCGCTGGCCAGCATCTGACAGAAACGGGCATAATCATCGAGCGTGGAGACAAGACCGCCACCGCCCGATTCCATCGCGACGGTCTCCTTGCGAAATGCCGTTTCCGGGCTCTCATAGGGCACCACCGCACCGTTCTCGGGATTGACGGCGAAGAGGTCGGCCAGCCTTTCACCGTCTTCGGCGGGGACATAGAACCCGGTATCGTCCATGCCGAGCGGGCCAAACAGGCGCTCATCGAAGAATTCCCCGAGGCTCTGGCCCGTGATCCTCTCGATGATCGCGCCCTGTATGTCTACGGCTGCAGAGTAGAACCAGTCCTCGCCGGGCTGGTAGAGAAGGGGCACGCCGGCGACCCGGTCGATGAAACTGTCGAGGTCCGGCGACGCCATGATCTGGCCGTCGCGAAAGGCCGCATTGGCCGGGTCGTCGCCATAGAGCCCATAGGCGAAACCGGCTGTGTGGCTCATCAGTTCGCGCAGGGTCGGCTGGCGGTTGAGCGGTTCCAGCGTCCATTCACCCTCCGCGCCGGACGCGCCGAGCACCTGCAAATCGCGAAATTCCGGGATGAACTTCGACACCGGGTCGTCGAGCGAGAAGGCGCCCTCCTCATACAGCATCATCAGGGCGACGCCGGTCACCGGCTTGGTCATGGAATAGATGCGGTAGATCGTGTCCTCGTCGACAGGCGCGCCGGTCTCGACATCGGCAAGGCCCGCCTGGACATGGCTGACCACCTCCCCGTCCCTGACCAAAAGCGTGGCGATGCCTGGCGTATCGCCATCGGCCACGAACCGCGCCATGCGCGCTTCCAGGGCTGCGACGCCAGCGGGGCTGAAGCCGGAAGGCACGCTTGCCTCGCCATAATCCGGCCAGTCGGCGCCAAGCACCGCCTGGGGCGACGACACCGTGCCGGCGATGCCCGTGTCGTCGCGGACCGCGCAGCCGGCCAATAGCGCCGCTGCGCAGAACCCGGCCAGCAACTTTCCTGATGCGGTCATGTTCCGCCCTCCCCTCTCGATCATCCGCGTCATTGTGTGGCGCCCGCCGGGCCCTTGGGCAAGGACTTATCGCCGGCCCTGTCAGGCCGCCGCGTCGAAATAGGGCCGGTCGCCGGCAATCGTGACGCGTTCCATGACCCGCGCCTGTGGGAAATAATCCGACGCCGCAAAATGCTGGCAGGCGCGATTGTCCCAGAAGGCGACGGAATTCTCCTGCCAGCGGAAACGGCACTGCACTTCCGGGTTCCAGGCCTGCAGATAGAGGCGTTGCAGGAGGGCGTCGCTTTCCGCCCGGTCCATATCCTTTATATGGCTCGTGAAAGCGACATTCACGTAGAGGATCCGCTCATAGGTCTCGGGATGGGTGCGCACCACCGGATGCTCCATCGGCGGATATTTGTCGTGCAGCTCTTCCGGTCTCTTACCGAGCCGGCGGGCAAAGACGCGGGCAATATCATGCACGGCGGTCAGGCCGGTAATCCTGTCCTTCGTCTCATCGTCGAGCCGGTCATAGGCCAGCGCCATGTTCGCAAACAGCGTGTCACCGCCCACCGGGGGCAGTTCGATCGCGCGCAGGATCGAGCCGAGCGAAGGTGCTTCGCGCCAGGTCACATCGGAATGCCAGGCGTTTTCCTGGCCTTTCGATTCGGCCCCGTGGGCGATGCGCAACACCTCCGGGTCGGGCTGGTCCTTCGGCGTGGCGGGATGGATTTCCAGCTCCCCGAACCGGCGGGCGAAATCGATATGCTGAGCGCGGGTAATGTCCTGGCCGCGAAAGAAGATCACCTTGTATTTCAGAAGCGCCTCGCGGATATCCCGGACCAGGCCCTCATCGACCTGACGAAGATCGATGCCCGTGAGTTCGGCGCCTATGGCCGGCGTGAGCGGCCGGGCTTCGAATCTGGCGAATGTTTCGGATGCGACATGTATGGTCATGGCAGGTTTCCTCCCTCTGCCTGATTTTATTGAGGCAGACTATCGCCGAATGAGACACACGGAAAGCGGTCAGCGCGTGAAGCTCCTGAAGCGCCCGTTTTCCCTTCCACTCCAGACCACCCCTTTTTCTCTTTGTTTTTGCGCAAGTCTTCGTTCGCAATCGATTCCGATTGCTCCGATCTTGCTTTATGTGCCCGCCCATGAAGCGACGGCGGGGGTGGAAGTCGGGGGGCATGCCTGCCATTTATCAGGCCGAGAACCGCCGTGTTCCTTGTCGCCCGTCCCCGGCGCCGCCATCATGGAACATGAAACAGTGACAAGACGAGACCCATGACCGCCTCCACAGATGCCGACCTCCTTCCCATGCGCACCGGCGAAATCCGCACCCACGGGCCCGACGGCTTCGAAGGGATGCGCAAGGCCGGCCGGCTGGTCGCCGAATGCCTCGACATGCTGGTGCCCGAGGTCCAGCCGGGCGTCACCACCGCCCATCTGGACAGCCTGATCCACCAGTTCGTTCTCGACCATGGCGCGCTTCCCGCAACCGTGGGATATCGCGGCTACCGTCACGCGTCCTGCATCTCGCTCAACCATGTGATCTGTCACGGCATTCCGGGACCACGCGTGCTCAAGGAAGGCGATATCCTCAATATCGATGTCACGCTCATCCTCGAGGGCTGGCATGGCGATCACAGTCGCATGTATGCCGCCGGCAAGCCGAAGCGGAAGGCCGAGCGGCTGATGGACCTGACCTATGAGGCGATGATGGCCGGGATCGGCGCGATCCGTCCCGGCGCGCGGATCGCCGATATCGCCCATGCGATCACCGCGATCGCCCGGAAGAACCGCCTCTCCGTCGTCGAGGATTTCTGCGGCCACGGGCTTGGCCGGCTGTTCCATGACGAGCCGAATGTCGTTCATGCTTGGCCGTTGAACCAGACGCCCGACGAATCGAGCAAGGCCTGGCGTGAGAGCCCCGAACTCGCGCCGGGCATGTTCTTTACCGTCGAGCCGATGCTCAATCTCGGCAAGAAGGATGCCGCCATCCTGTCGGATGGCTGGACTGCAGTCACCCGGGACCGTCAGCTCTCGGCCCAGTTCGAGCATTCGGTCGGCGTGACAGAAGATGGCGTCGAGATCTTTACGCAAAGCCCGAAGGGCTGGCATGTTCCCCATCGGGTCGGTGAATAGGGCACGGATCGGCCGGGGCGGCGATGGCGGATGATTCGAAACCGCACTGGCAGGGCCATCGCGAGCGGTTGCGCGGCAAGCTGCTCACACGCGGGCCGGGCGCGCTGGATGATTACGAGCTTCTCGAAACGCTGCTTTTTGCCTTCATTCCGCGCCGCGATGTGCGGCCCGTGGCCAAGGCACTGCTCGCGCGTTTCGGCTCGCTCTCGGCCGTTCTGGCGGCCGAGCCGAGAGCGCTGACGGGCGTGAAGGGGATCGGCGAGACGGCGGCGGCCTATCTGCGGGCGAGCTATGAACTTCACCTGCGCACACAACGCGAGGAAATAGCGGGGCGTCCGGCAATTTCTTCCTGGAATGCGCTGCTCTCTTATGTCCGCACAGCCTTGCAGCACGAGACGCGCGAACAGTTCCGCGTGCTTTTCCTCGATCGCAAGAACCAGCTCATCGCCGACGAGGTGATGGGACACGGCACCGTTGATCACGCGCCGGTCTACCCGCGCGAGATTGCCCGCCGGGCGCTGGAATTGTCGGCCTCGGCGCTGATCCTGGTGCACAATCACCCGTCCGGCGACACAACGCCCTCACGCGCCGATATCGACATGACGCGCGACATCATCGATGCGCTCACCCCTCTGGAAGTCACCGTCCATGATCATCTCATCGCCGGGACCGGCGGCGTGGCGAGTTTCAAGAGCGCAGGCCTTATCTGACACGCTGACGTGGCGAAAAGTGTTGCGCGAGCGCGTCCTGCTCATCTAGCGTGCGCCGGAAAGCGGAGCGCGAGAGGACAGACCTGCGCCCGGCCCGGGAGGAAAACAGATGAGTGAAGCTGTTGCAGGCGCCGCGCCTGCGCGTGGACACGAGACAGGTTTCGGATCGAAGAGCTACCGCACCTATGTGCTGCTCACGCTCACGGTCGTTTACACATTCAATTTCATCGATCGTATCCTGATCAGCGTGGTCGGCGTGCCGATCATCAATGAATTCGGCCTCAGCCAGTTCCAGTTCGGCCTCCTGTCGGGGATTGGCTTCGCGCTGTTCTACACGATCCTCGGCATACCGATTGCGAGCTTCTCCGAGCGTTTCAACCGGGTCATCATCATCGGCGTGTGCGTGATACTGTGGTCGATCGCGACGATATTGTGCGGTTTCGCGGTCGGCTTCCTGACGCTCCTGGCCGCGCGCATGCTGGTCGGTATCGGCGAGGCCGGCTGCACACCGCCGGCCAATTCCCTGATCAGTGATTATTTCGTCCCCAAATCGCGTCCAACGGCCCTCGGCATTTATGCCATGGGCGTGACGGCCGGCGGCGTCCTGGCGCAGATTTTCGGCGGCTCCATCCTGGAAATCTTCACCTGGCGCGAAGCCTTCATCTATGTCGGCGCGCCCGGTATCGTGATCGGCATTCTCGTCCTCCTGACCGTCAAGGAGCCCCCGCGCGGCTATTCGGATCCACCCGGCGTGCCAAAGCCTGAAAAGGCGAGCTTCGGCGTGGCCATGAAGGAAATCCTCTCGCGCCAGACCTTCTGGGTGATGACGGTTGGCGCAACGCTGGCCGCCTTTGCCGGCTATGCCCTGGTCAATTTCCAGCCCCAGCATGTCGTCTTCACGCATGGCTATACGCCGGGCCAGACGGCGCTGATGTTCATGGCTCCCGTCGGCGCCGCGGCCGTGCTGGGGACCTTTCTCGGCGGATATGTGACCCAGCGCGCCCTGACCCGGTCGGAGACCGCGCCCTGCTGGGTGCCGGCCATCGCCTTTTTCTTCTGCTTCCCGATCTACGGGTCGGCCTTCCTGGCCGGTTCGGAATATGTGATGCTCGCCGCGCTCATGGTCGCGGCCGTGCTGCAATATTTTTATCTCGGCGCGCAATACAATATCGCCCAGGCCGTCGTCAGCCTGCGCACACGGGCGACAGCCATCGCCATCCTGCTTTTCGTGGTCAATCTGATCGGCTATGGCGCCGGCCCGCCGACCTTCGGCATCATCGCTGACGCGCTGACCTCGAACTGGATCGCCGGCAGTGATTTCGCCGGTCAGATCACCGCAACCTGCAGCCTGACCGATGACAGTCTCTCAGGAAGTCTGAGGGAGGCCTGCCAGTCGGCAAGGGCCTTCGGGATCCGATGGGCCTGCGTCATCGCCACGATGCTTTTCAGCGTGGCCGGGCTCTTCTTCCTGCTTTCAGGCCGCAGTTTCGTGCGCGAGTCCCAGATCAAATCCGGATCGGCGAACTGACTTGACCGACGCCACGACGCACAATCCCGGCACACCGATTGCCGAGACCGAGGCCATCGAGACACCGATCAATACCGGCTTCGGCACAAAGGGCTATCGCGCCTATGTGCTCGCCGCGCTGCTGACGGTCTATATCTTCAATTTCATCGATCGCACGGTCATCAATATCCTGACCGAGCCGATCAAGGAGAGTTTCCAGGTCGAGGACTGGCAGATGGGCCTGCTTGGCGGGCCGGCCTTCGCCATTCTCTACACCCTGCTGGGCATCCCGATCGCGCGCGGCGCGGAGCGTTTCAATCGCGTTCTCATCATTGCTTCAGCTGTCGCGCTGTGGAGCCTGATGACCTTCCTTTGCGGGATCGCGACGAGTTTCATGGTCCTTTTCATCTTCCGGATCGGCGTGTCGATCGGAGAGGCCGGCTGCACGCCGCCGGCCCAGTCTCTGATTGCCGACTATTTTACCCCGCGCAGCCGTGCGACGGCCATCTCGATCTACTCGCTCGGTGTGCCGCTCGGCGGCATGCTCGCTTCGATCTTCGGCGGCTTCGTGGCCGGCCGGCTCGACGGACCCGTCATTGGCGCCCTGTTCGACAGCTGGGGCTGGCAATGGGCGGTCAACCTTCTTGACTGGAGCGCTGTCGAGGGCTGGCGCGTGGCTTTCGTGGTGGTCGGGTTCCCGGGCCTCCTGGTGGCCCTCATCGTCTGGCTGACGGTCAAGGAACCACCTCGCGGTTATACCGACCCGGCGGCCCTCCAGAACAAGCCGAAGGCCGGCTTCGGGGAAGTCCTGTCCATTCTCGGCAGCAAGCCGGCCTACTGGCATGTCGTGGTCGGGGCCACCATCGCGTCCTTCATCGGTTACGGTGTGGGGCAGTTTACCACATCCTTCATGATCCGCACGCATGGCCTGACCATCGAGCAGGCCGCCATCATCTACGGCGTCGTCGTCGGGCTTATGGCCGCGATCGGGGTCTTCTCCTCGGGCTACCTGGCCGACAAGATGTCAGCCCGCCATCCCAATGCCCTGTCCTGGCTGCCCGCGCTGGGAATGGGCTTGTCGGTGCCCTTCTATATTGTCGGCTTCATGGCGGACAGTCTCTGGGTGGCCCTGCCACCCCTGATGGTCGCCGCGATGATCCATTATTACTATCTCGGGCCCATGTATGCCGTCGCCAGCGGCGTGGTCGACAGCCGCATGCGTGCCACCTCGGTGGCGATCACACTCTTCGTCGTCAATCTTCTGGGCTACGGTCTCGGCCCGCCCGTGATCGGTGCGCTCTCGACATTCCTGAAATCGATCTTCCTTTCGGGAGGCGATCTCGGCCTGACACTGGACGCCTGCCGCGGCGCCATGGCCGGGCTGTCACCTGGCGAGACAGCCGCCTGCGACAGCGCCGATGCGCGCAGCCTGCAATGGTCGATCGTGATATTCTGCTGCCTCTATGCCTGGGCGGCCCTGCACTACCTGCTGGCGGGGCGGACCCTGCAGCGTGACATGGTCGCGCTGAGCGAATAGGGCGTCGGGCGCGGCGGCGCTCAGGCTTCCAATCTGCGCCAGGCCCGTTAAGACACGGGCATGGCTGTTTATACCTCCGTCGATGATGCGGCACTGGCCGACTTCCTGGCCGACTATGATCTCGGCGCGCCACTGGCCTTCAAGGGGATTGCCGAGGGCGTCGAGAATTCGAACTATTTCCTCGAGACCGAGACCGGGAAATTCATTCTCACCCTGTTCGAGAAACGGGTTGATGCCCGGGACCTGCCCTATTTCATCGCGCTCAAGCGCCATCTCGCCGCCCGGGGTTTTCCCTGCCCGCGCCCGGTGCCGGCGCGCGATGGAGAGGCGCTGCGCAGGCTTTGCGGGCGACCTGCCGTCATTATCAGCTTCCTGGAGGGGCTGAGCCCGAACCGCCCCACGCCCGGCCAGTGCCGGGAAATGGGCGCCGGCCTGGCGCGCATGCATGCCGCCCTTGCCGATTTCGAGGGCCAGCGGACAAATGCGCTCGGTCCGGCGGCCTGGCCGAAGCTCTGGGCCGGGCGCGCGGGGGAGGCCGAAGCCCTCGAGGCCGGTCTGGCCGAAGAGATCGACGCCGACCTGTTGGCCATTGCCGCCGCCCGGGACCTGACGCGCGAGCTTCCGCACGGGACGATCCATGCCGACCTTTTTCCCGATAATGCCTTTTTCGTCGGCGAGCGTTTTTCCGGGGTCATCGATTTCTATTTCGCCTGCAGCGACGTGCTCGCCTATGACATCGCGGTGTGCCTGAATGCCTGGGCGTTCGAGGAAGAGCCCGGCGCCCCCGTGCTGCAATACAATTATACCAAGGGCGCGGCCTTCCTTGCCGGCTATGAGTGCGAACGGGCACTGGACCCGCTCGAGAAGACCGCGCTGCCCCTGCTGGCGCGCGGCGCGGCGCTGCGCTTCTTTCTCACGCGGCTGATCGACTGGGCCGAGACGCCGGCCGATGCCCTCGTCAAGCCCAAGAATCCTCTCGAATATGCCCAGCGGCTGCGCTTTCATCGCCATGCTGCCAGTGCCGGCGATTATGGCGCCTGAGACGGCGCAGGCGACAGGAGAGTGTGATGAGCGAGCCGGCCCTGTCCGGGCGTGTTTATGCCGAGCCGGGCCCGGAACGGGTCAAGCGGGTCCTGCTCGCCACCCTCCTGTGCGGGTTTGCCGCCTGCGTTCTGGTCACGCTGATCGGCCTGGTCACGGTGTTCGCACTGAATTTCGTCACCCAGGTCCTCTTCGACCCGTCTGCCCCGATCGGCGTGACCGCGACGGGCCAGCCCGACTTCATCCAGGGGCTGGCCATTGCCGGGTTTGCCAGTGCCTTCAACTGGCTCTTCGGCTATTTGACCATTCCCGCCGCCATGATAGCGCTGGGATTTTCGGTCGCGCGTTTCCCGCGCCGGCGCATCCTGGCGACCCAGGCCTATCTGCGCTGGGCGGCGATCTGGGGCGCGATCCTGGTTGCGGCGCCATCTGTTTTCGGGGCTTTTGCCGTAGCCGGGCCGAGCGGTTCGGTGTCGGTGGCCACAGTGCTCGGCGCGCTGACCGGCGCCAGCGCCATCGGCGCCCTCGCGGGTCTCGCCTGCGCAGGGCTTTTCCTGCTGATCGTGCGCCCCGGAAGCCAGATCGGCACCGTGGATGCCAGCGTGTTCTGACGCGGATGAAAAACGGTCCCCCAAGCCCCTGTATCAGCAATGAGCAAACCCGGCGAAAGGAAACCAGCCATACCCGATCTCGTGGAAATCTGGACCGATGGGGCGTGTTCGGGAAATCCCGGCCCGGGGGGCTGGGGCGTCCTGCTCAGGAGCGGCGCGCATGAAAAGGAACTGTACGGCGGCGACCGGGCGACAACCAATAACCGGATGGAGATGACCGCGGCCATCGAGGCCCTGAATGCGCTCAAACGCCCCTCCCGCGTGCGAGTGCACACCGACAGCCAGTATCTGAAGGACGGCCTGACGAAATGGATCCATGGCTGGAAGCGTAATGGCTGGAAAACCGCGGCGAGGAAACCTGTGAAGAACAAGGATCTCTGGCAGGCCCTGGACGCGGCCTGCGCGCGCCATGATGTCGAGTGGGTCTGGGTGAAGGGCCATGCCGGCGACCCGGGCAATGAACGCGCCGATGCGCTGGCCCGGCTCGGCGCGCGCGAGGCAGCCGCTCAGGAGGACTGAACCTCGTCAAGCCCCAGCGCCACCGGTATGGCCAGCGCGCTCATGGCCGCCAGGAGGGCGATCACCACCGCCGGCCCGAAAGCCGCGCCCACCCAGGAAAACACGCCGCCGGCCAGGAGGAGCACGCCGATTATCGTGTTCGAAAGCGCCGTATAGGCGGCTCGGGTCTCCTTCGTGGCCATGTCCACGAGATGGGTCGAGCGGCCGAGGCGCACCCCGTGATAGGCAATCATCAGCAGGAAGAGGAGCGCCGGCAGGACACCGGCCGCATCCAGTCCGCCGGCCCGGTCGCCCACCCAGGTCGCCGCCAGCGCCATCGCGCTGGACAATGCCGAGAAGACCAGGACAAGCCGTGATGAATGGTCGGCCAGGCGTCCCCAGACATAGGAACTGACGAGCCCGGCCGTGGCCGAGGCCAGAACGAGCCAGCCAAGCGCTTCATAAGCCCGGCCGCTGCCCGCACCGCCCAGCGCCACCATGAAGGGCGGCGCCAGCGCCGTGGAGACGAGGAGGCCCCTGGCGGTGATAAATCGGCGAAGCTGGCCGTCGCGCGCCAGAAGGCCGAGATTTTCGCGCGCGGCGACAATGGCATTCGCCCCGCCCTCGGTGGCGCCGCTGTCTTCTGCCAGTGTCGTGAAGCTGAAGGCTGCAAAAAGCCACAGCCCGCCTGCCACGCACAGCGCCAGCGGGATGAGAACGGTCTTCCCCACCCAGCCGCTCGCCAGCATCAGGGCAAAACAGATCACCAGTGCCGCCGCCAGTGAACCGGCGCTGCCGGTGGCCGAGCCGCGCCTGGCCTTGTCCACGGTCTTGCCCAGAACATCCTTGTAGGCCACTGAGCAGACAGAGCGTGCCAGAGCCAGGATGCCCAGCAGGCCGACAATCGCAAAGCCCGCCGCGCCGCCGTCCAGAACGATGGCCGACACGGCCATTCCCAGCGCACACACCCCCTGCACGGCCGCGCCGCCGGCCCAGGCCCATTTGCGTCGAGGCATGGCGCGGATCGCGCCGGCCGTGAAAAGCTGCGGCATCAGCGCGCCCGCCTCGCGTACCGGCACGAGCAGGCCGACAAAGACCGTGCCCGCGCCCAGTGAGGTCAGCAGCCATGACAGGACGAGTTTCGGGTCGATCAGCCCGTCAGCGCTCTTGCTGGCCGCCAGGGAGACCACATGGACGAGGAAATTCCGGGGCTGGTCATGGCAGGCACCCTCGGGAATATCCTTGCAGACCCGCCCCTCATCATCCGATGCGAGTTGCTGATAGATGAGATCGATCCCGGAGCGCGCCATGGACCGGCTCTTAGACCGTTTTCGCCAAAGCCGAAACGGCCCGGATAGAGCGGCGCCCCATCCAGGCAAAATTTCCGGAATCGTGCCCGGGCGGAACTTTCCGTCTTGCCCCCACGTTCTTCATGACAGTTGGCACACAGGCCAACGCAACCCGTCGAGGATTTCTCATTTTAGGCTGGGCCCTCGCATTCTTCATCCTCGCTGTCATCGCCGCAGCTTTCGGCTTTGGCGGCATCGCCGGCGCATCGGCCGGGATCGCACAGATCCTGTTCTTCATCTTCCTCGCGCTGCTCGTGCTGACCTTTGTCGCAAGGGCGGTTCGCGGCCGGCCACCGGTCTGATCGCAGTACAGCCCGAACGCGTCATCGAGGAGGCAGCCGAAAACCAAGGCGCCGGGCATGGCGCCAGGGTCGCAAGCGGGCGGGCGTAGCGACGGTCCGCCTTTTTTGCGCCGAGGGGGGGCGAGACGTTGCATCCGATTTCCACTGGCCAAAAGCCGGCCGGTTGAGCATACTCCGCTATAATCAAGTGCCGGGGCGATTGCCCCATGGCCGGCTCCGACAGAGAGCCGCGGGAGGAATGAGATGACGGATGTGAGCCCGACCAGTGATCCGGTCCTGAAACAGGACTTGCTGGACGAGGCGTCCCGACCCGTAGCTGTTCCCCCGCCGACCATCTGGACCAAGCTCGCCTATGGGTTCGGCTCTGTCGCCTATGGCGTAAAGAACGGCGCCTTCGACTATTTCCTGCTCATATTCTACAGTCAGGTGATCGGTCTCGATGCGCGGCTTGTCGGGCTGGCGATCCTGATCGCGCTCATCGTGGATGCGCTGAGCGATCCGATTGTCGGCTACTGGTCCGACAATCTGCGTTCCCCCTGGGGGCGCCGCCATCCCTTCATGTATGCGTCGGCCCTGCCCGTGGCGCTCAGCTTTTTCATGCTGTGGAACCCGCCGGAGGGAGCCAGCCAGCAGACGCTTTTCTGGTTCGTTCTCGGCTTCGCCATACTGATCCGCACACTTATCACATTGTACGAGACGCCCAGCAGTGCGCTCACGCCGGACCTGACATCGGATTATAACCAGCGCAGTTCGCTTTACAGCTATCGCTATTTCTTCGGCTGGACCGGCGGGAATGCGATGACCGTCCTGATGTTCTTCTTCCTGTTTCCGGCCTTTGCCACAGAGGCCATCCCGGACGGAATGTTCAACCGTGAAGCCTATGAACTTTATGGCATTATCGCATCGTGCGCCATCTTCGTGGCAATCCTTGTCTCGGCTGTCGGCACGCATGCGCGGATCGTCCACCTCAAACCACCGCCCCCGCCACGCCGCATGTCCATCGGCCGGGTCTTTGGCGAGATATTCGAAACACTTGCCGAACGCTCCTTCATCGCGCTGTTCATCGGTGCGCTTTTCGGAGCGGTGGCCAGCGGCCTGGCCGCAGGGCTCAGCTTCTATTTCCTGACATATTTCTGGGGTTTTTCGGAGGTCGAGCGCGGCCTGGTCCTTTTCGGCACTTTCATTGCCGCCGCGATCGGCTTCATTCTCGCCCCGATCGTCACACGCACAATTGACAAGAAACGCGGCGCCATGATCATCGGCCTGATCGCCTTTCTCGGGGCGCCGATGCCGATTGCCCTGCGCCTGTTCGACCTGTTGCCGCCCAACGGCACGGCTTTCATCTTCTGGTTCGTGGTGATCACCAACATCATCGATGTGGGGCTCATCATCTGCTTCCAGATCCTGTTTTCCTCCATGGTCGCCGACCTGGTCGAACAGAGCGAACTCAAGACCGGGCGGCGTTCGGAAGGGGTTTTCACCGCCGCTGTGACCTTCGTTCGCAAGGCGGTGCAGGGCTTTGGCGTGCTCGCCGCCTCGATGGTTCTGGCACTGGCGCAGTTCCCGACCGGCGCGGACACAAACGCGGTGCCGGAAGAGGCAATCTGGCGGCTCGGCGCCTTCTATGTCCCCGCCATACTGTTTCTCTGGATGGCCATGATGGCGGTCATCTCGACCTACCGGATCGACCGTGCCACTCACGAGGATAATCTTCGCAGACTTTCCGACAGCGGCCAGCCGGCCGAATAGGTTCAGACCAACCACAGGTTCAAGGGAGAGACCATATGCCTGACACCATGACCGGGTTCGATCCGAATGACGAACTCAACAATCTCAACATGTCCGAGGCGGCCCAACCCCTCTATGAGCATGTCAAACGCTTCATCGCCGAGACGGTCGAGCCGATGTATGAGGAATTTGTCCGGCTCGGGCGCGAGCGGACGGACAAGGACAATATCTGGCAATATGCCGACGGCCAGCTCGAAGTCCTCGAAAAGGCCAAGGACAAGGCCAAGTCCGAGGGGCTGTGGAACTTCTTCCTGCCCGATGCCGAGACCGGTGAGGGGCTGAACAATCTGGACTATGCCTATATCGCAGCCGAGCTTGGCAAGAATCCGCTCGCCTCGGAGAGCATGAACTGCTCGGCGCCCGACACCGGCAATATGGAAGTGCTCGAACGCGTCGGCACGCCGGAGCAAAAGGAAAAATGGCTCAAACCCCTGCTCGAGGGCAAGATCCGTTCGGCCTTCGCCATGACCGAGCCGGCCATTCCCTCCTCGGATGCCAAGAATGTCTCGACCGAGGCCAGGCTCGAAGGCGATGAATGGGTCATCAATGGCGAGAAATTCTACATTTCCGGCGCCGGTGACCCGCGCTGCAAGATCATGATCACCATGGTCAAGACCAGCCCGGATGCCGCGCCGCACAAGCAGCAGAGCCAGATCCTCGTGCCGATCGACACGCCCGGCGTTAAGATCCTGGAGGGCATGGAAGTCTTCGGAGACCCGGACGCGCCGCACGGCCATATGCATATCGTTTTCGACAATGTCCGCGTGCCGAAGGAAAACATGCTGCTCGGCGAGGGACGCGGCTTCGAGATCTCGCAGCTGCGCCTCGGCCCGGGCCGTATCCATCACTGCATGCGCTCCATCGGGGCGGCCGAGCGCGCGCTCGACCTGATGTGCATTCGCGGTCAGGGGCGCCAGGCCTTCGGGCGGGACCTGATCAAGCTCGGCGGCAATCTCGAAAAGGTCTCGCGCGCGCGGATCGAGATCGAGGCCATGCGCCTGATGGTCCTCAAGGCGGCCAAGGCCATGGACGTGCTCGGCAACCGCGAAGCCCGCGTCTGGATCTCGATGGTCAAGGCCATGGTGCCCGAAAAGGTCTGCGAAATCATTGATGACGCGATCCAGATTCACGGCGCGACCGGGGTTTCCCAGTGGAGCCCGCTCTCGCGCATGTATGCCAGCCAGCGCACGCTGCGCCTGGCCGATGGACCTGATGAAGTCCATCACATGGTGGTCGGGCGCGCGGAGCTGTCGAAATATACCGGCGAGGAGGAAGACCCCGCCATGGCGGCCGTCTGGCGCAAATAGGCGCCCGGGCGCTGTCCCCTGAAACAAAAGCGCCCCGGCCCTGAAAGAGCCGGGGCGTTTGCTTTTTACTGCGCGCGAAAGGGTTCAGGCCGCACTGGCACCGCTATCGCGGCCGTCTGTTGCGCTCCGGGCTGACTGGAATGCCGACAGGACATCTTCCGGCAACGTGTCGAGCCTTGCCTCGCTCGTCCCGTTTTCGCAGGGCACGAATTGCGCCGCATTCGCGCCCGTCTTTGATATGATCAGTGCGGCGATATCGCAGGCAATCTCCGGCTCGATCTCGCCGCCATCTGCCCGGCTTTCATCCATAACAGCGCGCGCAAAATCGATCGCATCACGCGCCCGAAGCCCATGCGGATCGCCGCAACCAAGAATGCGCCAGCGCCGGGCCAGCCGGATTTCCGGCATTTCAACTTCCACGACGCGGCTATCCAGAAGGAACAGCATCTGCCCTCTCCGCCCTCATTTGCCCCGCCGGAAAATCGAATCGGTTGGTTAATGCAGGATTACCGGTCGGGCGCTTCGACGGTTTCGGTGAGAAAATGGCGGCCCTCGCGATCCTCGATCTCGACCACCCAGAGATCGGGATCGCGCGCGCGCGTCCTGGCGATATAGGCGTCAATCTCGGCCTCATCCGGGCCGATGCCCTGGCTGGCAAGATCGATGAAGACCCGCTCGCCGGAAAGGCCCATGCCGGGCACATAGGCACTCGCCGTTCCGTCCATCAGCGCGACCTTGACAATCACATCGCCGCGCGAGTCATCGCCATGGTGCAGGACGAAGGCTGAAGCGCCGCCGGCCTGAACCCGCCCGATCAGCGCCCCGACCCAGAGATGCGTCGCCAGGCGCGCCTGCATGACTGCGCTCCGCGCCTACATGTTCGGATAGGCCGGCCCGCCGCCACCTTCCGGCGTGACCCAGTTGATATTCTGGTTCGGGTCCTTGATGTCGCAGGTCTTGCAATGAATGCAGTTCTGGGCATTGATCTGGAAGCGCATATTGCCCTCGCCATCGTCGACCCATTCATACACACCGGCCGGGCAATAGCGCGCCGAGGGGCCATCATAGACTCCCAGCTCGGACGTTTTCTGCAACGTCTCATTCTCGACCTGCAGGTGAACCGGCTGGTCTTCGGCATGATAAGTGTTGGTGAAGGAGACATTGGTCAGCTTGTCGAAACTGATCACCCCGTCGGGCCTCGGATAATCTATGGGCTTGAATTTCTCGGCCGGCTGGAGCGCTTCGGCATCGCTTTTCTTGTGGCGCAGGGTCGGCAGGTATCCGAACCCGAACCAGGAGCGCAGGAACATGTCCGGCAGGCCGAGCGCAGCCCCAATGAAGGTGCCGAAGCGCGACATCAGCGGCTTGGTATTGCGCACCTTGGCCAGGTCCTCGCGCACCCAGCTTTCCTCATAAGCCGTGTCCATCTCATCGAGCGCGTCATTGGCGCGCCCGGCAGCGATCGCCTCGAAAGCGCACTGCGCGCCCAGCATGCCGGTCTTCATCGCATTATGCGTGCCCTTGATTCGCGGCAGGTTCACGAATCCGGCCGAACAGCCGATCAGCGCGCCGCCGGGAAAGCCGAGCTTCGGCACTGATTGGAGCCCGCCGGACGTGATCGCACGCCCGCCATAGGCCACGCGCTTGCCGCCCTCGATATGCTGGAGAATGTCGGGATGATGCTTGTAGCGCTGGAACTCGTGATAAGGTGAAATATACGGATTCTTGTAATTGAGGTGCACCACATAGCCGACCGAGACAAAGGGCTCACCATTGTCGCGGAACTTGTAGAGAAAGCCCCCGCCGGAGGAATGTTTGGTGTCGCCCGGCCAGCCGAAAGTGTGCTGGGCATAGCCTTCCTTGAAATTGTCCTCGGGCACCGACCAGACCTCTTTCAGGCCGATGCCATATTTCTGGGGATCGCACTCGGCCTCGAGGTCGAAGGTCTTCTTGACCTGCTTGGTGAGCGAGCCGCGCGCCCCTTCCGCGAAAAGCGTGTATTTGCCAAGGATCTCCATCCCCGGCTCAAAATCCGGCTTGTGGCTGCCATCCTCGGCGATGCCCATGACGCCCGCGATGACGCCGCGGACCTCGCCATCCGCGCCATAAACCACGTCGGAAGCCGCAAAGCCGGGATAAACCTCGACGCCCAGGGCCTCGGCCTTCTCGCCGAGCCAGCGGCAGAGATTTGCGAGCGATCCGGTATAGCAGCCATGATTGTTCATCAGCTTGGGAAAGGCGAAATTCGGAAAGGCGAACGA
>JAAANZ010000006.1 GCA_009909065.1 Alphaproteobacteria bacterium | reverse complement strand
ATTGCCCACGAGAATGACCTTGTTCACCGATCCCGCCATATCCTTCTCCGATCCTGAACGGCTGATTCTGCGCCCGATCCTAAACCCTGTGGCCCGGCCTGTCTTGGCCGGATCGCATGTTCCTGTTTAGTTCCGGTCCGACGCCGCGTCAAGCGGCGAGATCGCGGCCCTGCGCAAACCGGCCGAGACACGCACGGCCGAGGGGAAGCAGGGGAAATTGCGGGTCGGTGCTGGGCTTGTCGGCCCGTCGGGCTTATGTTCCCGGATCGCACGAACGTCTGGCAGACAGGATCAGCCCGCCATGGAAAGCCCCTTCATCCGCGTGCGCGGCGCCCGGGAACACAATCTCAAATCCGTGGATGTCGATATTCCGCGCGGCGAGCTGGTCGTGACGACCGGCCTGTCGGGATCGGGGAAATCCTCGCTCGCCTTCGACACAATCTATGCCGAGGGCCAGCGACGCTATGTCGAGAGCCTTTCGGCCTATGCGCGCCAGTTCCTCGAACTCATGCAGAAGCCCGATGTGGAGAGTATCGAGGGGCTCTCGCCGGCGATCTCCATCGAGCAGAAGACGACCAGCCGCAACCCGCGCTCCACGGTCGGGACGGTCACGGAGATCTATGATTATATGCGCCTTCTGTGGGCGCGGGTGGGGATTCCCTATTCGCCGGCGACCGGCCTGCCGATCGAGAGCCAGACGGTCAGCCAGATGGTCGACCGGGTCATGGCCCTGGAAGAAGACACGCGGCTCTACCTGCTCGCCCCGATGGTGCGCGACCGCAAGGGAGAGTATCGCAAGGAATTCGCCGACCTGCTCACCCGGGGGTTTCAGCGCGTGAAAGTGGATGGCCAATTCCACGAACTGGAAGATCCGCCCAAGCTCGACAAGAAATACAAGCATGACATCGATGTCGTCGTGGACCGGATCGTTGTGCGCGAGGGGATGGAACAGCGCCTCGCCGAGAGCTTCGAAACCGCCCTTTCCATCGCCGACGGAATTGCCGTGGCCGAGTTTGCCGACACGGCCGAGGACGAGACCGCACCCCGCCGGATCCTGTTCAGCGCCAATTTCGCCTGTCCGGAAAGCGGCTTCACCATCCCGGAGATCGAGCCGCGCCTGTTCTCCTTCAACAACCCCACGGGCGCCTGCCCGGCCTGTGACGGTCTGGGCCTCCAGGCCAAGATCGACGTGGATCTCGTCGTGCCCGACGGGGACCTGCCCCTGACCGAGGGCGCCATCGCGCCCTGGGCCCGCCAGACCTCGCCCTATCAGACCCAGACCCTGCAGGCGCTGGCCCGCCATTACGGTTTCGATCCCGGCAAGCCCTGGAACAAGCTGCCAAAAAAGGTCCGCGCCATCATTCTCCATGGCACGGGCGATGAGGAGGTGGACTTTGTCTATGATGACGGGCTTCGCCGCTATGAGGTGACGAAAAGTTTCGAAGGCGTGGTGCCCAATCTCGAGCGGCGCTACCGCGAAACCGACAGTGCCTGGGTGCGCGAGGAAATTGCCCGGTTCCAGTCCTCACAGCCCTGCCCGGCTTGCGGCGGCAAACGCCTCAAGCCCGAGGCGCTGGCCGTGAAAGTCGCCGGGCTGGACATCTCCGAAGCGGCCAGGTTCTCCATCCGCGATGCCGGCGCCTGGTTCGAGGATGTTCCACAATCGCTGTCCGACCAGTCACGCGAAATCGCCGCGCGCATCCTGAAGGAGATCAATGACCGGCTGAAATTCCTCAATGATGTCGGGCTCGAATATCTCACGCTGAGCCGGTCGTCAGGGACGCTTTCAGGCGGGGAGAGCCAGCGCATTCGCCTCGCCTCGCAGATCGGCTCGGGCCTGACCGGCGTCCTTTATGTGCTCGATGAACCCTCGATCGGCCTGCATCAGCGTGACAATGGCCGCCTGCTCGACACGCTCAAGCGGCTGCGCGATCTCGGAAATTCGGTGATCGTGGTCGAACATGACGAGGAGGCCATCCTGACGGCCGACCATGTCATCGATATGGGGCCGGCGGCCGGCGTTCATGGCGGCGAGATCGTTGCCCAGGGAACCCCGCAGGACATCATCGATGATGCAGGCAGCCTGACCGGCGCCTATCTCAGCGGGCGCACGGAAATCGAGATCCCGAAGAACCGGCGTCTGCGCAAGCCGTCCCGGCAGGTCACGGTCCGGGGCGCGCGCGGGAACAATCTTCAGAATGTCACTGCCAGCCTGCCGCTCGGCCTGATGACCTGCGTGACGGGCGTGTCGGGCGGCGGCAAGTCGACCCTGATCATCGAGACGCTCTACAAGGCGCTGGCGCGCAAGCTCAACGGGGCGTCTTCGGTGCCCGCGCCCTATGACGGGCTGGAAGGCGTCCACCTTCTCGACAAGGTGATCGACATCGACCAGAGCCCGATCGGGCGCACGCCGCGCTCCAATCCGGCGACCTATACCGGCGCCTTCGGGCCGATTCGTGACTGGTTTGCCGGCCTGCCGGAAGCCAAGGCGCGCGGCTACAAGCCGGGCCGGTTCAGCTTCAATGTCAAGGGCGGGCGCTGCGAGGCCTGCCAGGGCGATGGCGTCATCAAGATCGAGATGCATTTCCTGCCCGATGTCTATGTCACCTGCGAGGTCTGTGACGGAAAGCGTTATAATCGCGAAACGCTGGAAGTGACCTGGAAAGGCCAGTCCATCGCCGATGTGCTGGACATGACCGTCGAGGAAGCGGCGAAATTCTTCTCCGCCGTGCCGGCCATCGCCTCGAAAATGGAGACGCTCAACCGGGTGGGCCTGTCCTATGTCAAGGTAGGCCAGCAAGCCACGACGCTATCCGGCGGCGAAGCCCAGCGTGTCAAGCTGGCCAAGGAATTGTCCAAACGCGCGACCGGGCGCACGCTCTACATCCTCGACGAGCCCACGACCGGCCTGCATTTCGCCGATGTCAGCAAGCTGCTCGACGTGCTGCACGAACTGGTCGATGCCGGCAATACCGTGGTGGTTATCGAACACAATCTCGACGTCATCAAGACGGCTGACTGGGTGCTCGATCTCGGCCCGGAGGGCGGCGATGGCGGGGGCCGTCTGGTCGCCGAGGGCACGCCCGAAGAGGTCGCGCAGGTCGAGGAGAGCTGGACGGGGCGCTATCTTGCCGAGACCTTCCGGCGCCAGGACGAGCGCCGCGCCAGCCAGAAATCCGGGGCGAAACCCGGCAAGTCGGGAAAGAAATCGAGAGCGGCCTGAGCGGGTTTGGAGCTGGCCGGCAACGGGTTTAGAACACGGGCGTGAGGACGGGGCCCGCAAAGGAGCCGCAAATGCCGGCCGCAGCCCAATCGAAGGCCCGTTTCTGGGACAGGACCGCCGAAAAATATGCGCGCCAGCCGATTGCCGACACGGAAAGCCATGAGCGAAAGCTCGACCTGACGCGCGAGAGACTGCGCGCGGACATGCATGTGCTCGAATTCGGATGCGGCACCGGCTCGACGGCCATTCGCCATGCCCCCTATGTCACCGATATCCTCGCCACGGATATTTCCCCGAAGATGCTCGAGATCGCGCGCCGGCGGGCTGAAGAGGCCGGCGTGGAGAATATCTGTTTCGAACGCATCGGCTTCGAGGCTCTTCAGCGCCTCGACGCCTCTTTCGACGCGGTTCTCGGCCTGAGCATCCTGCACCTCATCGATGACCCGGCAGCGGCCGTGCGCAAGGTTCACCGGCTGCTCAGGCCGGGCGGTGTGTTCGTGTCGAACACTGCCTGTATCGCACAGATGAACCCGCTTATCCGCCTGGCCATTCCGGTCATGAGGCTGATCGGCAAGGCGCCCGATCTGACGGTTTTCCGCCAGGAGCGCCTGGTGGGCATGGTCGAGGCGGCCGGTTTCCGGATCACCGAGAACTGGCGCCCGGATGACGGGGCCACGGTCTTCCTGATTGCCGAGAAATCATAGGACGTTTTCAAGCGAAGCGGGAACCGGTTCGCGTCAAGAAAAAGCGGCCGAACCGGAAACCGACGCGTTTTCACCAACCCGGATTGACTTGCAGATGCCCTTACAGGCGGCTGAAGAACGACGACTTCGGCCCACCAATCGGTCAGACAATCACGCGAATCTCGATCCTTCGAGACGCGCTTTGCGCTCCTCAGGATGAGGTGAGTACGTTGTTTCAAAAGTGCAAAATCCTCATCCTTGTCTGTTGAGACTGTGGCATTGTCGGCTGGCAGGCGAGACCCCGTTCTCATCCATGATTGACGGATCGCGCCTCAGCCAGGGGCTCGCC
>JAAANZ010000099.1 GCA_009909065.1 Alphaproteobacteria bacterium | reverse complement strand
GGCGATGGTACAGGCCGCGCCTCCTCCTTCGCAGGCGCGGGCGAGGCGGGCGCGCGGGCCGGTGGCGCCGCGGCCTTCTTCTGGCCCGGCGGCGTGCCCTTGACGGCCAGCCGGTCCTCGGGATGGGCGGCGCGCCAGGCGTCCTGGGCGTCCTTGTCCTTGGCCGCGATCAGGAGCCATTCCTTGAGGTCCCGGCGGCCCTGGTATTTCTCCAGGGCCTCGACAATCGCGAACCAGCCCTCGGTGTTCGTGCGGGTCGTAAAGCCCGACAGATCGTGCAGATCATCGGCGGAATAGGGGTCATAGGGCACCACATCATCGAGTGCGGCCTGCAGGAAGAGATAGTCCTCCTCGTCATCGCGGGCGCGCGAGTACCCCTGCGCCGCCGCCCCGCGCACGAAGTTCGATTCCACGGCGTTCTTCGACCACAGGACCAGCATGGCATCGGAGCGTTCGATCGCGCGCGCCTCCCTTGCATCGAACACGTCATCCTCGGCCTTGGCATCGAACCAGACACGCATGCGCATCGAGCGCAGCCGCCGGGCCACGAGGCGGGCCTTCTCATGGTCCTTTTCCTTCAGGTGCGCGGCGACCAGAAAAACGTCATAGCTCATTGCCAACCCTCGCAAAGCCAGTGCGCGCACACTACTTCCATGCCGCGTTTTCACCAACAGATTCAGCAGGCAGGCGAAACCGGCGGGTGGTATTCGGGCGCGGATCGGTTATTCCGCATCGAGATCAGGACCGGTATCTTCTGTCCCGGAGAGGCATAATGGGTTTCAAATGCGGCATTGTCGGACTGCCGAATGTGGGCAAGTCCACGCTGTTCAACGCGCTGACCCGCACGGCGGCGGCGCAGGCGGCGAATTATCCCTTCTGCACGATCGAGCCGAATGTCGGCGAGGTGGCGGTGCCCGATCCGCGGCTGAAGGCGCTGGCAGAGGTCGCCGGTTCCCGCGAAGTCATCCCGGCGCGGATGAATTTCGTCGATATCGCCGGCCTCGTGGCCGGTGCGTCGAAGGGCGAGGGTCTGGGCAACCAGTTCCTCGCCAATATCCGCGAGACCGATTCCGTCGCCTATGTGCTGCGCTGCTTCGAGAATGATGACATCACCCATGTCGCCGGTCGCGTCGATCCGATCGCCGATCTCGAAACCGTCGAGACCGAGCTGATGCTGGCCGATCTCGAGAGCCTGGAGAAGCGCAGGGTCAATCTCGACAAGAAGGCCAGGTCCGGCGAGAAGGAGGCGAAGGCGCAGCTCGCCCTGGTCGACCTGGCTCTTGGCCAGCTGCAGGAAGGGCGCCCCGCGCGCCATGCCGACGTGCCTGACGAGGACCGCAAGGCCTGGAACATGCTGCAGCTGCTCACGGCCAAGCCGGTCCTCTATATCGCGAATGTCGACGAGGACAGCGCCGCCAGTGGCAATGAACATTCCGACAAGGTCCTCGCCCATGCCCGGGAGGAAGGCGCGACCTGCGTGGTCATATCCGCGCAGATCGAGGCGGAACTCGCCACGCTGGAGGAAGACGAGCGCGCCGATTTCCTCGATTCGCTCGGCCTGGAGGAGGCCGGGCTCGAACGGCTCATCCATGCCGGTTATGACCTTCTCGGCCTGCAGACCTATTTCACCGCCGGGCCGAAGGAGTCGCGCGCCTGGACCATTCGCAAGGGCTGGACCGCGCCGCAGGCAGCCGGCGTGATCCATGGCGATTTCGAGAAGGGCTTCATCCGCGCCGAGACGATCACCTATGACGATTACATCGCCCATGGCGGCGAGAGCGGGGCCAAGGAGGCCGGCCGGATGCGGGTCGAGGGCAAGGATTATGTCGTTCAGGAGGGTGACGTCATGCTGTTCCGCTTCAATGTCTGAGCAAGGGGGGCGCAGGGCGGAAAACTTGAACCCATGCGCACGCCCCACCATTTAAGGGTCAGACGAAGCGCAGCCTTTGCAAGTGGAGCTGCCGATGATCCGGGGCTTTACCGGCCGCGCAAGTCGTCTGTCATCCTGTCTTGGAAAGGAGGGATCGAAGATGACACATGATACCGAGAAGCTGGCCGAAAGCCTGTTCAAGGGGGCGAACCTGGTTTATGTCCGCCCGCTGCCCATGGATGAGCTGGAGGATATCCTTCCGGCCAATGCCATCGAACAGCTCGACGTGAACGACGAATTGTTCGCCGTTCACGATGCTGACGGCAAACGCCTGGCCATTGTCGAAGGGCGCGATGCGGCCTTTGCCGCCGCCGAGGCGCACGAGCTGCAGCCGACCAGCCTGCACTGAAGCCAGGCGGAAGCCCTGACAAACGGGAGGGCCGCATCCGCGGCCCTCCCGTTTCGTTTTCGGGGCCAGTTGCGGGATCGGCAATCGGTTCAGCGCGTTTGCGCGCGTGTTGCGAGATGTGGTGCCGCTCGCCCCAAGCACGCTGTCACTGGCCGTGAAACCGGGGCCGGTTTCCCGTCAAACGGCGTGGGGAGGATTGACAACTCATCCCGGGAATGTCGGCTTTAGCGGGATAAGGCGCCGAAAAACGATCAGCACATGGCGCTCGCCGGGCGGGAGAGGCCGATGACACATGCAGACACGGGCGCCGAAACAGCTGCGACGGCGACGCCCGGATCCGCCCATGATGGCCTCAGCCGGCGCGCGATCTACCTCCACGGCTCGCTGGCGATCCCTCTGGCAATCTATGGCTATCCGCTGGCCATCTGGCTTCCACCGCACTATGGCGCAAGCCTCGGCAGCCTTGCCCTGGTCGGCACGATCTTGATGCTGGCGCGCTTCACCGATGTGTTCACCGATCCGCTCATGGGCGAGATCTCGGACCGCGGGCGCACGCGCATCGGCCGTCGCAAGCCCTATATTCTTCTGGGCGCGCCCTGCCTCATGGTGTCGGCCTGGTCCCTGTTCGTGCCGCCCGATGACGCCGGGATGCTTTACCTGCTCTTCTGGCTGACAGCCTTCTTCGTGTCGGCCACCATGATCCAGATTCCCTTCCGGGCCTGGGGGGCGGAACTTTCGGCCGACTATCACACCCGCAGCCGGGTGACCGCCGTTCGGGAATTCTATGTTCTGGGCGGCCTGCTGCTTGCGGCAGCCGTTCCGATGGTGGTCGAGATCCTGGCGGATGGCGGCGCTGTCGAGGAGGTCTTTGCGGCCATGTGGCGCGACATGATCGGCGCCTTCTCGGGCGACATCATGAACCGCGTGCCGAGCGACCGGGCCGCGCTGACCGGTCCGGTCCTTTACTGGCTTGCGATCACGATCATCATCTCCGTGCCACTCCTGACGCTCCTGGTTGTCACGACCGTGAAGGAGCCGCCGCCGGCCGCACGCGAGCGCGTGCCCTTCATCGAGGGGTTCCGCCATATGTGGCGCAACGGCCCTATGCGCCGGGTTCTGATCATCGCCTTTTTCGTGATCGCAGGCGAAAGCCTGCGCAACGCGGTATCCCTGTTCTTTATCCGCGACATCATCGGCATTCCGACCATCGGGGCGGCTTATTTCCTTTATTTCGTCGCCGGTATCGCGGCGATCCCCTTCTGGCTCTGGCTTGGCCGCAAACTCGGCAAGCACCGCGCCTTTCTCGGCACGCTGGGATTTGTCAGCTTCGTCAGTGCGGCCAATCTGTTTCTCGGCTATGGCGACTATTTCGCGTTCTTCTGCCTCTTCCTGCTGAAAGGTTTCGCTTTCGGCGGGCTGCAATTCCTGCCCCTGGCCATGCTCGCCGATGTGGTGGATGTCGACAGTGCGCGCTCGGGCGGGCGAAGGGCTGGCGCCTATTTCGCCGTCATCGGCCTTTCGGAGAAGCTTGCGGCCGCTATCTTCACGGGCGTGGCGCTGAATATTGTCGGCCTGCTTGGGTATCAGGCGATGGGCGCCGAGGCGTCGGCGGAAGAAGGGATACTGGCCTTGCGACTGGTCTATTGTCTCGGCCCGATCGCGCTTTACAGCATCGCCGTTCCGCTGATCTGGAGCTATCCGCTGACACCCGAGCGCCATGCCCGCCTGCGCGCGCGGCTGGAGCGACGGGCCAGGCGCCAGCCCTGACGAAACATCCAGGCGGCCCAGCGGTCCAGTCGGGTCGGAAACCGCCCTGACAGGCGGCTGAAGCCCCCCGGCAATGCGTTTTTTCAAACCTGGAAGTGCGATCGCGCCACCATCCTTCGAGACGCGATCCTGGAATGATCGCTCCTCAGCAACTGTGTTGTGGATTTGTGTTTTTGAGCTTTGCATTGAGGATTGTGAGGAGTTTTCTTGCGA
>JAAANZ010000080.1 GCA_009909065.1 Alphaproteobacteria bacterium | reverse complement strand
GCGCGGGCGCCGGCCGCGGCCGCCACACGGCTCAGCGCGCGCACCCGGCCGGCCCCGCCCGCCGCGGCCCGGACGGGCGAGGCGTCGGGCGGACGTTTGACAGTGGCGCTGATCCTGGCCCTGATCGCGCTGTTTTTCCTGCTCGCCTGGGCGTTCCGCTCGCTACAGGCCCCGCAGACCCGCGCCGCACCGCCCGTTGCGCAGGCGCGTTACCTGACCTGTCCGCCCGGCACGCTTCCGCGCGACGTGTTCCGCTCACGCCTGCTGGAGCCCGGCCCGGTGACCGATGACACGGACACGCCGGCCGTCAGCTCCCCTCGCCGGTGAGCCAGAGTTCGCGCAGGGCCCGGTCGGTCTGGGGCCCGAGCCCCGCCCAGGCGAGCCGGTCGGAACTGGCATCGACCAGGACCATCCTGTCACCGGCCAGTGGCGCGATGGCCTCGCGCAGCTCAGCCAGCCGCCGGCGCGCGCGCAGGACAAACACGCCCGGCGCGACATCGAGACAGGCCGAAAGCTCGCCGAGTCGGCCCAGAAGGTCCTCGCTGACCGGGGCAGGCACCACGAGCAGGAAATTGTGTGCAGGACCGGCGCGCGAATCCGGGTCGGCCGCGCCGCCGAACAGGGCCTCGACCTCCAGGGCCGGCCGGAACGCACCGCCCGGCCCGCGCGCCACGGGCGTTCCGGGAAGAATGCGGCCCTCATCGCGATATCCCCTCAGCTGGCCCATCGTGTAAGGGCCATAGGTCTTGCCGGCGGCGAGAACATGCCAGACCGGCGGGTCGAGTTCGGCGAGATCGAGCGGGCCCGTTTCGGGCATGACGCGGCGTCCAATCTTGATTTCCCGGCAAGCTCTGCGTCTTGTCGGGTTACCGAAACGCAAACAGCCGCGACAGGCGCGGCGGGAGGATTGGAAAATGGCCGAGCGCGAATTCTGCAGGACCCACCAGGAGGGCCATCTCCTGATCGTGGAGATCAACAGGCCGGACAAGATGAATGCCCTGCATCCGCCGGCGAACAAGGAACTGGGGGAGATTTTCGACGATTTCGCCGCCAATGACGATCTCTGGGTGGCGATCATCACGGGCGCCGGGGAGAAAGCCTTCTCGGCCGGCAATGACCTGCGCTACCAGGCCGAGGGCGGGGAGATGTTCCGTGTCGAAAGCGGCTTTGGCGGGCTGACCGCGCGCTATGATCTCGACAAGCCGGTCATCGCGGCGGTCAATGGCGTGGCCATGGGCGGGGGCTTCGAGATCGCGCTGGCCTGCGACATCATCCTGGCCAGCGACAATGCCCGCTTTGCCCTGCCCGAGCCGAAGGTCGGGCTCGCCGCGCTGGCGGGCGGGCTGCACCGTCTGCCACGCCAGATCGGCCTGAAACGCGCGATGAGCATGATCCTGACCGGCCGGCATGTGCCCGCCGAGGAAGGCAAGGAACTCGGCTTTGTCGCCGAGGTCGTGCCCCAGGGCGAGCTGATGGATGCGGCGCGCCGCTGGGCCGGCCTGATCCTGGAATGCAGCCCCATGTCGATCCGCGCCTCCAAGCAGGCGGTGATGCGCGGTCTCGATATCGCCAGCTATCAGGACGCCTTCGAGACCAAATACCCGGCCGTCAATGACATGCTCAAATCGGAGGATTTCATTGAAGGTCCGCGCGCCTTCGCCGAGAAACGAAAGCCCGAATGGAAGGGCAAATAGGACACGCGCGCCCGGTCAAACGATCCAGCGGATGCCGAATTCGCGGCCCTCAGCGCGCACGACCTCGCCGCGCAAGGTGCCGGCCGTAACCACTTCCCCGACGGCGGGTGCGCCCGAGGCGGTGGCTTCCAGGCCAGCACCGGTCAGTGATATGTCCTTGACCCGGCAGTGCAGGGCCGTGCCATCGGACAACCTGACCACGGCCGGACCGCTGGTCTCGTAGCGCGGCGCCGCGCGCTCTTCACGCAGGGCCAGCGCCTCGCGATTGAGTAGCCAGGTCAGGCGGTCGGCGAGCTTGTCGCGCTTGTGCGGCGTTGTCAGGAAGGCGACGGCGAATCCGTCCTCGCACTGGCGAACCACCTTGCAGGCGACCCGGCCGAGTTCCTCGAAATAGCACACGATACGAGCACCCGGCGGCACCCTCTCGGCGCTGCGCAGGCGCGCCCCGCCACAAGAGACATCGACACTGGTAAAGGCGTGCTCTTCGCTCATTTCATTGAGGAATTTGCCCGGCAGCCGGATCTGAACGCGCTTGTGATGGCGCCGGTCCTTGTCCGGACGGGTCTGCGGGGGCTGGATATCGACCAGTTTACGGGCGGCATTCATTGTATCGTCTGACTCCATTCACAACGCGCACCGCCCGAGCGCCGTTTTGTTGAATATATAAGACTATCCGGTTCACAAATGGTTGCCGCACAGCGGACAGACGGTCAGTTTGGAATCAGGAAACGAGAAAAAACGGGAGACGACATGCCAGAGCGGCAGGAATTCGATTATATCATTGTCGGCGCGGGCAGCGCCGGCTGCGTGCTGGCCAATCGCCTGAGCGCCGACCCGGATATACGGGTGTGCCTCGTCGAGGCGGGCAAGAAGGACACTTCACTGCTGGTGCGCATGCCGGCCGGCGTCGGCTCGCTGCTCAAGGGCGAGAATGACTATAATTGGGGCTTCGAGACAGAGCCGCAGGCTCACATGAATGGGCGGCGGCTTTACTGGCCGCGCGGGCGCGGCTGGGGCGGCTCCTCGTCGATCAATGGGATGGTCTATATCCGCGGTCATGCCCGTGACTATGACCAGTGGCGACAAATGGGGCTCGAGGGCTGGGGCTTTGCCGACGTGCTGCCCTATTTCCGGCGTTCGGAAACCTTCGACGGCGGCGAAGATGAGTTCCATGGCGGCGATGGCCCCTTGCATGTCTCGCAGAGCCCCCTGAACGCCCCGCTCTATGACGCCTTCATCGAAGCCGGCCAGCAGGCGGGCCATGCCTTCACGCCGGATTTCAACGGCGCCCAACAGGAGGGTGTCGGCCCCTATCAGCGCACCATTCACAAGGGTGAGCGCTGGAGCGCCTCATTCGGCTATCTGCGCCCCATCGCGGGAAAGCGCGACAATCTGACCGTGATCTCCACCGGTCTCGTCACCCGTGTCCTTGTCGAGGACGGGCGCGCCCGGGGGGTCGAGATCGTCGAGGGCAAGGGCCGTGAGCCCTCCAGGCTGCGGGCCGCCGGCGAGGTGATCGTGTGCGCCGGGGCGGTGCAGTCGCCCCAGCTGCTGATGCTGTCGGGCATTGGTGATCCTGATACGCTGAAGGCCCATGGCATCGCCCCGCAGGTCGAAAGCCCGGATATCGGCACCAATCTGCAGGACCATCTCGATGTCATTCTCGTGCATGAGATGACGCAGAAACTCTCCGCCTATTCCCAGCAGGCAGGCCTGAAAAAGCTTGGCGTCGGCCTTCGCTACCTGTTCTCGAAATCCGGCCCCGGCGCCGACAATTTCCTGCAGGCCGGCGCCTTCCTGAAATCGCGCGAAGGCCTCGACCGGCCGGACCTGCAGCTTCACCTCGTCAATGCGTGCATGATCGATCATGGCCGCGTCGAGGTGAAAAAGGACGGCTTCACGGTTCATGCCTGCCAACTGCGCCCGGAAAGCCGCGGCACGGTCGGCCTGCGCTCGGCCGACCCGTTCGACCACCCCGCGATCGACCCCAACTATCTCGCCGCGCAGGAAGACCGGCGCGCCATGCGCGAATCGGTCAGGATCATGCGCGAAATCTGCGCCCAGGCCGGGCTCGCCGATCTTCGCGGCCCGGAAATGCTTCCCGGCCCCGATGTGCAGAGCGATGAGCAGATCGATGCCTATGTCCGCGAGACCGGCGAGACGATCTATCATCCTGTCGGCACGGTTCGCATGGGCAATGATGCGCGCGCGCCCCTGGATGGCGCACTGCGCCTGCGCGGCGTCGAAGGACTGCGCGTGGTCGATGCCTCGGTGATGCCGACACTGATCGGCGGCAATACCAATGCGCCCACCATCATGATTGCGGAAAAGGCCGCGGACATGATCCTCGGCAGGCCCGCCGTGCGCGATGAGGCCACGCTTGCGGCCTGACCGTCGGGCGACCTGCGAAAGCCGGCTGCATGGCTCTTCGGCTTCTGTTATAAGCCGGATCATCGGGGTATGGGACCGCAAGGATGCGCGAGACACACCGCGCCCAGGAAAGGGGTTGAGGACAGAGCAATGCTGATCTGGTGGATACTGCCGGCGATTGCCGGTGTGATCGGACTGATGGTGCTGTTTGCCGGCTTCGCA
>JAAANZ010000120.1 GCA_009909065.1 Alphaproteobacteria bacterium | reverse complement strand
GCGGGCCGCGAAGATGAATGATGACAATGGTGCCGGCTCGCTCACCGCGCTGCCGATCATCGAGACCCAGGCCAATGATGTTTCGGCCTATATCCCGACCAATGTCATCTCGATCACCGATGGCCAGATCTTCCTAGAAACCGACCTTTTCTACCAGGGCATCCGCCCGGCCGTGAATGTCGGCCTTTCGGTGTCGCGTGTCGGATCGTCGGCGCAGACCAAGGCGATGAAAAAGGTGGCTGGCTCGATGAAGGGCGAACTGGCCCAGTATCGCGAAATGGCCGCCTTTGCGAAATTCGGCTCCGACCTCGATGCGGCGACCCAGAAACTGCTCGATCGCGGTGCGCGCCTGACCGAGCTGCTCAAGCAGCCGCAATACTCCCCGCTCCTCATGGAAGAACAGGTCTGCGTCATCTATGCCGGCACGCGCGGCTATCTTGATGATGTGACCGTGGAGAATGTGACCCGTTTCGAGGCCGAACTGCTCACCTTCCTGCGCGGGCAGAAGAAATCGCTCCTGTCCAAGATCGCCGAGGAAAAGGCGCTCACCGACGAGGTCGAGTCCGGCATCAAGGACGCCCTCGACGAGTTCACCAAGAGCTTTGCCTGATTGCGTGAATTCAAGTCGCTGACCCAGAGGACAGACCTTAAAGATGGCCAGTCTCAAGGAACTCAAGGGCCGGATCTCGAGCGTGAAATCCACGCAGAAGATCACGAAGGCCAAGCAGATGGTCGCCGCGGCCAAGCTGAAGCGCGCCCAGGAGGCCGCCGAGGCCTCGCGCCCTTATGCGGCGCGCCTGGCCGCCGTGATCGCGAACCTGACGGCGGCCGCAGCCTCGGGCGGCGAGGGCGGGCCGAAACTCCTGTCCGGCAGCGGCCGGGAGGACACCCATCTCCTCCTGGTGATGACCGCCGAACGTGGCCTTTGCGGCGGTTTCAATGCTAATACGGTCAAACGCGCCAAGCAGGAAATCGGTGAGTTGCGTGCCGCCGGCAAGACGGTGAAGATCATCACCATCGGCAAGAAGGGCCGCGAACAGCTCGGCCGGGAATATGGCGACATGTTCGTCGACCATGTCGACTTGTCCGATGTGAAGGGCAATGACTTTACCGAAGCCGCCCTCGGGCTCGGGCGCGAACTGGCCCGGCGTTTCGAGGACGGCGAATTCGATGTCGCCACGCTGGTTTTCTCCGAATTCCGGAATGTTCTCAGCCAGGTCCCCGTGACCCGTCAGCTGATACCCGCCAAGCCCCCCGAAGATGCCGAGACCATTGATCTGAAGGGGGCGATCTACGAATACGAGCCGTCCGAGGAGGAAATCCTCGAAACGCTCCTGCCGCGCTATCTCAATACGCAGATCCTGTCGGGAATGCTGGAAAGCGCCGCGGGTGAACAGGCGGCCTCGATGACGGCCATGGACAATGCCACGCGCAATGCCGGCGAGCTGATCGATGACCTGTCGCTGCAATATAACCGCGCGCGCCAGGCGCAGATCACCAAGGAACTGATCGAGATCATTTCCGGCGCGGAAGCACTCTAGGGAGGCGGCAGCAAGGGGCCATGAATTACTGGGTTTACGAAAACCGCATCGCCAAGCGCGCCCGCATCCACCTGGCGAGCTGCCGCTATTGCAATGATGGCGCCGGCCTCGGCGGCGACACGAGCAATGACGATGACGAATGGCACGGGCCGTTTTCCAACTTCGAGGCCGCGGCCGAAAAGGCGGCGCAGCTGCCTTACAAGGATGTGCGGCCCTGCGGCGTGTGCAAGCCGGACACCGCCGGCAAGGATGCGCTGAAGACCGCCGAGCCGGTCAAGGCGGGCGCGGCCGCCGCCGCCACCGCGTCCCCGGAAAGCGCGCCCTCGGCTGCCAGCGGCCTGCATGCCGATCGTGAACCCGCCAAGACGGGCGCTGCGTCCGCCACCGCGAAATCCGCCGCGCCTGCGGCCACTTCCAGCCCCACCCCACAGACGACCGCTCCAAAGGAGACGCCCCGCATGAGCAACCCGGCCAACGTCAAGGGACAGATTTCCCAGGTTATCGGCGCTGTTGTCGATGTCGAGTTCGACGGACACCTGCCGAACATTCTGAACGCGCTCGAAACCGAGAACCATGGCAACCGCCTCGTGCTCGAGGTCGCCCAGCATCTCGGCGAGAACAGTGTGCGCACCATCGCCATGGATTCGACCGAGGGCCTGGTACGCGGCCAGGAAGTTTCCGACACGGGCCGGACGATCACCGTGCCTGTGGGGCCGGCCACGCTCGGCCGCATCATGAACGTGATCGGCGAGCCCATTGATCAGCGCGGCCCGCTCAATGCCGATGCCGATCGCGCCATTCACCAGGAGGCCCCGGAATTTGTCGACCAGTCGACGGAATCGGAAGTTCTGGTCACCGGGATCAAGGTCATCGATCTGCTGTGCCCCTACGCCAAGGGCGGCAAGATCGGCCTGTTCGGCGGCGCGGGCGTGGGCAAGACCGTGCTCATCATGGAGCTGATCAACAATATCGCGAAACTCTTCGGCGGCTATTCGGTGTTCGCCGGCGTCGGAGAACGCACGCGCGAAGGCAACGACCTCTATCACGAGATGATCGAATCCAAGGTGATCGACCTAGAGGGCGAAAGCCGCGCCACGCTGGTCTATGGCCAGATGAACGAACCGCCGGGTGCGCGGGCCCGCGTCGCGCTGACCGGCCTGACACAGGCCGAGTATTTCCGCGACGAAGAAGGCAAGGATGTCCTTTTCTTCGTCGACAATATCTTCCGCTTCACCCAGGCGGGTTCGGAAGTCTCGGCCCTTCTCGGCCGGATCCCGTCGGCCGTGGGCTACCAGCCTACACTGGCCACCGATATGGGCGGCCTGCAGGAGCGTATCACCTCGACCAACAAGGGCTCGATCACCTCGGTCCAGGCCATCTATGTGCCCGCCGACGACCTGACCGACCCGGCGCCGGCCACCTCCTTTGCCCACCTCGACGCGACCACAGTGCTCAACCGCGCGATCTCGGAAAAGGGTATCTATCCGGCCGTCGACCCGCTCGATTCCACCTCGCGCATTCTCGACCCGATGACCGTCGGACAGGAGCATTATGACACCGCGCGCGGCGTGCAGGAGATCCTGCAGCGCTACAAGGAACTCCAGGACATCATCGCCATTCTCGGCATGGACGAGCTTTCCGAGGAGGACAAGCTGGTCGTGGCCCGCGCGCGCAAGGTCGAGCGTTTCCTGAGCCAGCCCTTCGACGTGGCCGAGGTCTTCACCGGCTCGCCGGGCGTTCAGGTCAAGCTCGAGGACACGATCAAGGGCTTCAGGGACCTCATCGCCGGCGAGTATGACCACCTGCCCGAACAGGCCTTCTACATGGTCGGCTCCATGGACGAAGCCGTGAAAAAGGCCGAGAAAATGCTGGAAGACGCGTAGAGGAAGATGGCCGATACACTTTCCTTCTCCCTCGTCTCGCCCGCCAGCGAAGTGTTTTCCGGTGAGGTTGATCATGTCATCGCGCCGGGCGCGGAAGGCGAGTTCGGCGTGCTACCGAACCATGCGCCCTTCATGACGACTCTGAAGAATGGCGTTGTTCGCATTCTCAGCACGGGCAAGGACGACATGCGCGTCTTCGCGCGCGGCGGTTTTGCCGATGTCACGCCGGCCGGTCTGACCATTCTGGCCGAAGAAGCGGTGGATCTGGCATCGGTTGCGCCCGAAGAGATCGACAGCGAAATCGAGCGCTCCCGGCTGGAACTGAAATCGCGCGGCGATGACGAGCCCGGCAATGCCCGGCTCGTCGAGCATATTTCCTATCTGGAAGATCTGCGCGCGGCGATATGAGCGTCTCGATCAGAAGCTGCCGGAAAAGCCGAAACTGAGGATCGGGCCAAAGTCGCGCGCGTAGCGCTGGCGGCGTATGATGTCTCCGGTTCGGTCCGGGGCATAGATGACACGGGTTAGCGTGTCGCGCGTGTCGAGCAGGTTGCCAAGGCGCACATGAGCGTCGATCCCGAACAGGGACTTGTGGCGTGCCTCCACCCAAAAGGACGGCCTGTCCTCCCTGAATTGCCGGATTTCATCGAGCCGGTAGGTCTTCGCTTCAAGATCGCGCCGGCTGGCAATAAGGAAGGCATAGGGCGTTCCCGGCACATCCCAGCGCAGTTCCGTGAAATAGAAACTGATCGTGTCGTCACTGATCGGGCGGCTTTCCCCGGTCAGGGGGTCGTCAAGCCGTGACTGCTGCCATTCGAGGTCAAGCGCCCACTGAAAGCCATCAAGGCCGGCGCCATCAAGGTTAACCGTCAAGTCGAGTTCGGCGCCGAATCGGTAGGCGCGATCTATATTGCCCGGTCCTTCGCGACCCGCGCCCAGCGGCACGCGGTCGATGATATCCTCGATATCCTCGCGATAGACCAGCAGGCTCGCTGCACCGCTCTTGCCGAACCGGCGATCCAGCTCGGCTTCCATGCGCCAGGCCTGGTCGGGCACAAGGGAGGTGTTCCCGGCATCATCGAGTCCCTCATCAATGTCCTGCGAGCCGACAAAATCGAGAAAATCCAGCTGGCCGACCTCTCGCTCGACGCGCAGGTTCAGGCTCATCGTGTCATCCGGCTCCCAACTGGCCTGGAGATATCCCTTCGGCCGCAGGAAATTCCGCGCATCCGCATTCTCGCCGACCCGTGAGGAAATTTCCGAATATTCCCCGGCCAGGGAGGCCTGGAGCCGCCATTGGGCTGACAGCTTCCGCCCATGGGTGAGGCTGATCTCCCCCCGGGTTTCTTCCACCCGTGTCGGGACGGCGCGGGCCCCGGCGGCGAAGCCTCCACCGGCCTGTGGAACGAACGCGACGGACCCGGCATCGAGACGGTTATAGGCATGTTCGGAGGCGAGCTGCCAGTCGCGGCCCTGCGGGGTGCGCCAGTCGAATTCGAGACGGACCACGGCCTCGTTCTCAATGGAATCCTGGTCGAAACGCGCGCGTTCGAGAAATTGGCCGTCGGCAGGATCATGGGCGTTGACCCGGTCGCTGTCTCGGCTGTCCTCGTGGCGATGCAGGCCGATCAGCTTGACCTGGCCGCCGAACCCGCCAAAGGACAGATCTGCGCTGATTTCACTGTCCCATTCCTCCTCGCGGCCTTCAAAGACCCGGATGGTGTCGGGTCCCGTTTGCGGCTGGCGGTGCCCGCGCTCGCGCCGCGTTTGCGTGCGCGTCCCGTAGGCCAGCGACAGATTGGCCTCGCGCGCACCAAGGGGATCCCAGTTCAGGCCGAATGTGCCTTCGAGGGCTTCAATACGCCCTTCCAGGTCCTCATCGCGCCGCTCCAGCAGAATATCATCCGCATCGGTGATGAATTCCGGCCCCTTGTTCGCGAACCGGTTGCCATCACTTTCGAGCCCGACAGTCCATGACAGATCGTCCTGCTCGCCTGTCAGCGAGACACTGCCCCGATCATAGCGCGGCGCGAGCCTTTCGCGAAAGCGTGGCTGCCATTCCCAGACACCCGAGAGGCCCTCGCCATCCGTGATGATATTGGCCACCTGGCCGGATACGCCGGGGATCGAGAGCGTGGCGGCATCGGAAAGCTCGATCCGCACCACCCGCCCGGCCGGAACCCTCGACAGCGCATCAATCGTGTCATTGGATTTCCCGGAACTGCGCTTGCCATTGATCAGGACATTGCCACTGGCCTGGCCAAGGCCGCGGGCGCTGGCGCCGCGCTTGAGGGTAAAACCGGGGATTTCGCGCACCATGTCGAGCGCGGTCAGCGGTGCGAACCTTTCGAAATCGGCCGGCGTGAAGACCCGCCGTTCCGGGGTCTGGCCTTGCGCCAGCATGGCCGTGGCCAATGCCGAAACTGTCAGACAGGCCCAGCGGCGTGCGGGCATGCGGGCCTCCTTCCCTGAATCCGTTTGCTGGAGCTGTGCACGGGTAATGCCCGTGGTCCCCGAGCTGCAAGTCATGGCCAGCCGAAGCGCGTTTTTGCGGGGCCGGCTGTAATCTCATTGTCACATGTACGCCGTTTTCATTTCTCATGAAGGAGTCTCATGTGAGGTCTCGATGATTTTCAGGGAGATGGCGCGATGAAACGTGTGGCCGTGATCTACGGGGGCTGGTCGTCCGAGCGTGAAATCTCCATCAGCTCGGGCACGCAGATGGCCCGCGCCGCGCGGGCCGGCGGCCATGATGTGGTCGAGATCGATGCAACGCGCGAGCTCGCGCGACAGCTCGAAGAGGCGGCGCCCGAGATCGTCCTGAACGGCCTGCACGGCCCCTGGGGCGAGGATGGCTGCGTTCAGGGCCTGCTTGAAGTGATGGGGCTGGCCTATACGCATTCCGGCGTTCTGGCCTCGGCCGTGGCCATGGACAAGCGCAAATCCAAGGCCGTCTATGCCCAGAACGGGATCGATATTGCCGAGGATGTGGCCTGCACGCGGGCAGAGGCGGCGGCCCGTCACCTCCTGGAGCCGCCCTATGTCATCAAGCCGATTGCCGAGGGGTCGAGTTTCGGCGTCGTCATCGTGCGCGAGCAGGGGGGCGGCCCGCCGCAGCAGGTTCTCAACGCGGACTGGGCCTATGGTGACCGGCTGATGGCGGAGAAATTCATTCCCGGCCGCGAGCTTTCGGTGGGCGTGATGGGCGAGCGCCCGCTGGCCGTGACGGAAATCACGACATTAAGGGAGTTTTACGACTTTGATGCAAAATACGCAGCAGGCGGATCGCGACATGCGCTGCCGGCTGACCTGCCTGCGCGTGTGAGCGAAGCCGCCATGGCCGCCAGTCTCAAGGCCCATCAGGCGCTGGGCTGCCGGGGCGTTTCGCGGTCGGATTTTCGATATGACGCGGATGAGGACCGGCTCGTGATCCTGGAAACCAACACTCAGCCCGGCATGACACCGACCTCGCTGGTGCCCGAACAGGCGGCCTTTCTGGGCATCAGTTTCGAGGAGCTTGTCGCCTGGATGATCGAGGACGCATCATGCGACCGGTGAGGCCTGGAAATGAAACCGGGCCCGGCGGCGAACAGGCCGGCGAGGAGGTGCGCGTAACTTCCGTGATCCTGGGCCTTGTCATGGTGATCGCGCTAATCGTCACGGCCGCGGCCTGGATGGGCGGATCGCTCTCGCAGGCCGAGAGCCGGATCGCCAATTTCAATGACACGATGGCGCGAACGCTCGGCGTCGCGGTCTCTGACGTGGCCGTGATCGGGCTGGAGCATGACGCGGAACTTTCCGGCCAGATCCGTGCGGCCGCCATGATCGAGCCGGGCGAAAATATGTTCCGGGCCGACCCTCGCGCCATTCGTGAGCGTATCCGCGCCACTGGAAAGGTCGTCAATGTCCGGGTCCATCGGCTCTGGCCGGACCAGCTCGTCATCATGGCAGATCCGGCCGATCCACTGGCCATCTGGACGCATGATGGCCGCCCGGCGGTCATTGACGAGCTTGGCCGCGTCATGCCGGGCCTCGAGGCTGACGCCTTTGCCGGGCTTCCGCGCCTGTCCGGCGAGAGCGCCCCGGAGGCCGCGCCGGGCCTGCTCGCCCGCCTCGAAAAGGCGTTGGCGCTGAAAGCGCGCTTCGTGAAGGCAGAACGGATCGGGTCGCGCCGCTGGAGGGTTTATTTCGAAGGCGATGTGCAGGTCGATTTCCCCGAAGACGCTGCGTTGGACGCCGCCATGGACCGGCTTGCCGCGAAACAGGCCGCTCATGACCTGCTCGACCGCCCGCTCGCGGCGATCGACCTGAGAGCCGGGAACCAGCTGGTCATGCGCCCGCGCCGCCAGCCTGAACGTGAGGGGGCAGCCTGATGTCGGCTTTCGAGCAACGGGCCGGCGGGCGACTTGCCCGGGCCGATGGCGAGCCTTTCGCGGCGCTTGATGTGGGCGGATCGAAGATTGCCTGCATGATTGCCCGGCGTGACAGCCGCAAGCCCGGCGGTTTCGTCATCGCAGGGACAGGCCGCCAGCAGAGCCGCGGGTTTGCCAATGGCGCCATCACGGATATCGACGCCCTGGAACGGACCGTACGCCTTGTTGTCGAGGATGCCGAGCGCGAGGCCGATCAGAGGATTTCGCGAGTCTGTCTCGGATTGACGGGGATGCGGATGAGCAGCCAGCTCGTCTCGGGCGGTTGCACGACCGGTGGCCGCGAAGTCAGCCTGCGCGACGTACGGCGCGCCCATGCCGCCTGTCTTGCCAAGGCGCAGACGAAGGGGCGGGAAATCCTGGGCGTCTGGCCGGTCGCCTACCGTGTGGATGACCAGGAAGGCGTGCGCGAACCCGTCGGCATGCTTGCCGCGCGGATCGGTGCGCTGGTCAATGTCGTGTCCGCTCCCCAGTCGGTTGTGCGAAACCTGACCGAGTGCATTTCCAGGGCCTATCTCAAGATAGAACAAGTCGTTCCGTCCTCGATCGCGAGCGGGCTGGGCGCACTTGTCGAGGATGAGCGCGATAACGGATCGGTCTGTATTGATATGGGCGCCGGCGCGACGACGATCTGTGTCATGATGAACGGCGCCCCGGCCTGGCTGAGCCTCGTCCCGGCTGGCGGGGCCCATGTCACCGGCGATCTTGCGCAGGGGCTGGGCACGACCTTCGCCGCGGCCGAACGGCTCAAGACGGTGCACGGGCAGGCGGACCGGGAAGCGCCCGGCCTGTCGGAACGCATCGAGATGCCGCGCCTGGGCGATGATGGCCGCCTGAATGCCGTGCGCATGCCGCGCCGGAAACTGGTCGAGATTGTCGAACCCCGGATCGAGGAAGTCTTCGAAATCGTGCGTGACCAGCTTGCAGCCAGCCCTGTCGCGCGCGTGATGCCGAGACGGGTCGTTCTCACGGGCGGCGCGAGCCAGCTGCCGGGCGTTCGGGAGCTTGCCACGCGCGTGCTCGGCGTGCCGGTGCGGCTTGGAAACCCCGTTCTGGCCGAGAATCTCGGGGAAACGCTGTCCACACCGGCTTTTTCCTCTGCCGCAGGTCTGTTAACACTATCGATGGCGGGATCGCCCGGCGCGGTCGGGGCAGGGCTCGCTTCAGGCCCGAACGCGGGTGTGGCTTCCGAAAGCGGAGGCATGGTGAACAGGACATTGCGCTGGTTGCGCGAAAATTTCTGAGCGAAATTGTATTCGCTTAACGGCGTTTTAGCCCGATACGCTCAGTCTCACCTTCTGGAACATCCTGGCAGGCGTATATTTGGAAGGCGATGGTCATGACACAGGAACTCAAACCCCGGATTGTGGTTTTCGGCGTCGGAGGCGCCGGGGGCAACGCCGTCGACAATATGATCGAAGCCAACCTCCAGGGGGTGGAGTTCATTGTCGCCAATACCGATGCTCAGGCGCTCGGACGCTCGGCCACCGAGAACCGCATCCAGTTGGGCCCGGAGACCACAGGCGGTCTGGGCGCGGGCGCGCGGCCCGAAGTCGGCGCGGCGGCGGCCGAAGAGAGCCTGGACGATATCAAGACATACCTGGACGGCGCCCACATGGTTTTCATTGCCGCGGGCATGGGTGGTGGCACGGGCACCGGCGCGGCGCCGGTGATTGCGCGCGCAGCTCATGAGCAGGGCATCCTGACGGTGGGCGTGGTCACCAAGCCCTTCGGCTTTGAGGGAACGCGGCGTATGCGGTATGCGATGGACGGTCTCGATGCCATGCGCCACGATGTCGACACGCTGATCGTGGTGCCCAATCAGAACCTGTTCCGCATTGCCAATGAGCGCACCACATTCGCCGACGCCTTCCGGATGGCGGATGACGTGCTCTATTCGGGCGTTCGCGGGATCACCGACCTGATGGTCATGCCGGGCCTCATCAATCTCGATTTCGCGGATGTGCGGTCCATCATGACCGGCATGGGCTCGGCCATGATGGGCATGGGGGCCGCCGACGGCGAAAATCGGGCGCTTGAAGCCGCGCGCGCGGCGATCGACAATCCCCTGCTCGATGACGTGACGATGAAGGGTGCGCGCGGCGTGCTCATCAATATCACGGGCGGATACGACCTCACCCTGTTCGAGCTCGACGAGGCGGCGAACGAAATCCGTGCGGAGGTCGATCCGGAGGCGAATATCATTCTCGGCTCGACATTCGACCCCGACCTCGAGGGCAAGCTGCGTGTGTCGGTTGTCGCGGCCGGGCTCGACAAGAGCGCGGCCGAGCTGGCCGGACAGTCCGCGCCCGCGGCCGCTGCACCGGTGCCGGCAGAGCCTCCTGCGCCAGCAGAGGAACGCCCGGTGGTTGTCACCTCTGCAGGCACGTATGCCGTGGGCGAGGAAGAGAGTGCGGCCGATCAGCCCGAGGCGCAGCCGGCGGATAGCGATCCCGATCCCCGCCCCGATTTTGCCGGTCGCCCGCTCCCGGCCGATCACCGCGAACCGCTCGACGGGGCCGACGAGATCACAGCCGATACGGTTTTCGGCCGTCGCAAGGGGCCGGATGAGCCGGAAAGGGAACGCGCCGCCGAGGCGGCCAGCGGGCCGGCCGGCTTCGCCAACCTGTTCGGCTGGCGCCGCAGTATGAGTGACAATGATGACGAACCGGGCGAGGCGGGCGACGATGAGGCCCTGATCTCCAGGCCCGAGGATCATCCCGAACCGGCACCGTTCGATGATGCGGAACTGGAAATCCCGGCTTTCCTCCGCCGGTCCGCCAATCATTAAGTCCCGGACAGGGTTTCAGGATTGCAGCGGGCTCGGAACGGGTAAATTCCGAATTGAAACAGCGTTCTGCCGGCATTCCACGGCCGCTTGTGCAACAAAACGAAACAATGCGTGTCTTGTGATCTGAGCGCTCTTGCCCTCCATGGGGAATGTCACGGAGGGCCTTTCCTTGAGTGCAGATGCGTATCAACAGACCCTTTCGGGCCCGGCTTTTTGTGCCGGGATTGGCGTTCATGGCGGCCTGCGCGCCCGGCTTGTCATGCGTCCCGCCGCGCCCGGCACCGGTATCCGTTTCATTCGCACCGATATCACGGACCGTCACAATATCGTCGAGGCGCGCGGAGATCGCGTAAGCGAGGTTCAGCTTGGCACGACTCTGAGCAATGACGAGGGTGTCAGCGTGGCCGTGGTCGAGCATCTCCTGGCCGCCTGCGCGGGTATGGGTCTCGACAATGCCATCATGGAAGTCGATGCGCCCGAAATACCGGTGATGGACGGGTCGTCATCGGTATTCTGCGGCTTGATGGAAAGGGTCGGGCTGGTCGGGCAGGATGCTCCCCGGCGCCGCATCCGCATGAGCGACACCCTCACCGTGCGCGACGGGGCGAAATGGGCAAGGCTCGGCCCGTCGGATAATGATGATCTGACGATGCGTGCGCGAATCGATTTCGAAAGCCGGGCGATCGGGGTCCAGGAGATGAGCCTGCGGCTCGAACCGGGCCTGTTCGCGCGCGATCTCGCCTTTGCGCGCACCTTTGGCTTTGCCCGGGATGTCGATAAGCTGAAGGCGATGGGTCTGGCGCGTGGCGGCTCACTGGACAATGCGGTCGTCATTGACGGGAACACAGTGGTCAATCCCGAGGGATTGCGCGCCGGGGACGAGTTCATCAGACACAAGCTTCTCGATGCGGTCGGCGACCTGTTCCTGGCCGGTGCGCCGATTGCCGGGCTTTACGAGGCCGAGCAGCCCGGCCACGCGCTGAACAACAAGCTGGTCCGCGCGCTGCTCGATACGCCGGATGCGTGGTGCTGGGAACCAGCCGAAGCGCGCGAGCATGCCGAGGCGGCGCCGGTCCGGGTCCGTGCCTAGGGCAGGTCCCGCCCAATGCCCGCCCGATAATGCTCACGGATCATTTGCGGAGCTTACGGGCCGATCGCGTGATAATTGCCAGGAGCCGGGCCGGGATGTAGCGCGGCTTGGACAAAACGCGGGCAGGCCGTTAGTCAGGAGCTAGCCACACTTTCTTCGAAGAGGACGACTGACCCATGCGCCACAGACCGATTGCGCTTTCACTCCTCGTTTCGGGCATCCTTGGGATGACGGCTTGTCAGTCAGGTGAGCGCCGCCAGGAACTTGCCTATGTCGAGCGGCCGGTGGAGCAGTTGTATAATCGCGGCGCCGAGGAACTCGACGAGCAGGATTATGTCGAGGCGATCCAGTTCTTCAACGAGGTCGAGCGTCAGCATCCCTATTCGGAATGGGCACGCCAGGCGACGCTGATGACGGCTTTTGCCCATTACCGCGCCCGTGAATACGAGGACTCCGTGAACGTCGCCCAGCGCTACATCTCCCTGCACCCCGGCACGGATGGCGCCGCCTATGCCTATTACATCGTCGGCATTTCCTATTTCGAACAGATCATGGATGTGGGTCGCGATCAGAAGATGACGGAACTGGCCCGCTCAGCGCTCACCGATGTGGTCCGTCGGTTTCCGGATACCGAATTCGCCAAGGATGCCACGCTGAAGCTCGACATGGTGCGCGACCAGTTGGCCGGGAAGGAAATGGAGATCGGGCGCTGGTATCTGCGCCGCGACCAGCACCTGGCCGCGATCAACCGGTTCAAGACAGTCATCGAGGAGTATGACCAGACCAGCCATGTCCCCGAAGCGCTGCACAGGCTGGTGGAAGCCAACCTGGCAATCGGCCTTCGCGGCGAGGCGCGCGCGGCCGGCGCTGTGCTTGGTTACAATTTTCCCGACAGTGACTGGTATCGCGACAGCTACAGCCTCCTGTCAGGTGAAGGGATAGACCCCCGGTCGGCAACAGCCGAGGAGCGCGAGGGCTGGCTCTCCCGTCTGTTCTGAGCGCCGCAGACCGGGCTTGTTCTTTTTTTGTTCCTATGCTAACCGGCGAGCATGCTGGTTTCCATATCCATAAGGGACTTTGTCCTGATCGATCGTCTCGACCTTGAGCCGGGCGAGGGGTTTACCGCGCTGACCGGTGAGACGGGCGCCGGGAAATCGATTATCCTGGACGCGCTCGGGCTGGCCCTCGGAGCGCCGGCCGAAAAACGGCAGGTGCGGGCCGGAGCCGGGAAGGCGAGCATACTGGCGGAATTCGCGCCGACGGCGGACCATCCGGTCTGGGCGGCGCTGGCCGAGGAGGGGGTTGAGGCCGACCCTGGTGAAACGCTGACACTCAAGCGGATCCTGCGCCGGGATGGCCCGTCCCGCGCGCTGATCAATGACCAGGCTGTCAGCGCCGGATTGCTTGCCCGGATCGGTGGCGGGCTCGTCGAAATTCATGGCCAGCACGCCGCCGCCGCACTCTGGCGGCCCGCTGCGCATCGCGTGATGCTGGATGATTATGCGGGCAACCAGGACCTGCTGGAGGAAGCGGCGTCCGGATGGCGCCGCCTGCAGGCGGCGCGGCAGGAACGGGTCCGGCTGGCCGAGTCCGTCGAGTCGGCCAGCGCCATGCGAGAAGCCCTCGACATGGATATCCAGCGCCTTGAGGAATTGGCGCCCCAGGCTGGAGAAGCCGAAGGCCTTGCCGGGGAGCGCCAGCGACGGATGCAGTCCGAGCGGGCCGGCGATGGCGTTCGGGTCGCCGCCGAAGCGCTTGAGGCCGGCCAGGTCGCCGCGGCGCTCGCGACGGCCGCACGCGAGCTTGAACGTGTCAGCCGGCTGAAGGGGTTTGACAGCGACGACCAGCCGCTCGGCCGGCTTGCGCGCACCGCCAGCGAGGCTTTTGAGCGCGCTCTGATCGAAGTGCAGGAGGCCGAGCAGGCGGTCGGGGAACTCGCCAGCTCCTGCGAGGCCGATCCCGAGAAACTCGAAACGGTCGAAGCGCGATTGTTCGCCCTGAGGGCTGAAGCGCGCCGCCACGGGGTCGAGCCGGACGATCTGCCCCGGGTGCTGGAAGATTGTCTCCAACGGCGCGAGGCGCTTTCCGGCGGTGAGGCCGAACTTGAAGCGGCGCTTGAAGCGGAAAAGACGGCGGCCGCGGCCTGGCGCGGCGCGGTCGAGCGGCTGACACGATCGCGCCAGGCGGCGGCCGGTCGCTTGTCCGGCGCTGTGGCCCGCGAACTGGCCCCGCTCAGGCTCGGCAAGGTCGAATTGCGGATTGCCGTGACGCCGCTGGCAGAGGAGGAAGCCGGGCCACAGGGCCGAGATCATGTCGAGATCGAAGTCGAGACCAATCCCGGCGCGGGGTTCGGTCCGCTTCGCAGGATCGCATCGGGGGGCGAGCTGGCCCGGGTTTCGCTGGCGCTGAAATGCGCCCTCGCCGAGACCGGCCAGCCCGGTGTCCTGGTCTTCGACGAAGCCGATCAAGGCGTCGGCGGGGCCGTGGCCGCCGCGATCGGGGAGCGGCTGGCGCGCCTGTCCGGCAGTCGACAGGTCTTCGCCGTGACCCATAGTCCGCAAGTGGCTGCAGCCGCCGGCGCCCAGTGGCGGATCTCGAAGTCACAGGCGTCATCGGGCGAGGGGGTTGGACGCACGCTTGTGAGCGGTCTAGACACAGCGGACCGTTGCGAGGAGATTGCCCGGATGCTCGCCGGTCACGAGATCACGCAAGAGGCCCGCGCCGCCGCGCGCCGACTACTGGAAGAAAGATGCCGCAGACCCGACGCGTCAGTGAACTGAGTGAAGCTGAAGCGCAGGCGGAACTCGCGCGCCTGGCCGAGCGGATCGCAAATGCGGACGAGGCGTATTACCGCGATGATGCGCCCGAGATTTCGGATGCCGAATATGACCAGCTGCGCGCCCGGAATGAGGCCATAGAAAAGCGTTTTCCGGACCTTGTCCGGCCCGACAGCCCGTCATTGCGTGTCGGCGCCCCTGCGAGAAGCGGCTTTGCCAAGGCCGAGCACGCCGCGCCGATGCTGTCGCTGGACAATGTGTTTTCCGAGGACGAGCTCGGCGAGTTTGTGGCCCGCCTTCGCCGTTTTCTCGGCCTTGACGACGGCGATGAACTGGCGATCACGGCCGAGCCGAAGATTGACGGCCTTTCACTCAGCCTGACCTATGACGCCGGCCGCCTGGTGCGGGCGGCGACCCGAGGGGATGGCCGTATCGGCGAGGATGTCACCGCCAATGCGCGCACGCTGGCCGACATCCCGAACAATCTCGGGGCAACGGGGTGGCCGGGCCGGATCGAGATCCGGGGCGAGGTCTTCATGTCGCATGACGATTTCGAGGCCCTCAATCGCCGGGAAGCTGAAGCGGGCCGCAAGACTTTTGCCAATCCGCGCAATGCCGCCGCCGGCAGCCTGCGCCAGCTCGATGCGGAGATCACGCGTGCGCGACCGCTCGGCTTCTTCGCCTATGGCTGGGCAGCCGCCAGCGAATCCTTCGCACCTACCCAGACCGAGGCCATCAGGGCGCTTGGCGAATGGGGCCTGCGCACCAATCCGCTCTTTGCCCGCCATGATGATGTGGCCGGCCTGGTCGGCGCGTATCGCAGGATCGAGAGCAAACGTGCCGAATTGGCTTATGATATTGACGGCGTTGTCTACAAGGTCGACCGGCTGGACTATCAGGAACGGCTCGGAATGGTGAGCCGTGCGCCGCGATGGGCCGTGGCGCACAAATTTCCCGCGGAAAAGGCGACAACACAGCTCGAACAGATCGAGATACAGGTCGGCCGGACCGGCACGCTGACGCCGGTCGCGCGCCTGAAACCGGTCACTGTGGGCGGCGTGGTCGTCTCCAATGCCACACTCCACAATGAAGACGAGATCGCCCGGCTGGATGTGCGCCCCGGGGACCGGGTCAGGGTCCAGAGGGCCGGCGATGTGATTCCGCAGGTGCTCGAAGTCGTCGATGCCGACCGGGCGGACCGCGGCGCCCCATTCGCCATGCCCGATGAGTGTCCGGAATGCGGCTCGGCGGCGGTGCGCGAGTTCAATGACAAGGGCGAGCTGGATGCGCGCCGGCGCTGCACCGGCGGGCTGATCTGCCCGGCCCAGCGCCAGGAGCGGCTGAAACACTTCGTGTCGCGCAAGGGGCTCGATATCGAGGGACTGGGCGAGCGGCAGGTCGCGCTGTTTGCCTCCAAGGGGGTTCTCAGCGGGCCACAGGATATTTTCCGCCTGCGCGAGCGGATCGAGGCGGCCGGCCTGCCGGACCTGTCGCAATGGGACGGGTTTGGCGAGTTGTCAGCGCGCAATCTCTATCAGGCCATCGAGGCGCGCCGCTCCGTGCCCTTCGAGCGATTTCTCAACGCCCTCGGCATCCGGCATGTCGGCGAGGTCAGTTCCGGTCTCTTCGCGCGCAGCTTTGGCGACTGGCAAAGTTTCTGGAACACGGTCGAATGCGCCGCTGAAGCGGGTGAAGGCAGCGAGGCCTGGCAGGATCTCACATCGATTGACGGAATCGGCGCCGCCGCGGCCGGGGCACTGGTCGATTTCGCCCGCGAGCGCCATAACAGGGAGATGCTGGACGACTTGCTGGATGCGGTGACGGTCGAACCGGCCGAAAGCGTGGCCCGGTCCAGCCCTGTGTCGGGCAAGACAATCGTGTTTACCGGAACACTGGAGAAGATGACCCGTGATGAAGCCAAGGCACGGGCCGTGTCACTGGGCGCAAAGGTCTCCGGCTCGGTGTCGGCGCGCACCGATTATCTCGTGGCGGGCCCGGGCGCCGGTTCGAAGCTCAGGAAGGCCGAGGCGCTCGATGTCGAGATCCTGAGCGAGGATGACTGGCTGGACCTGGCCGGCGCGTAATGAGCGCGCCCGGCTCATAGCGGGGCGCAGGCCGCTTCCAGCCAATCGGCGACATCGCCCGGCAGTTGCGGGCCGATCCGTGCGAGCACCGTTTCATGATAGCGGTCAACCCAGATATGCTCGGTCGGGCTGAGCAGACCGGGATCGATCAGGTCGCGCGCCAGCGGGGCAAGTGTCAGGTTCTCGAAACCGTGCATGTCCCGCTCCCCGCCGGGAATTTCCTGCGCTTCGGTGACGTATTGCAGGTTCTCGATCCGGATTCCGTAGGCGCCGGGCCGATAATAGCCGGGTTCATTCGAGACGATCATGCCGGGCATGAGCGGCGTGTCATTCCAGGCCCTGGCGATGCGCTGCGGGCCTTCATGGACGCCGAGATAGACACCCACTCCGTGGCCTGTGCCATGGTCATAATCAAGGCCGGCCTGCCAGAGCGCATGGCGGGCGAGCGTATCGAGGTGTGTGCCGGTCGTGCCGGGCGGGAAGCGCACTTCGGCAAGGGCAATATGTCCCTTAAGGACCAGTGTATAGTGGCGCCGCATTTCACCGGACGGCTCGCCGATGGCCACGGTGCGGGTCACATCGGTGGTGCCGTCGATATACTGGCCCCCGGAGTCGACAAGGTAAAGCGAACCCGTCTCAAGCCGCCGGTTCGACTGTGTATTGACACGATAATGGGGCAGCGCGCCGTTCGGGCCGGCGCCCGAAATGGTCTCGAAGGACAGATCCTTCAGCCCGCCAAGCTCTTCGCGCAGGGATTCCAGCTTCTCCGCCGCGTCGATTTCCGTGACGTCCCCGCTCTGGCCGTCATGGGCAAGCCAGTGAAGAAAGCGCGTGACAGCCACACCGTCACGCTCATGGGCACGCGTGGTGCCGGCGATCTCCGCGCCATTCTTGCACGCCCTGGGCAGGGCCACCGGGTCGGGCTGGCGAAGGATTTTCGCACCGGCGGTTTCAAGCTGGTCGAAGAACCAGGCCGAGGCGGCGTCGGGGTCAAGACTGACGCTCATGCCGGTGAGGCGCGCAAGGCCCTCGGCAATCTCGGTCTCGTCATATACCCCTACCTCACTGCCCAAATGCGCGCGTCTCGAATCATCGAGCTTGTCCGGTGCGATATAAAGCTCAGCGGTGCCATCGGATTTCTGGATGGCGCGCGAAAGCGCAAGCGGCGAGCAGGCGACATCCCCCCCGCGGATATTGAACAGCCAGGCAATCGAGGCCGGCGATGTGATCACCGCAGCTTCGGCCCCCTCCTCCTGCAGCGTCTTTGCAATGTTCGCGCGTTTGTCCGGCGATGAAAGGCCGGCCACCTCAAGCGGCTGGGCGGTGACCGGCGCGCAGGGAAGCGCCGGGCGGTCTGTCCAGGCCGCATCGACCGGATTGATGTCGAGCGGTTTGACCCGGGCGCCAGCGCGTTCGCCCGCCTGGCAGAGCTTGGAGACAGCATTCGGCGTCATCAGCCTGGGATCATAGCCAAGTGTCTTGCCCTTCAGGGACTGTCCGGACAGCCAGCCAAAGGGTCCGGGCTGCGGCAGCCCTTCAAGATCGATCAGTTCGCCGGGCACCTGTTCACTGGCCTGGATCGTGTAGCGCCCATCGACGAAGAGAACTGCTCGGTCCGTGAAGACGAAGGCAGCGCCGGCCGATCCGGTGAAGCCCGTTACCCAGGCAAGACGCTCATGAGCATCCGGCAGGTATTCATTCTGGTAGGCGTCTTCATGCGGGATGAAGACGCCGTCGATCTCCCGGTCCGCCAGGACCTGCCTGAGAGCCGGGAGATTGGCACGGGCCTGGTCCGGCCCGCCGCGCACATCGAAATTCTGTCTCATGCCCCTGCCTAACCTGTCCGGCCGCTGTGCGAAAGATGCGCATAAGATATGCAAAAAAGCATGGAAAAAATGGATCGACCCTAACGTTTCAGAATGGAAGATCCCTATATTGCATGTGCGAGCCAACGCTGCGACGCAGCAAAACGGAGTTACTGAAATGAAGATCTCGACCTTTTCCCCGATCCCGATGCCTGTCGGCCTGCCGGAGCCGGCCGATACCCAGGTGAATGAGAACAGCTGGCCGGAATTTTCGGCGCCCGCCCGCAAGGCGGATGCCAATTCTCCGGCGTCCACGCCCGCGCGGCTGCGCCTCCTCCAGCGGCGCAATCTGCGCCAGGCCCGCCGGGAAATCCGTTAACGGGCTGCGGAAAAAGCCGGCCTTCGGGTTTTCCTCCTCGTTCGAGGCTTGGCTCTCGCTCGCATCTCAGGATGAGGAAAACCCTGCACACACCGCACCTGCGCGGTGCGGGCGTCAGGCCGGCGCTTCAGGCCTCCGTCTTGCGCGAAGCCTCCGCTCGCAATCTGTTCGGCTGGCTGCGAACCGGCTTCAGTCCCGCGCGTCAGGACGGCGGAAGACGAGGGTCGACCATCCGTCATGGTGGACGCGCGGGCCGGCCAGAAGCCCTCGGCCTGAAAAAGCCCGGCTCACAAGCGGTTCCTGGTGCCTGAGAAGGCCGGACAGGATGATCGTCGCCCCCGGAGCCGACAGGTTCGCGATATGCGGGGCGAGACGTATCAGCGGACGCGCCAATATGTTTGCCAGCACGGTATCATAGGGCGCATGGCGCTGAATGCGCATATGGTGTGCGCCGGTGGCGACCACTGATTTCAGCCGTGGGCCGATCCGGTTCGCCGCCGCATTTTCTCGTGTCGTCTCTATGCTTTCGGCGTCGATATCGCTCGCCACGGCCATCTCGGCGCCCGCCTTGAGCGCCGCGATGGCCAGGATTCCGGTGCCTGTGCCGAGATCGAGAACGCGCCCCGGCCGCCGGTGGCGCAGGGCCCTGTCCAGAGCGAGGAGGCAGCCCAGGGTCGTGCCATGATGGCCGGTCCCGAAAGCCGGCCCGGCCTCGACCAGAAGGCGTGTCAGCCCGGGACTGGCGATATCGGCCACGTGGCGGCCGGCGATAATGAAACGCCCCGCCCTGACCGCCGGCAGGCCTTCCAGCGAGAGCTTGACCCAGTCCACTTCTGGCAGGGGCCCGGCGCGTGCCGTCAGCCCAGGCGCCGCATTTGCGATAATGTCGATGCAGGCCCGGGCGGCGTCGTCATCGCCGGCATAGGCGTCGAGCCGCCAGAGCGTGCGCGTTTCTTCCTTGCTGTCGACGGCCTCTGCCGGGCTGGGGTCGCTCCAGGCGAGCGCGTTCCAGGCGGCCTCGATCTCGTCTCGCGGACCGGTGGCGGAAATCTTCTGCATGGCGCGGGGAGTAGCAGCGTTGCGATCGAGCCGCTAGGCTTGGCGCGACGCAAAAAACCGGGAGGACGTCATGGAATTCGAGGTTGTGGCCGAAGGGTTGGGGTTCCCCGAAGGCCCCGTGGTAATGGCGGATGGCTCGATCATCCTTGTGGAAATCAAGAAAGGAGAGGTCACCCGGATCTGGGGCGATGGCAAGCGCGAAACCCTTGCCGCGCCGGGCGGCGGGCCGAACGGCCTGGCGATTGGCCCGGACGGGGCGCTTTATTGCTGCAACAATGGTGGCTTCAAGTATCATCAGGTGGGTGAACTGACACTGCCGGGCAATTGTCCGGACGATTATTCGGGCGGGCGGATCGAACGGATCGAGATGGCGACCGGAAAGGTCGAGCGCCTCTATGAAGAAGTGAATGGCAACCCGCTCAAGGGGCCCAACGATATCGTGTTCGACAGCGCCGGGAACATGTATTTCACCGATCATGGCAAGACCTATTCGCGCCATCGCGATTTTGGCGGTCTTTATTTCGCAAGACCGGACGGCTCGCATGTCCACGAGATGGCCTTTCATTACACGTCTCCGAACGGGGTCGGCCTGTCGCCGGACGAGCGCGTGGTCTATATGGCCGATACGTTGACAGGGCGGCTCTGGGCGTTTGATCTGACGGCTCCGGGCGAGCTGGCCGAAGGGGCCGCCTTCGGGCCTGACGGGCGAGTCGTCGCCACGCTGCCGGGCCTGCAATATCTCGACAGCCTCGCCGTGACTGCGGCCGGTCATGTCACGGTTGCGACCATACTCAATGGCGGCATCACCACTTTCCGGCCCGACGGCTCAACGCATCACACGCCTTTGCCCGACCCGCTCGTGACGAATATCTGTTTCGGCGGCGGCGATATGTGTACCGCCTGGATCACGCTTTCGGGCACGGGAAAGCTGATACGCTGCCGCTGGCATGAGCCCGGCCTCGAACTGGCCTTCAATGCCTGACCGGCGCGGGCGGCTGGACCAGGCCGGACCGGCCCGCCTTGACACAGGTCAAGTCGTTTGCATTGCGCGGCGCGTCCTAGGACCGCGCGGCGCCTTGGCCTGTTTCCTTTGTGTCAAAAATGGTGACCTTCGGGTCAGTTTCGTCATGGAGGGAATTATGAAATCCACCGCACTCGCCATTCTCATGGCTTCGGCCACCACCATCCCACTGGCTTTGCCGGCCGAAGCCGAGGACAATCCCTGGATGGTCCGCGGGCGCGTGCTCGCCGTTCTGCCGGATGAGAGCGCCAGCCTGTCTGTTGGCGGTGACACCCTTCCCGGCGATGTCGATATTGGCGACCAGTATGTCCCCGAACTCGACATCACCTATTTCTTCAACGACAATCTTGCTGCCGAACTGATCCTCGCGGTCACGCCGCATGATGTCGATGCGACGGGGATCACGATCCCGGCCGCAGAACTCGAGGATGCAACGGTCGGTCTCGGTGATGTCTGGCTGCTGCCGCCGACCCTGACGCTGCAGTATCACTTCCGGAACGACACGGCGTTCAAGCCCTATATCGGTGCCGGGGTCAACGCCACGCACTTCTTCAATGAGGATGAAGGCGATGTCGCCGATTCGGTGGATTATGACGCCAGTTTCGGTTTCGCGCTTCAGGCCGGGGTCGACTATGATCTCGATGGTGTCCCCGGCGGCTGGGCCTTCAATGCCGATGTGAAGAAAGTCTGGATCAACACCGAAGCGGATGTCGATCTGACCAGTGCGCTTGGCGGCGCGCTCGGTGCGGAAGAAGTGATCGTCAATGCCGATGTCGATATCGATCCGGTGATTGTCGGGCTCGGATTCGGCTACAAATTCTAGGCCTCGTAAAGCTTCGGTGCCGGCACAGACCTCCCCAGAATTGCCGGCGCCGTCATACGAGCCCCCCGCTGTTTGCCAGCGGGGGGCTTTTCGTGTGCGCCAGCCTATGGCGCCGTGACACGCTCCACCATGAGCGCGTGACGTCGGGCCAGGGCCTCGGCATCGCGGTCATATCCCCCGCCGAGGACGCCGCAGACCGGCACGCCGCGCGCCCGGCAGGCCGAGACCACGTGTTCCTCGCGTGCTGCCAGGCCCGCGTCGCTCAGCGACAGACGGCCGAGCCGGTCCTCGCGGTGCGGGTCGACCCCGGCATTGTAGAACACAAGTTCCGGGCGGGCCCGGTCGAAAAAGGCCTCCAGTGCTGGCTGCAGGGCCGCGAGATAGGCCCTGTCTTCGGTCCCGTCGGCAAGCCCGATATCCATGTCGCTCGGCGGTTTCGCGCGTGGCCAGTTCTTCTCGGCATGCAGGGACAGGGTGAAAGCGCCCTCGACTCCAGCGAGGATCAGCGCCGTGCCATCACCATGATGAACATCGAGGTCGATCACGCCCAGCCGCGACACGCGGCCCGTGGCCAGAAGCCAGTTGGTTGCCACGCCGACATCATTGAATACGCAGAAACCGGCCCCTTCCCCAGGTGCGGCATGGTGGCTGCCGCCGGCAAGATTGGCCGCCGCGCCCTGTTCAAGCGCAAGTTCTGCCGCCAGGCATGTGCCGCCCACGGCAAGACGCGAGCGGTTGACGACATCCCGGGTCAGCCGGAAGCCGATCTTCTTTTCGGCGCGCGCATCGAGCCGGCCCTCCAGAACGGCATCGACATAGCCTCGCTCGTGACCGAGGCGAAGCCTTTCGCGCGAGACCGGCTCCGGCGTGACAAGCGTTGCGCCGCGGGCCTCCATGAGCCCGGCCACCCTTGAGTATTTGCGCATCGGGAAACGGTGTCCGTCCGCGACGCTTTGGGCATCATAGCCGCGATGATAGACAATCGGATAAGTCATCCCGTGGAAGCCTAGCGCCCGGGGCCCGATCGGCCAGCCCTTTCGGTTTGTCCCCTTTTCTTTTCTTTCTTGCGCGCCTATGCCTCGCCAGACCCGCAAATCAGTCAGAAGGCGATCATGGCGCAAACCGACCGGCTCATCATTGATTTCAGTGAGCTCGACTGGACCGGGCCCGGCGCGGCGCGCATCAGCCATGAGGGCGCCATGCCGGCCGAAATCGTGGCGTCCTTGCTGATGCGCGTGATCCGTTCAGGTGCGCAGCGGGCCGTCGACGGGGCACCACTGGAGCCGGTCTCCTTCAATCTCGACACGACAGCCCCCGCCAGCAGCAAAGGTGTCACCTGCTTCGACTGCGAGATTGACAGGCGCACGCGGACCCTCGTCTTCGCCCATGGTTCGGCGCATCTGGAAGAGCGCACCCTCATGACCGCGACCGCAGTCTATCGTATCGCCGGACAGGGCTCTCAGGGATAAGCAAGGAGGCACATGCATGGCCTATTGGCTGTTCAAGTCCGAGCCTTTCAAATGGGGCTGGGACGATCAGAAGGCGAAAGGCGCGCTCGGAGAGGAATGGGATGGCGTTCGCAACTATCAGGCGCGCAATTTCATGCGAGAGATGAAGCTTGGCGAGAAGGCCTTTTTCTATCATTCCAACAAGGGCCTCGAAATTGTCGGCATTGTCGAAATCTGCGCCGAGGCCCATCCCGATTCGACAACCGATGACGATCGCTGGGAATGTGTCGATGTGAAGGCGGTCTGCGATATGCCGAAGCCCGTTTCGCTCAAGGCGGTCAAGGCCAATCCGAAACTGGCGGACATGTCGCTCGTCACCTCGATGCGGCTTTCGGTCCAGCCTGTGAAGGAGGTTGAGTGGCGCGAGGTCTGCGCCATGGGCGGGCTGGACCCCGACACGCTGACCCCGGTTGATGGCCACTGAGACAGCGTGAATGAAGACTTTGCCCAGGCGGGCCTTGCAGGGCCTTCTGGCCCTGTCCGGTGTCGGCCTGACCATCGCTGCGATGATGGCAGGGCTGCACCTTGCCGGTCTGGACGATATCTGGATCTTCGATCTTGCCATCCAGTTCAGCCCGGCCATCGCAATCGCCGCGCTGGGTTGGCTGGCGGCGGCCGGGCTGGCCGGCTGGCGCGGGAGGCGTCTCGCGCCTGGGGTCGCGGCCGGCGCCGCGGTCAGCCTCGCCTGTGTCCTGTCCTTTCGCGCGTTTGACCGTCCGACGGGCGCCGGCCCGGATGACAGGCCCGCCGCCGTCCTCACCGTCATCACCGCGAATGTGTATGGCCGGCCGGCAGCGATCGATGCCGTGTCGGAGCTTGCCCGCCAGGCAAAGGCCGATATCGTCGCCATAAACGAAGTGCCCCGGGCAATCGGGACCCAAGAGCTTTCCGCGGCCTTCCCGGCCTTTGCAAGCGTCCAGCTTGCGCGCCGCGACCATGGCGGCCATCCGATCCGACATCCCACGGCGCTGCTGATGCGGGACACGGCCCGGCAATCCCGGATCATCACTGACCCGGCCTTCGGAAATCGCGCCGCGATCCTGGCAGGCCTGGATGTTGCGGGCGCTGAACTGCACATCCTGACCGGACATGCCAAAGCCCCGCTCAGCGCCGGGGCGTTTCGCCGGCGCAATGGCATGCTCGCCGGTTTCGCCAGGCTTCTCGAGGGGGAGGACAGTTTCCTCCTGCTGGGAGATTTCAATACCGCGCCCTGGTCGGCGCATTTTCGCGCCCTGCCCGGCCAGCGTGCCTGCGATGCGAAATTTGCGTCAACCTGGCGGACCCGGTGGCCGTTTCTGGGCCTGGCGATCGACCATATCCTTGCCGGGCCGAGGCTCGAACTGCTCGATTGCCGTGTCGAAAGGCCGATCGGTTCGGACCATTTCCCGGTGCTCGCCCGCTACAGGATCCGCCCCGCAGATTGATCCTGACTGCGGCCGGCCGGGTGGGCTCAGGACGGTTTCAGTTCGATCCAGGTCTGCTCGGCCTGGGCAAGCCGTTCGCCGCCGCCGGTATAGATGGCCGTGTCGGCACGGTGTTTGCGCCCCTCGGCGCCGATCGGCCAACCTATCACGAGGAGGGACTCGCCGGGCGCCGGGCGCCTGTCGATACGCGCTGTCATCCGTCCGAGCAGCACGAAACCGGTATCGGGAAGGGAAAAGGCGCCCGGACAGTCCAGCGCGGCCCACAGGAAGCGTTCGCGCAATTTTCCGTCGTCCGCGGCGAGATCGTCCGCCGGCACCCAGGGCGAGGCGACAAGGTCAGTGCCCTCCAGCCGGCCGGCGAAAATATGCAGTCCGTCGCCCGCCGCCCGGCTCGGGCCGCATACGAAACAGGTGTTCAGACCGTGCTCGGCCGGTCCGGGATAGTGCGCCGGTCCCTTTCTGGCCGCCTCCAGCCCGGGCGAGGCGGGCGCTTTCGCCGACGGAGCGCCGGGGCGCGCCTCCATCACCAGTGTTTCGCCGTGATGTACGCGGGCACCGTCCCGGGTCTCGGTGACCTTGAGCGGGGTGTCGAGCGGCGGCGGCGCGCGCAATGTGACTTCGACGGGCCGGCCAAGCCTTTCCGACAGGAGGCCGGCGCAATAACCGCCATTGCCGGACTCGGGTGGTCCATTAAACCGCGACTCGATTATGAAGGGCGCCACTGATCCTCCCCCTGGAATTCCGCCGTCCTGCCTGAGTGTCGGCGAGCCTGTCCGGACAGGGAACCTGTGCCCCCGGGTCATGTCAGAGCTGACTCGGTCTGCTCCGTCCAGCCGATATGGACCGATTCGCCGGACTCGATCACAGGCCGCCGGATCAGGGCGGGATGTGCGCAGAGAAGCGTGACGAGGTCACCGCCATCCGCCTGCGCCTTCTGCGCGTCCGTCAGCTGGCGCCAGGTGGCCGAGCGGCGATTGACCAGCTTGTCAGCTCCGAAATGGCGCAGCCAGACGGGCAGCTTGTTCGCCAGGTCGGCTTCGGCGCGGATATCGACAAGTTCAACCTCATGTCCGGCCGCTTCCAGGGCCTTCCGGGCCTTGCGGCAGGTGTCGCAATTCCTGAGTCCGTAAAGCCTGAGCGTCATTGCGTCTCCTTTCCGGCGTCGGGGCCCGACGAGGGCACCACCACGCCGATCATGGGGCCCATGTCGAGGCCGCGTTCATTGCGGTCAAGCGCCGGCGCATAGAGCTTGGAAATATTGCCGTCGAGATAGAGCGCATCCGGGGTGCCGAGATGATCGCGGAAGAGGCGCGCGAAAAGGTGAAAATTGACAGGCACTTCGCTGATGGCCAGCCACGCTGTCTTTCCATCCGCGCTCACGCCAATCGCGTTGCGGCGATAGCGTGAGCGGCTTGCCGGACGGAAGGCGGGATGCAACTCGCCGTCCAGGACCAGCATCGGGCCGGATTGTGTGGCATAGGCCACTGCCTGCCCGGCTTCGGCAAAGGCACGGCTTTCCGAAATGCCGAATGTCTCGCCGTCGGCCCAGAACACGCCGTTCGGCAGGAGGTGGAAATTGCCCGGGCCGTCCGCGAGGCTGAGGGGCGCGCGTGTCCGGCCCGCCTCGACATAAAGGCCGACCGGCGCGCGGTCGTCATGGTACATTCCCGCATTCATGGCGAATTTCAGCTCCTGACCATGTGCTGCGAGATCGCGCGCAAGCGCCCCGAACTGGCCGTAAGGCTCTCCGGACTCATCGGAATGAAACAGCCGCAATTCACCATCCGAAGGATCGTGACGGCACACGGTGAAGGGTTTGCCTTCAAACGGCACGGACATGCATTGGCCAAGGGCCATTACGGGCGCAAGCACCGCCGCCAGTGTGCATAAAAGGGATCTGACAAGTCCTGCATGCATGGGAGCAGTCTGCCTCACGGCGCCGTCGGTGAAAAGCTGGCCCTGCAGCGCCTTCCCTGCATGGCGAACTCATGTCATTCAGCGCCTCGTGATGATCAGACGCCGTGCTTTTTCCATTCCGCCTGTCCCGCTCATGCTCGCGCTTGCCGGGCTCTTGCCCTTTTTCGCGGGCGCCTTCGCGATCCACGGGTTTGCCGGCGATGTGGCCCGTCAGGCGAGTGCCAAACTGGTTCTGATTCTCTATGCTGCGGTGATTCTCAGTTTTCTGGGCGGGGTGCGCTGGGGGGTCGAAATGACGGTGCGGCCCGGTTCGCCGCGCCCCTTGCCCTTGTCGCTGTCGGTCATAGGTGCGCTGGCGGGATGGGCCCTGGCCTGGCAGGGGGCACTGGGCGGACTTCACCCCTGGCAATTCCTGGTGCTGGCGGGCCTGTTTGCGGCGCACTGGCTGTGGGATTTGCGCGCCTCGACTGACCTTCCGGCCTGGTATGACGGCTTGCGCACCATTGCGAGCTTTGGCGCAATACTCGCGCTGCTGGCGGGCTGGGCCGCCGGCTCACCCTTCCAGAGTTGAAGACGCGGTCCGCCCGGCGGCCAGGAAACTGAGCGCGCCCAGCCCGACAGAGACGACGGCATTCCAGGCTGCCATGGACAGGCCCAGGAAATGCCAGAGCGGCTGCGTGCACGAGGTCACGGACACCGGTTCGTCAAGGTGGATCGGCCCGTCCAGTATCGCTTGCCGGCTCGCACCGGCCTCGCAGCCAGCCGGTGCGGCGAACCATCCATACTCCACGCCCGTATGGTAGAACGCCACGAGCGCGCCGACGAGAAAGGCAAGGCCGATCAGGACATTCAGTGCCACCAGGAAGCGCCGTGTCGGCTGCCAGCGCCACAGTGCCAGCCCGGTCAGCGACATGGCGACAATGGCCCAGTAAACCTCGCGCTGCTTCAGGCAGAGCGGGCAGGGCGCCAGCAAGAGGACGCGCTCGAACAGATGTGCCGCGGCGAGCATCGCCAGCGAGGCGAGGATGGCCAAAAGCGGCCAACGCCAGCCGGAAAACCGTGTCAGAATTGCGTTCATGGCAGCCAGTCTTGCCGCCGGCGGCCGCGCGCGGCAATGCGGCAAAGCAACTGGGGCGGAGATTGCGCTAAAGCGGCGCGTTTTCAAATGGAAACAACGCGCCGCTTCGAGTTCTTGTTTTTACACGCTCCCGGACGGCGAACCGGTGCCCACTTCGCCTGGAAGCGCTTCAGACGCCGATGAGGCCGCGTATTGTCTCCAGGCCAACAATGGCCACAGTGGCGAGGAATGCAACCCAGGCACTGCCGAGGATGAGCCCGCCGATTACCAGGAGACCGTCGCGCTGGATCAGGCCGAAACTGGCCAGCGCGACCGCAAAGCCGGGAACGGTATTGGTCATCGGCAGCGGAACCAGGATCGAGGCACAGAAGACACACAGGATGGCACCGATTACGCGCTCCGGCCCGGCGCCGGTGAGAAAGGTCAGGCGCGGGCGGGCAATCGCCTCGACCCAGCCGAACCATTTGCGGCCCCCGCGTGCGGTATTGGCAAGCCCCTGCTTGTCGATCTTGCGGTTCGCCAGCCGGCCCGGCAGCCAGGGTTCCTCGCGGCCGGCCGCCATCTGGAGGGCCAGCGCCATCATCGGCAGGGACACGATTTGCGGCACCAGATAGAGAAAGGGCACACAACAGGGCAGGGCGAGCACGAAAAGCATCGCCCCGAAGGCGCGCTCATCCAGCCGGTCCATGATCTGGCGCAGCGAAAATCCTTCGGGCCCGGCCTCCTCGGCCATGGCCTCGATGGCCTGGAGCAGGGTGCGGGGCGGTGCGCTTACAGTCATGCCGGGGCCAGTAGCCGGGTTCGGCGCGCACGTCGAGACAATTGACAAGGCCGGCGCCCGAAGGCATCGCCTTTTTCGCCTGCCCCCGTGGCGGAACCGGTAGACGCGGCGGATTCAAAATCCGCTTGCCATTCGGCAGTGCCCGTTCGAGTCGGGCCGGGGGCACCAATGAGAGGCGCCGCTGCGGCGAAGGTCTCAGCCGACCGGGGGGTCGAAGCTCTGCCGGCCCGGTTCCACCATGACGGCGCCCTCATCGCGGTCGATTTCCATGATTGCGAGGCTGCGTTCGGCGGTCCCGCCCGGACGGAAGCGGAACAGGCCGTTCAGTCCCATGAAGCCATCGCCGCGCGTGATGCCGTCGCGGTCAAGCCCCTCCACCTGGCTGAGGCGGATCGCGGCAGCCGCGGCATCATAGCCAAGGCTGGCCAGTTCACTCGGTTTGCGGCCATAATTGCGGCGATAGGCCTTTGCAAACGCCTCCAGGTCGCCGGGCGCCGGCGCGGCGAACCAGCCCCCGGACAGGGTCGGCTCGCGCCACAGATCCGGATCGTTCCATCGGCTGGTGCCGAGCATTCTCAGCTTTCGGAAATCGACACCGTAATAGGGGATGAGCGGCGCCACCGAGCGCAGCTTTACCCCCTCTTCCGGAATCAGGATGGCCACACGGCCGGGGCGGTCCTCAACCTCGTCCTTGAGCACATTCGCAACCGCCTCGGCGGCATCGACCGGCGCATCATTCGAGGGATCATAGAAACGCGAGACAATCATCGTGCCGGCATTGCCGACAACCTCGAGGCGCAGTGCGCGCTCCACCCGTTGGCCATAATCGCTCCGCGGGCCCAGGAAGGCAAACGCGTCGACACCCTGGCGGGCGGCATAGTCGACAAGCCTGGCCACCTCCTCTTCCACCGCGATCGAGGCGAGCCAGGCGCCGCTACCGGCCGCCTCGGGATCATTGGAGAAGGCGATGACGGGTACCGCGCTCTCGCGGGCAATGGAGCGAACCGCCTGCACATTTGCCGAAAACAGGGGCCCGAGGATCACGTCGGCCCTTTCGGAAATGGCTTCCTCGGCTAGTGTCGCGGCCCGGTCGGCCGAGCCGCCCGTGTCCTTCGGCATGATCAGGAAACCATCGCCGGCCTTTTCGAAAAGCGCCATTTCAATGCCCGCCAGCATGCCCTGGGCCTCACTGCGTACGCGGCGGTTGGGATGGCTGAACGGTAACAGGACGGCGGCGCGCGTGATGTCCCGCCCGGTCATGTGCGGGGGCGTCAGGCCGCGCGTCTCGCCTTCCGCCATGTTCGACAGATCGCCGAGATCGCCGGTCGCAACCCCACCATGGGCGCCGGTATCGGGCCCGGTGCGCTGCGGCTGGGGATCGACCCTTGGTTCGCCCGTCGAGATCGGCGCTGGCGGTCTTGGCGGTGTACTGGCACAGGCTGCAAGACACAGTGCGGCAAGGATAAGGCTTGGCGTGGCGGCCAAGACGCGCAATGGTTTCACCGATGTCCTCCTCAGATCCTTCAGGCCGGGCCCAGCGGGACACTAGGGCCAGGCCCGGCGACCCGCAACAGGCGATAACCGAGTTCGCGCCAGGCCTCTACATCGTCTCCACGCCGATCGGCAATCTGCGTGACATCACTCTGCGGGCGCTCGACACGCTTGCATCGTGCGATGAGGTGCTTGCCGAGGATACGCGTGTGGCGCGCAAACTCCTGGACGCTCACGGCATCCGCGCGAAAGTGACGCCCTATCATGACCATAATGGGGCGCGCCGGCGCCCGGAACTGATCGAAAGCCTCCTGTCAGGGGCCCGCATTGCCCTGACCAGCGATGCCGGCACACCGCTTGTCTCCGATCCGGGCTACAAGCTGGTGCGCGAGGCCGCCGCCGAGGGGATCGCGGTGCATCCTGTGCCGGGACCGTCGGCATTGCTGGCGGGCCTCGTGATCTCGGGACTGCCAAGCGACCGGTTCCTGTTTGCCGGATTCCCGCCGCCAAGACGTGCGGCCAGGCGCAGCTGGCTCGAGCGTCTGGAGGATGTGCCCGCCACGCTCGTGATCTATGAAAGCGGCTCGCGTCTTGGTCAGCTCCTGGCCGATATGGCCGATATTCTCGGAGCCGGGAGGAAAGGCGCAGTCGCCCGCGAACTGACGAAGCTGTTCGAGGAGACACGGCGCGGCGAACTGGGTGACCTGGCCAGCCATTATGGCGAGGCGGGCCCGCCAAAGGGCGAGATCATGGTGATGGCCGGCCCGCCCCTGCCCGGCCCGGCCCGCGATGAGGATATCGATTCGGCCCTGAGATCCGCCCTGCGCCGCGCCCCGACCCGGGCTGCCGCCGATGAAGTGGCCCAGACGATGGGGCTGTCGCGCCGCGCGGCCTATCAGCGTGCGCTGAAACTGAAGGACGAGGGCGATGGCTGACCGCCGGCAGGCCGAACGCCGTGGACGCATGGCGGAGAACCTGGCCGCGCTGTTACTGCGCCTTAAGGGTTATTCCATTCTCGAGCGCCGTGTGCGCAGCCGGCGCGGCGAGATCGATCTCGTCGCGCTGCGCGGCGCGACCCTCGTCTTTGTCGAGGTCAAGACGCGCGCGCGGCTTGATGATGCCCTGCGCGCGGTCCGACCGGCCAACTGGGCACGGATTGCGGCAGCGGCTGAAACCTGGGCGTCGCGCCGTCCGCGTTTTCGCGATCATGGGCACAGATATGACCTTGTCGCGGTGCAGCCCTGGCGCATACCTGTCCATGTGCGCGATGCTTGGCGCCCTGATTTTGCCCCAACCGAGTATTAACCAGAACGGCGACAAGATCGAGACAACGAAGGGAGACCGTTCATGTCATCGCGAATTCTGGTCCTGGCAACGCTTGGCCTTCTGCCGCTGACGGGATGTGCCGCCGCGGCGGTGGGCGCAGCCGGCGCGGCCGGCGTCGCGGCCGCCCAGGAGCGCACCATGGGCGAGGCGTTTGACGATGCGACCACGTCCAGCGAGGTCAAGGCGCGTCTCCTCTCGGAACGGGGCGGTTATGGCGAGGTCGATGTGGAAGTGTCGGGCGGACTTGTCCTGCTGTCAGGCCGGGTGAACACACCCGAGCAGCGCGTGAAGGCCGAGGATATCGCCTGGAGCGTCGAACGCACGCGAGACGTGGCCAATGAGATCCGGATCGAACCGCCCGGCGGCTTCGTCAAGAATGTCTCAGACGAGATCACCACGGCGCGGGTGCGCGCAGCGCTGTTCGGCTCCAGCAGTGTGAAGAGCTACAATTTCAATATCGAGACGTATGACGGCGTGGTTTATCTGATGGGCATTGCGCGCAGCCGCGGCGAGTTGCAGGCGGCCGCTGAAAAGGCTTCTTATGTCGGCGGTGTCAAGCAGGTTGTGTCCTTCGTGCGTGTGCGTGACCCGCGCCCGCAGGCAGCGCGGCTTGAAGGCGGGGCTTATCAAGACGCTCCGGCGGGGGCATATGCTGGCGAACAAGCCGGCGAGCGCGATCTGCTCGGCGGCGCATACTGATGCCGGCGGCCCGGGCAACGGGCCTGCCGTGCTAGCTGTCCGGGAGGGGCCCCATGCCGCTGCGCGTCGCCATACAGATGGACCCGCTGGAGAATGTCGATATTGAGGGTGATACCAGTTTCGCCCTGATGGAGGCAGCGCAGGCGCGCGGGCATGATATGTGGGTCTATGGTCCGGGCGATCTGAGCTACCGCGAAGGCCGTGTGCTCGCGCAGGCCCGACCGGCGCGTGTTCAGCGCGTGGCCGAAAAGCCCGGCATCTTCGAATCCGGGCAAACGCTCGACCTTGCAGGGGATGTCGATATCATCCTCATGCGCCAGGACCCGCCCTTCGACATGGCCTATATCACCGCCTGTCATCTTCTCGAACAGGTCACCGGCGAGACGCTCGTCCTGAACGAGCCGTCGCAGGTGCGCTCGAGCCCGGAAAAACTGTTTCCGTTGCTCTGGCCGGAGCTTGTGCCGCCGACCGTGATCTCCCGCTGCGGCGAGGAAATCATGGATTTCAGGCACCGCCATGGCGACATCATCCTCAAGCCGCTCTATGGGAATGGCGGCGTCGGTGTCTTCCGCCTTCGCGAGGATGACACCAATTTTGCCTCCCTGATGGAAATGTTCCTGGAGCGCTCGAGGGAGCCGATCATAGCGCAGGCCTTCCTGCCGGCCGTCAGCGAGGGCGACAAGCGTATCATCCTGGTTGACGGCGAACCGGTCGGCGCGATCAACCGGCGCCCGAAACCCGGCGAGACCCGATCCAACCTGCATGTCGGCGGGACGGCCGAGCCGAGCGGATTGTCGGAGGCCGACCAAAGGATCTGCCGCGTGATTGGCCCGGAGCTGAAATCGCGCGGGCTCGTGCTTGTGGGTATTGATGTGATCGGCGGGCGCCTGACCGAAATCAATGTCACCTCCCCGACCGGTGTTCAGGAGCTCAGGCGGTTTTCCGGCGCTGATGCCTGCGCGGCCTTCTGGGACGCGGTCGACCGCCGGATCGGGTAGGACGGAGCCGAATTCGTTCTTTATTTGTTCGTTGGTGTATGCTAATCCTTCATCATGGAGTTGAAGGGGGGTGGCCATGGTCAGCCGGATCACGACTTTCGCCTTCGAAGGGATCGAGGCGCGCCCGGTCGATGTGCAGGTGCAGATCACCGGCGGAGGAACGTATTTCGGAATTGTCGGTCTGCCGGACAAGGCGGTGGCCGAGAGCCGCGAGCGGGTGCGGTGCGCCTTCGCCGCAATCGGCCTGGCGCTTCCGCCCAAGCGGATCGTCGTCAACCTCGCCCCCGCGGACATGCCGAAGGAGGGCAGCCATTATGATCTCGCGATTGCCCTGGCCGTTCTCGCGGCGATGGGGGTGATCGCGCCGGATTCACTGGATGGGCATGCCGCCATCGGGGAGCTGTCGCTCGATGGCCAGCTTGGAGAGACGATCGGCGTACTTCCGGCGGCGATGGGTGCGGAATCGCTGGGGCTTCGCCTGGTCTGCCCGGAAATCTGCGGATCGGAAGCGGCCTGGGCCGGCGGGGAGGCGATTGCGGCAGCCAGCCTGTTCCGACCTTCGCGATGTCAAGGGCCAGGAAGGCGTCAAGCGTGTCCTCGAAATCGCGGCCGCCGGCGGGCACAACCTCATTCTCTGCGGCCCGCCGGGATCGGGCAAGTCGATGCTGGCCCAGCGCCTGCCGGGCCTCCTGCCGGCGCTTTCGGCCCGCGAGTTGCTGGAAGTCTCGCAAATCCAGTCCGTTGCGGGACTGCTGGAGCGTGGCCGTTTGTCGCGCGCGCGTCCGTTCCGCGCGCCGCATCATTCCGCGTCCATGGCTTCTCTGGTCGGCGGCGGGCTGAAGGCCCGGCCCGGCGAGGTGTCGCTTGCCCATAATGGCGTGCTTTTCCTCGATGAATTGCCGGAATTTCCCGCTCAGGTGCTCGACAGCCTGCGCCAGCCGCTGGAGGCGGGCGAAGCCATTGTTTCGCGGGCGAACCGGCATGTGCGCTATCCGGCACGCTTCCAGCTCATCGGCGCGATGAATCCATGCAAATGCGGCGGCGGACCCGGCGAATCGGCCTGTCGGCGCGGACCGAAATGCGCGCTCAATTACCAGTCACGCCTCTCCGGGCCTTTTGTCGATCGCATCGACCTGTTCTTCGATGTCGCCCCGGTCACGGCGATGGACCTGGCCTTGCCGGCCCCGTCCGAGGGAAGCGAGGCGGCCGCTGCGCGGGTGGCCGAGGCCCGCCAGGCGCAGGCGGAGCGTTTCGAAGGGGCCGGGAGTGACACGCGACGTCCGCTCAATGCCGATGCGCCGGTTCCCGAACTTGACAGGATCGCGGCGCCGGACGCCGCCGGCAATGCCCTTCTGGCCGATGCGGCCGCCCGGCTCAGCCTGACAGCGCGCGCCTATCACCGCGTCCTGAAAGTGGCGCGAACGATTGCCGATCTGGATGGCAGCGATGGCGTGCGCCGCATCCATCTCGCGGAGGCATTGTCCTATCGGCGCCGACTGCCAGGCAGCGAGGATTCGCCGGCCCGCGCCTCGCTGGCCCGTTAAGGCCCTGCTCAGTATCGCTGTGGCACAGGCATGCAGATGGCCGATGACGACAAGACCACGCCCCAGGAGACGTTCCTCGCCACGGCGAGCCACGAGATCCGGACCCCGCTCAATGGCATTCTGGGCACGGTGTCCCTTCTCCTGGAAACCGAACTCAGTCCCGCCCAGCGCGAATATGCCGAATCGATCCGCAATTCCGGCGCGCGCCTGCTCGACCTGCTCAACAATGTGCTCGACCATGCCCGTCTCGATTCCGGGCGCGTGGAACTGGAGGCAGAGGATTTCTGCCCCGTGGGCCTGGCGCGCGAAGTGGTTGAACTGCTCAGTCCGCGCGCCCATGCCAGCGGGCTCGACATGGCCTCGCGGGCCCTGCACCTGCCAGCGGCCACGCGCCGCGGCGATGCCGGACGCCTTCGCCAGATCCTGTTCAACCTGGTCGGCAATGCGCTCAAATTCACTGAACGCGGCGGCGTTCTTCTGGATATCATTCCGGGCGAGACCGGCGTGACCTGGCGCGTGATCGATACCGGGCCGGGAATCGATGCCGGCCAGAAAGAGGCCCTTTTCGAGGCCTTCCGCCAGGCCACTGCCGGCGACGCGCAGAAGGATGGCGGGGTCGGACTCGGGCTGTCCATTGCCCGGCGGCTGACGCATCTTCTCGGCGGGGAAATCCGCGTGAGCGGCGAGAAAGGGCTGGGAACCTGTTTCGAGGTCCAGATACCGCTCGCCAAATCCGAACGCGCGCCGGCGCATGACCTGGCCCGCCTTGACAACCGTGTCGGCCTTGTCGGCCTGCCGCCCGCCACGCTGCTGGCCGCGGCGGGTTCCCTCATCGATGCCCGCGCCGTTCCGCTCTGTATCGACAGTGCGGATCTGGCACGCGCCAGGGCCTGCGATGTGCTGCTCCTGGCGGCCGAATTGCCGGCGCCCGCGATCCGGTCGCTGGCCAGGGCCGCTCCGGCCCTTGTGGTGCTCAGGCCGGAGGATCGCGGGGCCATAGGCTCGTTCCGTGAAATGGGCTGTGCCGGATGGCTGGTGCGCCCGCTTCGCGCCTCCTCACTGGTTGAGCGGGTCTGGCTGGCGCAGTCGGGGGCGGCGCCGGAAGAAGCCCGTCCTTCTGCATGCGCGTCCGGGCGCGTGCTCATCGCCGATGACAATCCGGTCAATGCGCTGATTGCACGCCGCGCCTTGGAATCGGCCGGATTCACCGTCACAGTCGCCGCCACAGGTGTGGAGGCGCTCGAAGCGATGGACAATGTCACCCCCGATCTCGTCTTCATGGATTTGCGTATGCCGGTCATGGACGGGTTCGAGGCGACGCGTCGCCTGCGCGAGGCAGGCCGAGAGGTTCCAGTGATCGCGATTTCGGCGGAAATCAATCCGCAGGTTGAACGCGATGCGCGCGAGGCCGGCGCGAGCCAGGTGGCCGCCAAGCCGATCGACCCGGAGACCCTGCGCAGGCTGGCCGTGAAATGGACCAAGCCTGCCAGCATATCCGGCGCGGCATGAGTTCGACAGCCGACACACAGGCGCCGCGCGACTGGCGCGAAAGTCTCCGGCCATACCTGAAATGGCGTATCGCGGCGATGCTCGTGCTCGGCTTTGCATCCGGCCTGCCGCTGATGATGGTGTTCTCGAAACTCTCCTTCTGGCTGCGCGAGATCGGGATCGAGCGCTCGGTGATCGGTGGCTTTTATGCGGTCAGCCTCGCCTATTCCCTGAAAGTGCTCTGGGCGCCGCTGGTGGATCGCCTGCGCCTGCCATGGCTGACGGGCCGGCTCGGACAGCGGCGGAGCTGGATGATGCTGGCCGTGGCGGGCACGGCGGCGGGTCTGGCCATAATCGGCCTGTCGGACCCGGCCGCCGGGCTGACCCTGACAGTCGCCGGTGCGCTCCTGCTTGCCTATTCGGGGGCCACGCTCGACATTTCCGTCGATGCCTGGCGGATCGAGGCGGCCCCGAATGATGAGCAGGCCAATATGGCCGCCGTCTATATCCTTGGCTATCGGTTCGCGATCATGTTCGCCGGGCTGGGAATGGTGATTGCCGACGCCACCAGCTGGACGACCGCTTACCTGGTGAGCGCCGCCACAATGGTTCTGGTCGCCTGTGTCATCCTTTTGATCGGCGAGCCGGCGCATGAAGCGCGCAATATCGATGCCGACAAATCCTTCGCACGTCGGATGCGCGAGGCGGTGGTCGAACCCTTCTGGCAAATCGTCGCGCGTTTCGGGCGCTGGGTCGTCCCGGTCCTGGCCATTGTGGCGCTCTACCGGCTGAGCGATTTCACAATGGGCGTCATGGCGAGCCCGTTTTATGTGGATCTCGGCTATTCCCGCGCGACGGTCGGCTGGATCACCGGGTTGTTCGGCCCCTGGCCGGTGGTGGTCGGCGGCTTTCTGGGCGGGTTTATCGCCGTGAAGTATCGCTTGATGCCGGCGCTTCTCGTCGGTGCGGTCATTACGCTTGTCACCAATGGCGCCTTCGCCGCGCTGGCCCTTGCGGGAGGACCGGAACTCGATGCCGCCGCAGCCGGCCTGGCCGGCGCTGAAGTGGACACGCCGCCGGTCTGGGGGCTTTTCACGGTCATCCTGGCCGACAATCTTGCCGCCGGTTTCGTTGGCGCGGTTTTCATCGCCTATCTGTCATCGCTGACGGAAAGACGGTTTGCGGCCACGCAATATGCGCTTTTCAGCTCCGCCTATTCCCTTTTTTGCAAAATGGTCGCATCCACGACATCAGGCCCCTTGTCCGAAATGATCGGCTGGGCGGGATTTTTCTTTGTCACGGCTCTGTTCACGGTGCCGGCCGCCTTACTGATCATCTGGGTCATGCGCGCCGGTCCACTGGCCGCACAGGGCATCCGCCCGGACGCGGACACGGAGGACACGGATCGAACGTCCTGACAGGGTTTCCTGGAAGGTGGCCGGCTTGCCAGCGCTCATGCGCACGATCTGCCCGTCTCTCATGATCGACTGGCCGCGCTCCGTGCGCGCCAGTTTGCGTCCCGGTGGCGCGTTTTGCGCATGGACCGGCTTTGCCGGGCACAGACGCCGAGGAGTTCATGGTATTCCGGCGCGGCCGGGGGTGAGAGGGGTTGGTCAGCCCCTCTAAGCCCGCCATCTCCTGTGCCCCCCCCTATCGGCGTGCTCTTCCCTTCCCGGTGTGACGATCACACCGAAAAATTTGTCATCGGGTCACTCATGCGAACGTAGCCGAAACAAATCAGCCGGGAACGGACATTATTGTGTCGGGGCCAGCCAGGTCGCTTCCACCGTATCGACGACATCGGACATGATATCGGTGATCTGGAAATCCTTGGGCGTATAGACGCGCTTGACGCCCATCTGTTTCAGCGCACGCTCATCTTCCGGCGGGACAATGCCCCCGACGACCAGCGGGACATTCTCGAGGCCGGCCTCGCGCATTTCGGCAATCGTGGCGCGCACAAGGTCGAGATGGCTGCCCGACAGAATCGACAGGCCGACGACATGGGCCCCGGCCTGTTTCGCCTGTTCGACGATTTCCTTCGGCGTGAAGCGGATGCCCTCATAGACGACCTCCATGCCGCAAGCGCGCGCGCGCGACGCGATCTGTTCGGCGCCATTGGAATGGCCGTCAAGGCCCGGCTTGCCGAGCACATAGGTCAGCCGCCGGCCGAGCGCGTCAGAAAGCTCTCCGACCCGCGCGCGCACCCGTTCGATATCCTCGTCGCCTCCGGTCTCAACCGTGAGCGCCACGCCTGTCGGCCCGCGATACTCTCCAAAAACCTCGCGCAGGGCCGCGCCCCATTCGCCTGTCGTGACGCCGGCCCGGGCCGCGGCAATGGAGGGCTCCATGATGTTACGATCGCTGGCGGCGGCGGATTTGAGCTCGGCCAGCGCCGCTGCAACGGCGGAATTGTCGCGTGATTTGCGCCAGTCCTCCAGCGCGCGGATTTGGGCGCTCTCGACAGCCGGGTCCACTGTCTGGATGGCGTCTTCGCCGGCCGAGAGCGGGCTGTCTTCCGTCGTCGTGTATTTATTGACGCCGACCACGGCGAGATCCCCGCTCTCGATGCCGCGGATGCGTTCGATATGTGCGCCGACAAGCGAGGATTTCATATCGTCCACCGCATCGATGGCGCCGCCGAGTTTATCGATCCTGGCGAGTTCGGCCCGCGCGGTGGCCTTGAGCTCTTCGGTCTTGCCTTCGATGACATGGCTGCCGTCAAACAGGTCCTCGAATTCGAGAAGGTCGGTTTCATAGGCGAGGATCTGTTGCAGGCGCAGGGACCATTGCTGATCCCAGGGCCGCGGCAGGCCCAGCGCCTCGTTCCAGGCTGGCAGCTGCAGGGCCCGGCAGCGCGCGCGCTTGGACAAGGTGACGGCCAGCGCCTCGATCAGGATGCGGTAGACATTGTTTTCCGGCTGCTGCTCGGTCAGGCCAAGCGAATTGACCTGCACGCCATAGCGAAAACGCAGCGATTTCTCGTTTTCCACGCCATAGCGCTCGCGACCGATCTCCTCCCACAGATCGACGAATGCGCGCATCTTGCAAAGCTCGGTGACAAAGCGCACGCCGGCATTCACGAAAAAGCTCATCCGGCCGAAGACGGTCGGGAAATCCTCGTCAGGTACCTGGCCGCCCGCCTTTACCGTATCGAGCACCGCCACAGCGGTTGCGAGCGCATAAGCCAGTTCCTGCTCCGGAGTCGCACCAGCTTCCTGAAGGTGGTAGGAACACACATTCATCGGGTTCCATTTCGGAACCTCGGTGTAGCACCAGCTCATCATGTCATTGATCAGGCGCAGCGAGGGGCGCGGCGGGAAGACATAGGTGCCGCGCGAGAGATATTCCTTGATGATGTCATTCTGCGTCGTGCCGCGAAGCTGCTTGCGGTCATCGCCGCGTTCGTCGGCCAGTGCGACATAGAGCGCCAGCAGCCAGGCCGCCGGCGCATTGATGGTCATGGAGGTGTTCATCTCCTCGAGCGGCAGGTCACGGAACAAGGTGCGCATGTCGCCGAGATGGGAGACGGGCACGCCGACCTTGCCAACCTCGCCCCTCGAGAGAATATGGTCGCCATCATAAGCGGTCTGCGTGGGCAGGTCGAAGGCAATGGACAGTCCGGTCTGCCCCTTGGCCAGATTGGAACGATAGAGCGCATTGGACGCTTCTGCCGTGGAATGGCCGGCATAGGTGCGGAAGATCCAGGGCCTGTCGGGATCGTGCTGATAATTTGTCTCGGTATCGGGCATGGTCTTTCATCCGTATAATGCGCCGCAGCATGACCGCCCGCGCCAGTTGTGGCAAGGCGGAAAGGTGCGCGAGAGGAGTCGCAGGATGCTTGCCAATCTGCAATGGGCCATTTGGCTGAGAGTGCTCGGTTCGGCGGTTTTTCCGCTGGCGGTCATTCTTGCCGCACTGTTGGAGCGCAGCCTGCTGAGCGTCGTATTGATCGCCCTGGCCATGACAGCGGGGCGATGGCTGGCCCTGCGTCACCATCCGTCCATGGCCGGGCGGACCGCCAGCCGGCTCCTGGCCATATTCGCCAGCCGGCTGATTCCCTCGGCGATCCTGTTCATTGCCGTTCTGGGCGTATCGGCATTGTTCAAGGAGACCTCGCTCGTGCGCGAGATCGGGCTTGTCGATATGGCGCTGGCGCTCATTCCGCTGGGGATGTCCGTGGCGATCAGTCGGTTCTTCGGCTCCATCCTGGACTCCCGGCGCCAGGCCATGGAAACGCTTTTCCGGACCGAAAGCGCAAGACGGAGCCGGCCGGACGAAACCGAGGGGCCGATCATCGAGGGCGAGTATGAGCGCCTGGACGATGATGAGGATGGTCCGCGTTAAAGCAAGCTCGGAGCCATTGGAATCGATTGCGAACGAAGACTTGCGCAAAAACAAGGATATAAAGCGATGGTCTGGAGTGGAGCGGAAGATGGGGGCTTTAGCGTGCGGCCGGTTTCGGCTGGCGAAAGGCCGTGCAGGGGGCTAGATCGGGCTGGATGAGCTACCCCTTGCCCGGCATCGCCGAACTGGCCGATTTGCCCTTTGACGAAATCATCGATGTGCGCTCACCGGCCGAATTCGCCGAAGACCACCTGCCCGGGGCGCTGAGCCTGCCCGTGCTGTCGAATGCCGAACGCGCCCGCGTGGGCACGCTTTACAAGCAGGAAGACCCTTTCACGGCACGCAAGACCGGGGCAGCGATCATCGCGCGCAATATCGCCGCCCATCTCGACAGCCATTTTGCCGGCAAGGCGCGCGACTATTGCCCGCTCATCTATTGTTGGCGGGGCGGTCAGCGCTCAGGCGCCATGGGCATCATCCTGAAACAGGTCGGCTGGCGCGCCGAGACGCTGGAGGGCGGGTATCGCAGCTGGCGGCGGGCGGTGGTCCGGTTGCTTTATGACACGCAATGGGCGGCTCCGGTCGTGTTGCTCGATGGCAATACCGGTACGGCCAAGACCGATCTTCTCCAGCGGATCGCCCGGCAGGGCGGCCAGGTGCTGGATCTCGAAGGGCTGGCGCACCATCGCGGCTCGCTCTTCGGCGCCAGGCCCGGCGGCCAGCCGGCGCAGAAAGCCTTCGAATCCGGGCTGGCGCAGGCGATAACGGGGCTCGATCCCGCCCGGCCGGTGATCGTCGAGGCCGAATCCAGCCGCGTCGGCGAACGCAACCTGCCGCCCGGGCTCTGGAAGGCGATGATGGGCGCCCCGCGGATCCATGTGCAGGCCCCGCTGGAAGCGCGGGCGGCCTATCTTGTCGAGACATATCGCGACATTGCCGAGAGTGCCGATTTTGCCGCGCGGATCGGTCGGCTGCAGCCCTATCACAGCCGTGATACCCTTGCCCGCTGGCGGGAGATGCATGCGCGCGGAGACTGGCAGACTTTGGCGGGCGAGCTCATGCGGGAGCATTACGATCCGCGATACGAAAAACAGCGCCGGCGCGCGGCCGGCGTGTGCGAACAGGTGATTGCGATGGCCGACCTGTCCCCGGATTCGCGTGAGGCTGCGGCCGGGCAGAGTATGGAGATGGCGCGGCAACTGACCGCGAGCGCTGCCGCGAGCGGGCCCCCGGCATCGCCGCGCAGGCCCTGAGCCCTACCTGCTACGCCATGGCTGAGCTATTTGACGATCTCGACACGGTTGACCTGACACCGACGCGCCGGGCGGGCCTTCAAAGGCTTGAGGGCTTTGCCCCCGCCATGGGGCGGCGCTACGCGAGCGAACGCAATCATGATTTCGGGCCGCGCGAGCGGCGCAATGTCTCCATGCTCTCGCCGTGGATCCGCACGCGGCAGATCCTGGAGGAAGAGGCGGCCCGCAAGGCACTTGAGCGTTTCGCCCTGTCGACGGCGGAGAAATTCGTCCAGGAGGTCTGCTGGCGGACCTATTTCAAGGGCTGGCTGGAACACCGCCCCGCCGTGTGGACTGTCTATCGCCAGGAACTCGACCGCCAGCATGATCGGCTTGCCGGCAATGCCGGCCTCAGGACGGCGTTCGAGGAAGCGACCGAAGGGCGCACCGGGATCGACTGCTTCGATGCCTGGGCGCGGGAACTGGTGGACACCGGCTATCTGCACAATCATGCGCGCATGTGGTTCGCCTCGATCTGGATCTTCACCCTGAAACTGCCCTGGGAGCTGGGAGCCGATTTCTTCGTGCGCCACCTCATGGACGGGGATGCCGCCTCGAACACGCTGTCCTGGCGCTGGGTCGGCGGACTTCACACGCCGGGCAAGACCTATCTCGCGCGCCGCGCCAATATCCGCAAATACACCGACGCGCGCTTCGATCCGGAGGGCCTGGCGCCGGAAGCGCCCGCGATTGACGGTTTCGCGAACCCGCCGAAAAGCGACCTGCGCCACGGTGACCGGCTGCCGGAAGGCGAGATCGCCATGCTATTGACCGAGGAAGACATGAATGTCGAAACGCTGCGCCCGCCGGGGGCGCGGGTCGCGGCGCTGGGCGGTGTCGTCTTCCCGGATGCGCGCAGTCCGGAGGGCGCCGGAGTCCGGGCCAGGGATTTCGTCGGTCACGCCATGTCCGATGCTCTGGAGCGCGGGGAGGCGCTGCTCGGCGTAGTGGGGGAAAGGCTCGATGGCGACGCGGATCTCGCCGCGCAATTGCGAGAGCTTGCCGGTGCGGCCGGCACCAACACGATCCTCACCGGATTTCCGCCGGTCGGCTGGGTGCGCCCGAAGCTCGACGCGGCGCGAGAGGCGCTTGCCGATGAGGGGATCCACCTCCTCTATCGCCAGCGTGACTGGGACGCGGCCTTCTGGCCGCATGCCACGGCCGGTTTCTTCAAGCTCAAGAAGCAGATTCCCGCAACGCTGGCCGAGCTCGGCCTGCCGGTTTAGAATGACACCATGACGGATCTGATCCTGACCGATGAAGGCTCGAAACTCACCGCACAGGTCGAGGGCCATGAGCTGAAGATCGATTATTCCTGGGAACGGCCCGGCGTGATGCGGGTCGATTTCGTGGAGGTTCCCGACGCGCTGGGCGGGCGCGGCCTTGGCACGGCCCTTGTCGGCGCGCTCGTGGAAAAGGCACGGGCCGAGGATTTCAGGCTCGTCCCGATCTGCGGCTTTGCCAAGGCGCAACTGGCCCGCCATCCCGAATGGCAGGATGTCCTCGATTGACCGGGCCTTTCTGGAAGACGAAACGCCTCGACGAGATGAGTGCGCAGGAATGGGAATCGCTGTGCGATGGCTGTGCGAAATGCTGCCTGCTCAAGCTGGAGGATATCGACACCGGCGAGATCGCCTATACGCGCCTGCATTGCCGGCTGCTGGATGCCGGCACCTGCCGGTGTTCGGATTACGAGAACCGCAAGGCCAAGGTGCCTGACTGCGTGAAGCTGACCCCGGCCAAGATCGAAGAGATCAAGTGGATGCCGCGCACCTGCGCCTACCGGCTGGTTCATGAGGGCCGCGACCTGCCGCACTGGCACCATCTTGTTTGCGGAGACCCCGAGCGGATTCACCGCGAGGGCCACTCGATCATGGGCCGGACGAAGAGCGAGGACACAGTGCTCGACGAGGACCAGATCGACTGGATCGTGGACTGGAAAGGCAATGCGCCATGACCGCGGTGAAGATCTGCGGGGTGACGACGCCTCAGATGGTTCGCCATGCCGCCGAATGCGGAGCCGACTGGGTCGGCTTCGTGCTCGTGCCGGCCAGCCCGCGCAATGTGCTGGGGGATGAGGGGCCGGGTCGTTTCGACCTGTTTGTCGATCTCGTCTCTGCCGCTCGCGAAGCGGCAGTGAAATCCGTCGCGCTTGTCGCCGATGCCGATGCGCGCACCCTCACAACGCTTGCGGGCGCCCAGCAGCCGGATGTGTTCCAGTTTCACGGCAAGGAGACCCCCGACTTCATCGAGGCATTCGCTGGCGATCTCGCGCCCCCGATCGAGGTGTGGAAGGCTCTGGCCGTCAGCGCGCCGGCCGATCTCGAACGCGCGGGCGACTATGAGGCGGCCGACCGGCTGCTCCTCGATGCGCGCCCGCCAGGAGACGCGGCCCGGACCGGCGGACATGGCGCGGCCTTCGACTGGTCGCTGCTGGAGGGTTGGCGCGCGCCTCGGCCCTGGCTGCTGGCCGGGGGGCTGAACCCGCCGAATGTGGCCAGGGCCATCGAGCGCACGCGCGCGCCCGCGGTCGATGTGTCCTCTGGCGTCGAAAGCGCGCCGGGCGTAAAGGATGCGTCCGGGATTGCAGATTTTATCGGGGCGGCAAAAGGACCGAGAAACAATGGCTAAACCCAATGCCTTGTCGCAGTGGCCGGACGAGAAGGGACGTTTCGGCGAGTTTGGCGGGCGCTATGTCGCCGAGACGCTGATGCCGCTGGTGCTCGACCTGGAGGCGGAATACGAAGCGGCCAAGCAGGATCCGGCCTTCGAGGCGGAGATGCAGGATCTGTGGACCCATTATGTCGGCCGGCCCTCCCCGCTCTACCTTGCGGAACGGCTGACGGAGCATTTCGGCGGCGCGAAACTCTATCTCAAGCGCGATGAGCTCAATCATACCGGCGCGCACAAGATCAACAATGTGCTCGGCCAGGTGTTGCTCGCCCGGCGCATGGGCAAGACACGGATCATCGCCGAGACGGGCGCGGGCCAGCATGGCGTGGCCACCGCCACGGTGTGCGCGCGCTTCGGCCTGCCCTGCACGGTTTTCATGGGCGAGGCGGATGTCGAGCGCCAGAAGCCGAACGTGTTCCGCATGAAGCTGCTGGGCGCCGAGATCGTGCCCGTCTCATCGGGCACGGGCACGCTGAAGGATGCGATGAACGAGGCCCTGCGCGACTGGGTGACGAATGTCGAGAACACGTTCTATGTCATCGGCACGGCCGCCGGCCCGCACCCCTATCCCCAGCTTGTGCGCGACTTCCAGTCGATCATCGGGCGAGAGGCGCGGGCGCAGATCCTCGAGCGCGAGGGCCGTCTGCCCGATGCGCTGATGGCCTGTATCGGCGGGGGCTCCAACGCGATCGGCCTGTTCCATCCCTTCCTGGAGGATGAGGATGTGCGCCTTATCGGTGTCGAGGCGGCCGGCCATGGCGTCGACAGCGGCGCGCACGCCGCCAGCCTGAATGGCGGGGCGCCCGGCATCCTGCATGGCAACCGCACCTATCTCCTGCAGGACGAGGGCGGCCAGATTGCCGACGCGCATTCGATCAGCGCCGGGCTCGACTATCCCGGAATCGGGCCGGAACACGCCTTCCTGCGTGATACCGGCCGGGCGGAATATCTCTCCTGCACGGATGACGACGCCCTGGACGCCTTCCAGCTCTGCACACGGCTGGAAGGCATCCTCCCGGCGCTGGAACCGGCCCATGCGCTTGCGCGCGCCGGTAAGGTGCTGCGCGAGATCGGCGAGGGCGGGATCGTCATCCTCAACATGTGCGGACGCGGCGACAAGGATGTGTTCAGCGTGGCGGAAGCGCTGGGCGAGGCGGTTTGATCAATCCGTTTCGGTTGTGATCCTGAAATCAACCGATCAGGATTGATCCCGTGGACAATCGTTCTGTTTATGACCTGCGGCTGGGCGGTCGTGTCTCAGTCTGGAACGGAAGGGCGCTTATTGGCCCAAAGGCGCCGATGGTGATGGTACTGGTCCCCTGACGGCTTTTCATCAAGCCGGCAGAGACACGACTTCAAAGGCGTTCACCCGGAGCGAAGACCAAGGACGAGCGCCTTCCTGCTGATGCAGGCTTCCCGGATCAGGCTCATCCTTCGCCTTCGCTCTGGATGAGCCTGATGGAAAACCGCCGATAACCCACACAATTGATTGAGCCAAACCGGTGACTCTCGGCGAGAAATTGCCATCGAATTCAAACCGGAACACGACCTGCTCGGCACGCTGGCGAACCTGGCGGTTGCGATATTCTTCGCGCTGATTGCCGGCCGGGTCTTTCCCTTCCTTCTGACACTTGGCATGACAGACGCATGACCGGCCTTCTCCTCATCCGCGTGAACTGCCCCGACCGGGAAACCGCCGATGCGATTTCCGAGGCGGTGATCGCCGCACAGCTGGCCCCCTGCACAAACCTCACCGGGCCAGTCACCGCGACCTATGTCTGGCAGGGCGAAATCGAGACCGGCGAGGAATGGGTCCTGTTCATCAAGGCCCATGAGGATGCCGCCGCGCGGATCGAGCAACTTGTCGCCGGCCTGCACCCCGATGACGTTCCCGCCATTCTCGCCCTGCCCGTGGCCAGGGTGAATGCCGCGTATGCGCAGTGGCTGGTGGACAACACGGATGTTTGAGCGCTAATGCGGGCGCCCTGAATTTCTTCCCGAGAGTGCCACTTGCCCACCTCCCGAATCACTGCCCGTTTCGACAAGGCCCGAACACAGGGCCGCGCCGCGCTGGTGGCCTACATCATGGCCGGCGACCCGGATCTCGAGACCAGCTATCGCAACCTCATTGCGCTGCGCGACAATGGCGCGGACATTATCGAGATCGGCGCGCCTTTCACCGATCCGATGGCCGATGGCCCCTCGATCCAGCGTGCCGGCCAGCGCAGTCTGAGGGCTGGCACGCAGCTGGGCGACGTTCTGGCCCTGGCCGCGCGCTTTCGCGCCGAAGACAGCGACACCCCGCTGATCCTGATGGGCTATGCCAATCCGGTCCATCATATGGGCTATACCTCCTTTGCGGCTGCGGCCGGGGAGGCCGGGATTGACGGCGTCATCACGGTGGACCTGCCGCCGGAAGAGGATCATGAACTGCGCGAGGCGCTGCAGGTGCGCGACATTTCGGTGATCCGCCTGGCCACTCCGACCACGAGCGACAAGCGCCTGCAGATCGTGGCCGACGGGGCGTCCGGTTTCGTCTATTTCGTCTCGGTGACGGGCGTGACCGGGGCCGGGGCGGCCCGTCCGGCCGAGATCGCATCGAAGATTGCGCGTGCCCGGGAGGTTGCCGGGCTGCCCGTGGCGGTGGGTTTCGGCGTGCGCACGGGCGACCAGGCCGCTGAAATGGCTGAAATCGCCGACGGGGTGGTGGTCGGATCGGCATTTGTGGACCATAATGGAGAGGCAGCCGTGACGGGGGACTTCGAAGCAGCGCCGAAGAAGATCGGCGCGCTGGCCAAGGAGTTGAGCGAGGCGATCGCAAAAGCGCGCCGCGCCTGACATGGATGGAAGGCGGATTGACAGATGAACTGGCTCACCAATTTCACCCCGCCCGGACTGAAGTCCTGGCTCAACAAGAAGGAAGCGCCGGACAATCTCTGGATCAAGTGTCCGAAATCCGGTGAACTTGTCTACAAGTCGGACCTTGAGGAAAACTGGAACGTCACGCCGGCCGGTGCCCATATGCGCGTCTCGCCGCGCACACGGTTCCGCCTGTTTTTCGATGAGGCGCGCTGGGAAGCCATCGCGCTGCCCGAAGTCGTCGCCGACCCGTTGCGCTTTCGCGATGACAAGCCCTACACGACGCGCCTGAAAGCCGCGCGCGCCAAGATCGCCAGCCGTGACAGGGGTGAGGCGGCCGCCGGCGGCAGCGAGGTGATTCAGGATGATTGCATGGCCGCGGCCTTCGGAAAGGTCGACGGCATTCCCACGGTCATTCTCGTGCAGGATTTCGATTTCATGGGCGGCTCGCTCGGCATGGCGGCCGGCGAGGCCTTTGTCACGGCAGCGCAGATGGCCGTGGCGCGCAAGGCGGCTTTTGTCGTCTGCACCGCGTCGGGCGGGGCGCGTATGCAGGAAGGCACGCTGTCGCTGATGCAGATGCCGCGCACCACGCTCGCGATTGACGAGGTGCGCGAGGCCGGCCTGCCCTATGTGGTGATCCTGACCGATCCGACCTCGGGCGGGGTCTCAGCCTCTTATGCCATGCTGGGCGATATTCATATCGCCGAGCCGGAAGCCATGATTGCGTTTTCCGGCCCGCGTGTGATCGAGCAAACGATTCGCGAGAAACTGCCCGAGGGTTTCCAGCGCTCGGAATTCCTGCGCCGCAAGGGGCAGGTGGACATTGTCTGCGACCGAAGGGAAATGAAAGCCACGCTTGCCCGCCTGCTAGGCCATCTCATGCCGCGCCTCGTGCGTGAAGAGGCTGGCGAACCCGAAAGAGTGACGCAACCGGCCCCGGACACCGCTGCGCAGGCGGATCCCGCCGAGACAGAGAACGAGGCCTGATTGATCGAGCCGTCGGACCGACTGGCCCGCGCGCTTGCGGCGCTGCAGGGGCATTATCCCCGGTCAATCGAGCTCTCGCTGGACCGGATATCGGACCTGCTCGAGGCGCTCGGCCGCCCGCAGGACCGCCTGCCCCCCGTGATCCATGTCGCCGGCACCAATGGCAAGGGATCGACCTGCGCCTTCCTGCGCGCCATGGCAGAAGCGGCGGGGCTTCGCGTGCATGTTTATTCCTCCCCGCATCTCGTGCGCTTCAATGAGCGCGTCCGCCTGGCCGGAGAGCTGATTTCCGACGCGGCCTTCGCCGATGCGCTCGAGCGCACCGGGGCGGCGCTCGGCGAGGGCCAGATCACCCATTTCGAGGCGACCACGGCGGCCGCCCTGCTCGCATTCAGCGAGACCCCGGCCGACCTTCTGGTCCTCGAAGTCGGGCTGGGTGGGCGCTATGACGCGACCAATGTGATCGACACCAGCGATGTGGCGGTGATTTCACCGGTCGATTTCGACCACAAACAATTCCTTGGAGACGACCTTGCCGGGATTGCCGGCGAGAAGGCGGGCATTATCCGCAGCGGATCGCCGGTCGTCAGCGCGCGCCAGTCGCCCGTCGTCGCCGAAGTGATCGCCGCGCGCGCGCGCGATCTCGGGGCGCGCCTCCATGTGCTCGGCGAGGACGACCTTGAACGGGTGGAAACGCCGCTTGCGCTTCAGGGCAGCCACCAGCTTGCCAATGCCGCGCTGGCCGCGAAGGCGCTCGAGGTCTGGGGCGACCGGCGTATCACGCCGCTGGCCATCCGGGAGGGCAGCCGCCGGGCGGCCTGGCCGGCGCGCATGCAGAAGCTGGCCGATGGCGCCGTCACGGCGATGGGCCGCGGCGCTGAGGTCTGGCTGGATGGCGGGCACAACCCGCATGCGGCCCGAGCGGTCGCCGCTCTGCTCGCCGGCCGGCCCGGCGCGTGCGTGCTGGTCGCCGCGATGATGGCGAGCAAGGATGCTGAAGGTTTCTTCGCCGCCTTTGCCGGGCTTGCGCCGCGCGTGTTCACCATCCCCAATGCCGAAGGCCATGAAGGCCGCCCGCCTGACGAACTGGCCGAGGCGGCGCGACGGGTCGGGCTCGAGGCCCGCCCGTGCCGGACCCTCGGCGAGGCGATGGAGGCGGCGGCCGGCCTGTCACCGGCCCGCATCCTGATCTGCGGGTCGCTCTATCTCGCCGGCGACGTCCTGGCGATGAACGGCGAATTGCCGGACTAGGGCGGTTTCCGTGCAGATTCGCGCGGGCGGAGAAGCCAATTCTACAGCGTGTGGCGATAGGGTCGCGAGAGATCGAGAGTGCGGGAGCCATCCGTGTGGCAGAGATACATCCAGTCGGCCGGCGGCAATGTCGCGCTTTATTTTGCGCTTGCGGCGCTGCCCCTGACGATTGCCGTCGGCTCGGCCGTCGACATGGCGCGCGGGGGCGAACGCGAAGGCGCATGTGCGCCAGGCGCTGGATAACGCGCTCCTGGCGGCGACGACGGAGCTGAGTCAGGGGGAGGACGCCCAGTCGGCCAAACAGGCCGGCGAAGACGCCTTTGAAAAGAATATCGCGACGCTGGGCGTGGATGCGGCTTGCGACACGCTGGCGGTCACTTCGGACACAGCAACCCGCAGGATCATGGGCACGGCCGATTGCACGATGCCGCTGACTTTTGCCGCCGTCATCGGGCAGGGGGACATGCAGCTGACCCCGCAGGACGAGGCGGCCTATGGCGGCGAAAAGATCGAGATTGCGTTGATGCTGGATGTCAGTGGCTCCATGCGCGGCCAGCGCCTTGCCGACCTCCAGGAGGCCGCCAACAGCCTCAAAGACACGCTGATCCCGGTCAGCGGGGCAGGCGATGTGCGCGTCGCGCTTGCGCCCTATTCAACCGCAGTGAATGCCGGCGCCTATGGCGATGTCGCAACCGGGATCACGGATCTCTACGCCCACACAGTCGAGAATTTGGGCGCGGACCCCAACAAGCTGATCGATGCACTCGTGACCAGCGGAACGAGCGAAACCTTCGATCTTGTCGATTCGGCCGGAAATGACGGCCTCGGCGCCCTGCCGCCGGAATTCTTTGCCTACGCCGATGTGGCCGACCCGGTCGAGATTCCGTCTCCTCCTTTCGTTTGCGAAACGAGGGGCAGTGACAATGTCGGCAGTGACGGTTGCAGCCAATGGAGTTCGAGCGGCCGGGACATTTATCACCTGCCGCAATCGATGTTCCCTGTGCGCACGGGCCCGCTCTTGCAAAATTATTATAATGATGGCGACGAAGACGACGAGCCCGATTGTTCGGGCGGCTGCCCTCATTCGCTTCCAGAAAACATCACCGATTACACCTATGAAGAGGTTCATGGCGGCACGGTTCCCGCAGATTGCATCGATGGGTCCGCCAGTTCGTCCCAGACCGCCACAGACTGGCAGGCGCTGGACTGGACCGCCGCGTCCCTGTCCTACACGGACTATGACTGGAGCGTGCTCGGCGCCGAACATGCGGTGAATGTCGGCATACTGAACTGTGTGACGGAACGCGCCGGCACGCAGGCCTTTACCGATGCCTCGCCTGTCACCTATCCGCTTGGCGCCGAGGCCAGCTCGTGTCCGCGCGCGGCCGTCGAGCCCCTGACCCATGACACGAGCATCCTCAAGACGGCGATCGGCGATCTGTATGCCGATGGCTGGACGGCCGGCCATCTCGGCATTGCTTGGAGCTGGTATACGCTGTCGCCCGACTGGTCGGCCGTCTGGCCCTTCAATAAGCGCACCGAGCATGGCGGCGCCCAGGCCGTGAAGCGCTATGCAATCCTGATGACCGATGGCTCCTTCAACACCCATTACGAGGCCGGTCTCGGAAACTCGTCGGATCAGGCGGCATCGCTCTGCGACGCCATGAAGTCGGACGGTATCGAGATCTATTCCGTCGCCTTCAATGCGCCGGCGAGCAGCAGGGCCGTGCTCGAAGCGTGCGCCTCGTCATCGGGCAATTTCTATGAACCGACCACCGGAGCCGAGTTGATCGATGTTTATGACGAGATCGCCGGCGGGCTCGACCAGGTGCGCCTGACCCGATAGGCCGGCGCAAGAAACGGGTGGCGGACAAGCGGCCTTGGCGCCATTCTCACGTTCATGACACCTGATGTTCGCATCCCGCTCGATGAACGCGCCGCGGCCTATTCGCGCATGGCCAGGGCGATCGCATTTCTCGGCGAGACCTGGCGCGAAAAGCCGGACCTGGCCGCCTGCGCCGCCGCTGCGGGCCTGTCGCCGGCGCATTTCCAGCGTGAATTTACCCGCTGGGCCGGGCTCAGCCCGAAACAGTACCAGCATGCGCTCGCCCATGGCGCCGCCGGTAAGGCCCTGCGCCAGGGCGCGAGTGTCATGGAGGCGGCGCTGGAGGCGGGCCTTTCCGGCCCGTCGCGGCTGCATGACCTTTTCATCGCGCATGAAGGGCTCACCCTGGGAGAGGCGAAATCGGGCGGGCAGGATTTGGCCCTGAGCCTGGGCCTGGGCCTGGCGCCGACGCCTTTCGGCCAGGGCGTCTGGCTGATCGGCCGGCGCGGCCTGGTCGGCCTCGGCTTTGTCGACGAGACGGCGCCCCTGCGCTGCGGGTTTGACCATCAGGGCCGCGACGAGGGCGATGCCATTGCCGATCTCGCCGCGCGCTATCCCGGGGCCGATATCCGGCGTGACGACATGGCGGCCCGCGACATGGCGCGGCGGGCTTTCGAAACCGATGAGCCGCTTCCCGTGGCGCTCTATGGCACGGCTTTTCGCCGGCAGATCTGGCGCGCGCTCCTGGAGATTCCGCCGGGAGACACGCGCAGCTATGGCGCGCTCGCCCGGGCCGCGGGCTGCCCGAAAGCGGCCCGCGCCGTGGGCATGGCGGTGGGGGCGAACCCCTTGAGCTGGTTCATTCCCTGTCACAGGGCCTTGGCGGCGGACGGGCGGCTGCATAATTATCACTGGGGCGTGGCGCGAAAGCGCGCCATGCTCGCCTATGAATTCGCCCATACGGCCTGAGAGAAGGGCTGGCGGGCGCCGGACCGGAGGCCTGCCCGCGCCGCATGGAAGTTGACACACTCATCACACTGGAAGGCGTTCTGGCCTTCATGGCCCTTGTCTTCATCGGATGGGCCGGGCTTATCGCCTGGCGCTGGCGCGAGGCCGCGAAACTTTCCCGCGAGGTTTACAAGGTCAAGCGCGACGCCGGCGAGCTCAAACCGCATGTGAAGGAAGAGGCTTTCCACGCGGGCTATATGCGCGCCGAGCGCCCGCGGGCCATGGGGTATTTCTTTCTCGGCGCTGTCGCGAGCGCCGTTTCGATCCCGCCGCTGATGGGCGTGTTCACGCGAGCCTGGTATGAAATCTGGACGCTGACCGGGCGTCACCCGCCCGCCGCAGAGGGAACGCTGATCCACACATTTTCCCTGTTCGTCTTTTCCATGCTGGTGATGATCGCCATCCTCTGGTTCACCATGCGCCGCTATCACACCCACCCCCAGCCGGACCTGCGGGACGTGGTGCGCGAACTCAACGGAGACACGAAATGAGCATCGAATATCTCCACACAATGGTGCGCGTGAGCGACATCGAGGAATCGCTTCGCTTCTACCGTGACGGGCTCGGCCTGTCGGAGGTGCGCCGGGTCGACAATGAAGGCGGGCGTTTCACCCTGGTCTTCCTGGCCAGCGAGGACGACATGCACCGCGCGGGAATCGACACGAGCGCCGGCGGCCTGCCGACGGGGCTGCCCATGATCGAGATGACCTATAACTGGGACCCGGAAGACTATAATGGCGGACGCAATTTCGGCCATCTCGCCTATCGGGTCGATGACATTTACGCGGCTGTCGAGCGGCTTTCGGCGCTGGGCGTGACCATCAACCGGCCGCCGCGCGACGGAAGGATGGCATTCGTGCGCTCGCCGGACGGGATTTCGGTCGAACTCCTGCAGAAGGGCGATGCGCTCGAACCGAAGGAGCCCTGGGCGAGCGCGGAGAATGTCGGCACCTGGTAAGGTTCCGGCCCGATGAGTCGTGAAACTTTCGCAACTCGGTGATAGCAAAGGGCAAGGTTCAACACTTTCCGGAGGGTCTGCCCCATGCGTCTTGTCCTTGCTGCCGCATCCCTGATCGCCGTCGCCGCCTGCGAAACAGCGACAATCGCGCCATCCTCGCCCGAAGCCGCGCTCGACGCGTATTATGCGACCATTCCTGACAGCGCCCTGCCCCGGGCGCCTGAGGGCCCGGCCCTTCCCGGCGAGCAGACTCCCGTCACCCGCATCCTCGTCGGCTCGTGCAATGACGAGGAAAACGAAAGCCCTGTGCTGCAGACGATCGCCGGAGAGGAGGCCGACCTGTTCCTGATGGTCGGCGACAATGTCTATGGCGACCGCGACGGGCGCGCCTATGCGAATAACGATCCCGATCTGACCGAGCTGCGTGAATCCTTCGCCGATCTCGCCGCCCGGCCCGAATTCCGGGCCGCCCGCGCGGCCCATCCCATGATGGTGGCCTGGGACGATCATGATTATGGCGCCAATGATGCGGGCGGGGATTTCGTTTTCCGCGGCTTTGCCGAGCGCATCCATGAGGTCTTCTGGGGACTTGAGGACGAGGATGTCGGCGCCTGGGACGGCACCTATTATGCGCGCCGTTTCGGGCCCGAGGGCCAGCGCGTGCAGGTCATCATGCTCGATACCCGCTCCTTCCGTTCCCCGCTTGTGCCCACGGATGAGTGGGGCGAGACCGGCAAGGAGCGCTACCTGCCGGCACCGGAAACCCGGATGCAGGACATGCTCGGCGCCGCGCAATGGACCTGGCTGGAAAACCAGCTCCAGGAACCGGCGGATGTGCGGATCATCGCCTCGTCAATCCAGGTCCTGACCTCTGACGGTCACGGGTTCGAGCACTGGTCCAACCTGCCCGCCGAGCGCCAGCGCCTGTTCGACCTGATCGACAGGACCGCGGCGAATGGCGTGGTCTTTGTCTCCGGCGATCGCCATACCGCCTTTCTCTATCGCCACGGCGAGGTGCTCGACTATCCCGTGCATGAACTCACCGCCTCGTCGATGAACCTGTCCTTCAGGGATGAAACCGATGAGCAGGACAGCGCCCAGATCGGGGCGGGCTATGCGCCGGTGAATTTCGGCGCTGTCGAGATTGATTGGGACGCGCGCGAGATCGCCCTCTCCGTGCATGACGAGGATGGCGACACCGTGCGCCAGACGCGCTTTCCCATTCCCGCGCGCCGCGAAGGCGCTTAGGGCCGCCGGCGCGCCTGCCCCTTGCCATTACCCCCCGAAGCGTGCCTCTTGGCGGGCTTGCAGGCACGAAAAGAGGCAGGACAGTATGGCAGGCGTGGTCGTCGTCGGCGCCCAGTGGGGCGATGAAGGCAAGGGCAAGATCGTGGACTGGCTGTCCCACCGCGCCGATGTGATCGTGCGCTTTCAGGGGGGACACAATGCCGGTCACACGCTCGTCATCGGCAACAAGACCTTCAAGCTGCACCTCTTGCCCTCCGGCGTCGTGCGCGGCGGCAAGCTATCGGTGATCGGCAATGGCGTTGTCGTCGATCCCTGGCAATTGCTCGAAGAGGTCGACGGCATGAACCGCGAGGGCGTGGCGCTCGGCCCGGATGACCTGATCGTGGCGGACAATGCCTGCCTGATCCTGCCCTGGCACAAGGATATCGATGCGGCTCGCGAGGGCGCGCTCGGCGACTCGAAGATCGGAACGACCAAGCGCGGCATCGGCCCGGCCTATGAGGACCGTGTCGGGCGCCGGGCCATCCGCGTGGCCGACCTCACCGACCCGGCCGCGCTCGACCTGAAGATCGAGCGCCTCCTCGCCCATCACCGCCCGCTGCGTGCCGGTCTCGGCCTCGATGAGCCCGATGGCAAAGCGCTGAAACAGAGTCTGCTCGATATCGCCCCGAAGATCCTGCCCTATGCCCAGCCCGCCTGGAAAAAACTGAGCGACAGCGTGCATCTGGGCCGGCGTATCCTGTTCGAGGGGGCCCAGGGCGTGATGCTGGACGTCGATCACGGCACCTATCCGTTCGTGACCTCCTCGAATGTCGTGGCCGGCAATGCCGCGGCGGGCAGCGGGGTCGGGCCCGGCGCGATTTCCTATGTGCTCGGTCTTGCCAAGGCCTACACCACGCGCGTCGGCGCCGGTCCGTTCCCGACCGAACAGGACAATGAGACCGGCCGCCGGCTGGGCGAACAGGGACATGAATTCGGCACCACCACGGGCCGCGCGCGGCGCTGCGGCTGGTTCGATGCGGTCATGGTCCGGCAGGCCTGCGCCACCTCCGGCGTGACAGGGCTGGCGCTGACGAAACTCGACGTGCTGGACGGGATGGACGAGATCCGGGTGTGTATCGGTTACCGGCTTGGTGATGAAGTGCTCGATCATTATCCCGCCGGGATGACCGACCAGCATGCGGTCGAGCCGGTCTACGAGACCCTGCCCGGCTGGAGCGCCTCGACACGCGGGGCGCGCGAATGGGGCCAGCTTCCGGCCGAGGCGATCAAGTATGTCCGCCGGCTGGAAGAACTGGTGCGCTGCCCGGTCGCGCTGGTTTCGACCTCGCCGGAGCGTGAGGATGTCATTCTCGTACGAGATCCGTTCGCTGCCGACTGACAGCCGGGCAGACGGCACGCCGCGCCCTCCGGATTGATTGGCGTCAATTCCTTGCAACCGACGCTGCCGCAAGGTGTTGTTTCAACATGTTTGCCGGCAAGGGGGCCCTGAGAATCTTGGCTGACGCGAAAGGCCGTTTATCACACAGTGCACGGGTTGCCGTCCTGCCGGGCCTGTTCCTTCTGGCCGGTTGCGCCGCGGCGCCGGCTCGCGACGGCGCGGCGGTGCGAGACTGTTACGCGCCGATTTCGGACTTTTCTAATGCGGACAGGATCGCGGCGGCATGCCGGAAGGCGGCGGGCGATGATTCCGCGACGGTGGGCCAGGTTGAAACGGCCCATATGAATCTCGGTCGTGCCGAGGCCCGACTCGGCCATGCCGATGCGGCCGCCGAGGCGTTCGAATATGTGCTCCTGCTGGACACCTCGCGCGATGATGCGCGTTACGAACTCGCCCGGATCCGGGCCGCGTCTGGGCGCTACCAGGAGGCGCTGCGCCTGCTCGACCGGGTGATCGCCACCGATGCGGCGAATGTGCCGGCACTGCTCATTCGCGCCGAGACCTATATCGCGCGTGGCCGCGTGCGCGACCGGCTCCGCGCCCTGGATGACCTGCAGGCGGTGGTCCGGCTCGGCGCGCGGGACTCTGGCGCGCCCGGCCAGGCGGAGCAGGCACGGGCGATGATCAGGGATATCGCGCTGGAACTTGGCGAAAGCCTGCTGGCCCAGCGCCCGATGAGCGAGGACGCCACGCTCCAGGCCATCGAGGCACTGAGCGCGGCGCGCGGTGTCAGCCCCGATGATGGCGATATTCTCAGGAGCTGCGCGAAGGCCGGCCTGCGCATGGCGACACATTTCGGCGGCAATGAGGGATCGCCCGATTATTCGTGCACCGGCGAGCCGTCAGGCAGCTGGAACGAGGCGGCGCTGGCGGCCTATCGCAAACTGGCCCGCCTCGAGCCGGCCGATCCTGAACCGCGCGCCGGCGCGGCGAGGGCGCTGGCCAATCTCGGCCGCATGAGCGCGGCCGTCGAGGCCTGGCGGGAGGCGTCGCGCCGGGCCCCCGAGGATGTGTCCCATCTTGTTTCTCTTGCTCAGACGCAGGTGCGCTGGGCCCGGCAACTTGAGGAGAGTGCGCAATTGTCTGCGGCCGCACAGCTCTTGCGTGACGCGGTCAACAGCTATCGCCAGGCGATCGAGGCGCGCGGCGGCGGGGGCCTGACCCATTTCGAGATGGCTGAGGCCCACCTGTCGCTTGCGGCCCTGGAACGGCGCGCCGGCAATGGCCCTTCCGCCGGCGAGCATCGCCAGGCGGCCCTCGATGCGCTTCAGCAGGCGCGCCGGAACGGCTATCGCAAGGCCGCGCTCTGGCTTGGCCGGTTCCACTATGATGACGGACCTGCGGGTTTCGACGAGGCGCGTCGACACTTCGAGGATGTCCTGGCCAGCGGCGCGGCCGCGGATCTGCGTGCCGAGGCGCATTATTATCTCAGCCTTGTCGCGGCCGATGACCGCTCCGGCGGGCAGGACTGGGGCCAGGCGCGCAATCACATCACCCGTGCGATCGCCCTGGACGGCAACAATGACACCTACCGCCTGCAGGCCTGCCTTGTGGATATCGGCCGCGGGCGCGTGGGCAGTTCCTCGCGCTTCGAATGCACCTCCGGCTCCAGGGCCGGGGCCGGGGCGCTCCTCATCGAAGGCATGCATCATCTGCGAGAAGCCCATTTCGCCCGCGAGGACAACAAGAAGCGCGCCTGGGAGGCGGCTTATCGCGCCTTTTCCGAGGGTCTCGATTCGCTCCGGCGCCGTGGTGAGCGGGCGGATCCGGAGCTTCGTGCCAGGCTCGAAGTGGGCCGCGGCATTGCCCATTATTGTGTCGGGTTTGCCAGTATCGGTGAGGAGACGATCGACGCGACCGGGCGCCTTCGTGACCAGGCCAGGGTCTTTTTCGATACATATCATGTGGCGCAATGCATCGATTATTGAGGCGGCGCCACCCTTTCACGGGAGCTGAAAGACATGTCAGTTGAGACAGGCGCGGGCGGCGGCATGATCAATGCCCTCAGCATTGAAGTGCGGATCATGGATGACGGGAGCCAGCAGCCCGTCTGGGTCAGCCATCCCGACGAGACCACTCACTGGATTCTCGACATCACGCAGAAAGTGTTCGAGGAGGTTGTCGGCGGGCTGGTCCATGCCGGGCATCACCATGCCGAGCATCGCTCCTTTTCGCAGTGGCTCTCGGTCTTTGCCGCTCCGACAGCGCGCAACCGCGAAATCCTGAAGGGGGATCTGCATTGGCTCGTCTCCCGGCTGGAAGAAGACCTTTCCGCACGCTTCAGGCCCGTCAACGGCCGGCCTGTCGTCCATCTCGACCCCGAACAGGAATTCTTCGCGGCAAGCGCCGGGACGGTCGCATCGCCAGCGGCGGCTTCGGCGCCCTCGGCGCGCGGCGGGGCCCTGCAGGCCCAGGTGGTCGATGAGCCCTTCAGCCATGCCTCGCCGGGGCGGGCCGGCGAGCCTCCCTCCCAGGGCAGCAATGCGGCGCTCCTCTGGACCGGCGCCGCGCTCGGCGGCATGGTCATCGCCTCGGCGCTTCTCCTGTTCAACAATCTCGAAATGCGCTCGCGGATCGAGGCCATGCCGGCCCTTTCGGCCAAGGCCAGCCAGCTGGAGACAGATCTTCGCCTGGCGCAGGAGGCGATCGCCTTCGAAAAGCGCGCGGCGGCCTATGAACGTGACCAGTGCCTGACTTCGATCGCGGCGCATCGCGAAATGATCGATGACCTGGCCGGCCAGTGCACGACGCGTCCCGCCCCGACGCCTCCGCCGGAACCTCAGCCCTATCCGGAAAGGCCCAACCCGTTCGAGTCCGGATAACCGTGCGCATCGCCTACGAGCAGGCTGCTGAAGAACTCCTGCAATCGTGTCTTTCGAACCTGAAAGCACGATCGCGCCGCCATCCTTCAAGACGCGATCCTGGACGGATCGCTCCTCAGGATGAGGATTTTGAGCCTTCGAAACAATGTACTCACCTCATCCTGAGGAGCGCGAAGCGCGTCTCGAAGGATGGAGATTCACACGACTGCCTGGGCCATTGGATCGCCGAAGGGTCCGTTCTTCAGCAGCCTGCCAGAAAAGCGGCCATTCCAACGAGGCCTGGAATGGCCGCGAGAGTTGGCCGGCAGGGGCGGGCCGGACCTATTCGTTGTTCGTGATCTTGATTTTCCGGGCGCCGCCGGCCGCTTCTTCCGGCTTGGCGATGCGCACGGTCAGGACGCCCTTGCTGAACCGGGTCTTCACATCCTTGTCTTCGGGGACGAAGGGCAGGCGCATGGCCCGCTCGAACCGGCCATAGCTGCGCTCGACCACGCGGCGATCCTCGCCATTCTCGGTCTTTTCCTCTTCGCGTTCGCCGGACAGGCGCAGCACGTCATGATCGATCTCCAGGTCGATCTGGTCTTCCTCGAGGCCCGGAAGGTCGGCCTTGAGGACGATTTCCTTTTCGCTTTCACTGACATCGATGCTCGGCGCGAAATCGGAGGTGCCGAAGGCCGGGCTGCGGGTCAGGTTGAAGAAATTGTCCCATAACTCGTCCATCTCCGAACGCAGTGAACTGAGCATGTCACCGGACCGGGCCGGGCGGTTCTGGCGGTAGGGAGTAAGACCGAAACGCATTGTTCCAACCTCCTTGTCTGATCCTGTTCCCCTCACCCACAAAACTACCGGAAATGCCGGTATTTTCTCCTTGATGCGCATCAATCCCGATTGCGTCGGGTCGGCGCTTTCCACCAGCCTATTCGACGATGTCGCTGACCGGCTGGTGGGCTTCGCGCCGGCTGGAGAAGCGGTGTTCGAAGGCCACCATCAGGCAGGCCGCGATGATGATGAGCGCCCCGGCATAGAGCTGCCAGCCGGGCACTTCGCCGAAAAAGACCCAGCCGAACAGGGCGCTCCAGATGAGAGCGGTGTATTCCAGCGGCGCAATGCGCCGGGCCGGCGCCCGCGCATAGGCCAGCGTGAACAGCCACCAGATGCCCATCCCGAAAAAGCCGAGTGCCGCGAGCACCGGCAGGTCGCCCATGGCCGGCACCGGATCGATGGCCGCCAGCAGCGGCAGCCCGATCAGGGCCGGCAGGACATTCGCCATCATCAGGATGGTCACCGTATCCTCGCGCTGGGCCCGCATCCGCAGGAGCACCACGGACGTGGCGTAGGCGAACGCGGACACCAGGACCGAGACCGCGCCGAGAAGCCGGTTTGCCTCCTGGGGGGCGGCATTGGTTTCGCCTGTCAGGGTGAGGGCGGCGCCGGCGAATCCGATCACGGCCGCACCCACGCTGAGCGGGCCGAACCTCTCGCCGAGCAGGAGCCAGGCGATCGGAGCGATCATCAGTGCGGCTGTAAAGCCCATCACTGTGGCTTCGGCGAGCCCGAGCTGGGTCAGCGCGAAAAAGAACGTCAGTGCCGCGCTCAGGTGGATCGCCCCGCGCATCGCGTGAAAGCGCCAGGCCTCGAGACCCGGCCAGGGACGGCGAAGCACGATGAAAACCGCCAGGCTGTAAAGCCCGCCAAAGACAAAGCGCCAGACCGTGATCACCACCACATTGATGTCGCCGCTGAGATATTTCACGCAGACATCGATCAGGCAGCCGCTGAGCACGCCGAGCGCGGCGATAATGAAGGGCGAGGGCGGTCGCATGCGACATGCCAGTCCCAGCCGGCCGGAGAAAGGTCAAGCCTTCTGGCCGCGTGCCGTGCAAAAGCCTTTAACGGGCGCTTAACGCAATCGGCGCAATCGGTTAACGATGCGAGGCGCGCATAACGTGCGCAGGCGCGATTCGAACCGGCGGAGGCGACATCGCATGGCGGTCAGTGGCGAAAATGTCCCGTTCATCATAGCAGGCGGTGCCGCCGCCCTGTCGCTCGCTTCGCTTCTATGGGCGCTGAGAGTGTCGGACGGCGCGCGCGGGGCGGCCCGCAAATTCCGGGATCGGTCCAGCGCGCTGGAATCCGAACTGGCCGAGCAGCGCTCGGTGCTGGCGGCCCATCCCGGCGTGGTGCTTGTCTGGCAGGGCGATGACATCGACGTTGATTCCGATGATCTCGGCGCGCCCCAGCTGCACGGGTCCCGCGCGGCGCTGGCGGCGCTTCTGCGCTATACCGATGATGCCGTTTCCGCAGATCCGGCCGTGGCCATCCTGGAAGGGTTGGCGGATCTCGAGGCGCGCGATGCCGGCGGCAATGATGTCACGCTGCGCATCGCCCTGCGCGAACTGGTCGAGAACGGCACCCAGTTCTCCCTGACGATTTCGGGGCGGGAATTGTCCTCACCGGACACGGCCAAGCGCAAGAGGGCCTTCCTCGAGGCGGACGGGCGCACGGCCGGGGCGCGTGTGATTGTCTGGATCACCGATTCCACCATACGCCACCTGGAATCGAGCCACCTCTTGTCGCGCGTCGAGGAAACCCAGCGCATGATCGCGCGCGATCCGCACAGTTTTGTCGACATGCTCGATCGCTCGCCTTTCCCGGCCTGGCGCATGTCGGGCGTGGGCAAGCTGCAATGGGCCAATCCGGCCTATCTCAGGGCCGTCGAGGCGGAATCCCTTGAGAAGGCGCTCGACCGGCAGGTGATGCTCGATGCGCTGGCGGCCGAGCAGACACGCAAGACCATCGCCGAAGGCCGCGAGATCGACGAGACGCGCCATATGGTGATTGATGGCGAGCGCCGCGCCATGCGGATCCTGTCCTTTCCGCTGTCGGGCGGAGCCGGCGCGATGGCGCTGGATGTCTCGGCGCAGGAGGATGCGCGCGAGGAACTGGCGCGCCATGTGAAGGCCCATGACGAAACGCTCAATCATGTCGCCGACGGCGTGGCGATTTTCGGGCCCGATCGCAAGCTGAGCTTCTATAACCGCGCCTTTGCGCAGATGTGGGGGCTGGAAGAAGGCTTCCTGCTGGAAAAGCCGACGCATGGCCAGTTGCTCGACCGGCTGCGCGAACAACGCAAACTGCCCGCGCGGGAGGATTATGCGGCCTGGCGGGCCGATGAGCTTTCCTATTATCTCGACATTTCGGGGATCGAGGAGGACACCTGGTCGCTGCCGAACGGGGACACGCTGTCCGTGACCCGCCAGCGCCATCCGATGGGCGGGCTGCTGCTCCTGTTCAAGGATATTACCAGCGAACTGGACCTGAAGACCCGGTTCAATGCCCTCATCAAGACGCAGAGTGCCACGCTTGACAGCCTGCATGAGGCCTGCGCCGTCTTCAGCGGCGATGCCCGCCTGCGCCTGTCCAACCGGGCCTTCGAGCGGCTCTGGAACCTCGATCCGGCACTGCTGCAGAACGATCCGGATTATGGCGACCTTATCGAGGCCTGTGTTCCGCTCTTCCATGACCGGGTCATCTGGGATGAGATCCGCAGGCATATCACGGACCCGACAGACCAGGCGCGCCAGCCCACGGCCGGCGAAATGCGCCGATCCGACGGTTCCATCCTGACCTATCTCACCCATCCCCTGCCCGACGGTAACACGCTGATCGCCTTCGCGGACGTTACGGCCACCCGGCGCGTGGAAAGCGCGCTGCGCGAGCGAGCCGAGGCGTTCGAGGCGGCCGACCGGCTGAAGACCGAATTCGTCCAGAACGTTTCCTATCAGCTGCGCAGTCCGCTCACGACGATCCTCGGCTATGCCGAATTCCTGCAGAGCCAGCGTCACGGCGATTTGTCGGAGCGCCAGGCCGATTATGTCAACGCGATCCTGCAGGCGTCCGATCATCTTTCGAAATTGATCGAGAATATTCTCGACCTGGCCCTGATCGAGGCGGGCCGGATGGATCTGGACCTTGCGGACCTCGATTTCGCGGACCTCGTCGATGAGGGCGTGGAAATGGTCGTTTCCAAGGCCGAGGACACCGAAGTGACGGTGCGATCGCAGATCGAAGGCGATCTTGGCATTATCCGGGCCGATGAGGGACGGCTGCGCCAGGTGCTGTTCAATCTCGTCTCGAATGCCCTGCGCTTCTCCGAGCCCGGCGGCGAGGTCGTGGTGTCGGCCAAGCGGGTCGGCGAAATGGCGACCCTGTCGGTCACCGACAGCGGCAAGGGCATGGATGCCGAACGCCGCGCGACGAGTTTCGACAGTTTCACCTCCGGCGACCAGCGCGGCGCCGGTCTGGGCCTCGCCCTGGTTCACCGTTTTATCGACCTGCATGGCGGCAATGTCGGCATCAAGGACAATCCGGACGGCGGCACGATCGTCACCTGCTGGCTGCCGGTCGAGGCGCAGGTTGAAACCCGTCCCCCGGAGGTCAGCGCCCCGGGCCCCGGCCTTCAGGCATGAAGGAAACGCGGCTGGTCGCCGGGCGCCAGCACGAGCGCGGTCAGCGGGCCGCCGAAACA
>JAAANZ010000074.1 GCA_009909065.1 Alphaproteobacteria bacterium | reverse complement strand
GCCGGTAAAGGCCCCGCGCTCATGGCCGAACAGTTCGCTGTCGAGCAGGTCTTCCGAAAGGGCGGCGCAATTGACCTTGATGAAAGGCCCGTCCCAGCGCCGCGAAAGGAAATGAAGCCGTTCCCCGATCAGTTCCTTGCCCGTGCCGCGCTCGCCAATCACCAGGATCGGGCGCTCCAGCGGCGCAACAAGGCTGACATGTTCCAGCGCCGACAGCCAGGCGGGCGCTTGCCCGACAAGCTGCGGCGCGGAGGGGCGGGGGTTCAGCATATGGTCTTTTTGACCTATTTATTGTTAAAAAACAAATTTTATTTTGGCGTTTATGACGAAACAACTTCATGGCTTCGTGGATCAGAAGCCTATTTCTCCCATAAAAACAATGACGTACTCATTTAATCCCAAACTGGCACGGCAATTGAAACGGACAGGACGCTCAAGGTGGCGGGGGCCACCAGGACCCAGGGAGACGAGCCTGAAATGACCGAACGTACTTATGAGACCCGCTATGACAGGCCCGCAGGCGAGGCCGGACGTTTTGGCCGTTGGCTGTCGCGCCGGCCCGCCGAGAGCTGGATGTTCTTCGCGGCCGGCGTGTTTTTCGGCGGGCTGTTCTTCTGATCCCGGCCCGACAGGGCCGCACCAACCCACTTCATGAAAGGCAGAAACACGATGGGACTTTTTTCCCGACTTGGCGACATCATCAATTCCAACATCAATGCGATGCTGGACGGCGCCGAAAACCCTGAAAAGATCGCCCGGCTGATCATCCAGGAAATGGAGGACACGCTGGTCGAGGTTCGCACCGCCGCCGCCCGCGCCATGGCCGACAAGAAGGAAATGGAACGCGAAATCGCGCATTACACCAAGCAGCGCGACGAGTGGGCGGCCAAGGCCGAGCTGGCCATCGACAAGGGCCGCGAGGACCTCGCCCGCGGCGCGCTGACGGCCAAGCAGAAGGCCGACAGCGAGATCGAACGCCGCCAGGAGGCGATGAAGGTCGCCGAAGAGGCCTTCGAGAAACGCCAGCAGGACCTGGCCAAGCTCCAGGACAAGCTTTCCGAGGCCAAGGCCAAGCATCGCGCCCTGATGATGCGGCGCGAAGCCGCCGAGCAGCGCATCCGCGTGCGCAGCCAGGTGCATGACGGCAAGGTGGATGACGCGCTTGCGCGCTATGCCCATGTCGAACGCAAGGTCGACGAGATGGAAGCCTATGCCGACCAGATCAAAGGCCGCGAGCCGAACCTGCAGGCCGAGTTCGAGGCCCTCGAGCGCAATGAAAGCGTCGAGAAGGAACTCGAAGCCCTGAAAGCCAGACGCACGGGCCCGTCGCAATCCAGTGAAACGGAGGGCTGAGCCATGCTGATGCCGCTCGGAATTCTCGCCGCGATCATGACGGTGCTCACCGCGCCGGGCCTGGTGGCGCAATATGTCGAACACCGGCGCACCCGCCCCGGAAAGGATGCCTGATCCATGGACTACGACATCCTGATACCGCTCGTCGCGGTTCTCGCGATCTTCGTCATCCTGCCGGGCATGGTGTTCCATTACATCACGCTCTGGCGCAAGCAGAAGACGCTCCTGCCCGATGATGAGCGCATGCTCGAGGATCTCTGGCGCTCGGCCAAGCGCATGGAGCGCCGCATCGAAGCCCTCGAAACCCTGATCGACAGCGACGGCGGCGCGCGCCGCCGCCCCGCCGAGGATGACCCGCTTGCCCCCCGGAGATTTGATTGATGACCCATGACTATACCGCTTCGCCCAATCCGACCCGTTTCAAGCGCTCGCGCACCGACCGCGTCATTGCCGGTGTCTGTGGCGGCCTCGCCGAACGCTTCGGCTGGGAGCCGGTGCTTGTCCGGCTCCTGGCGGTCCTGGCCTTCTTCTTCGTCGCGGGCCCGCTGGTGCTGCTGGCCTATGTGATCGCCTGGATGATCACCCCGAAGCGCGGGCGCGACGAATATGCCAGCCGCAACCCGGACGAAGAAGCCTTCTGGCGCGGTGTCTCCGACCAGCCGCGGGCGACTTTTTCCAACCTGAAATACACTTTCATGGACCTGGAAGACCGCCTGCAAACGCTCGAACGCAGCGTGACCTCGGATGAATGGCGCCTGCGCCGGGAATTCCGCGACCTGGAACGCGAATGAAGCGGGCGCTGCGGGCCGTTGCCGAAGGGGCCGGCCCGCCTGACCCGCCCTGCCTGTGACACTTGAAGGACAAGTACGATGAGCAAGGGGACCTTTTTCCATCGCAGCTGGATGATCGGCGCCATCGCCGCCGTGCTGGCCGCCGCCTTTGCCGTGAACTGCACGATGAATGGCGGCCTGTCGGTCCGGACCGGCCATGTCGAGATGGTGATGAGCCTCACGCCGGATCAGGGACTGGACATCCGCTTTGTCACCGCGGCCCAGTCGTGACGGAGCACATGGCCGCTGGGCCGGCCCTCTTGCGCTGCCTGCGCGAAGCCTGCTTTATCTTGGCAGGTTACAGTTCCAGCAAGGAGAGCCCCCGTGAATCTCGACGAACTCACGCAGAAGGCCCAGGAGGCGGTATCCGCCGGCGGCGACTTCACCAAGAAGGTGAAATTCGATTTCGGCGATGTCGGCAAACTCTTCATCGACGGCGCTGCGGGCCAGGCCGACAACAGCGACAGCGACGCCGATGCCACGGTCAAGCTGGACTGGGATGATTTCAAGAAGATCGCCGGCGGCGAGATGGACCCGACCATGGCCTTCATGCAGGGCAAGCTTAAGGTCGAGGGCGATATGTCCGTGGCCATGCAGCTTCAATCGCTGATGTCGCAATTTACCTGAGACCGGCGGCAACCCGGCGCCTTCCTGAAGGCCCCGGAATTGATGCCGGGGCCTTTTTCTCATCCTGATAAGGCTTATGCCCGTGTCCAACGCGATCGAACATGACCGTTTCATCGAAATACCAGGCAACCCGGTGCCCGAAGGCGCCGAGCTTGTCTGGTTTTCAGGGGCATCGGGGCGCAAGCTGCGCGCGTGTTTCATCCCGGCGCCCGCCGCTTCGCCGCGTGGCAGCGTGATCGTCTGTCCCGGCCGGACCGAGTTCATCGAGAAATATTTCGAGGTCGCCCGTGACCTGCTTTCGCGCGGCTTTGCCGTGCTCATCCTCGACTGGCCGGGACAGGGCCTGTCGGACCGGCTTCTGGAGGACCGCGAAAAGGGCCATATCGACAATTTCCAGACCTTTATGGGCGCCCTCGCCCGCGGGCTTGCCGAGAAGCAGGACAGGCTCCCGCGCCCGCATGTCTCGCTGGCCCATTCCATGGGCGGGGCGATCGCGCTGGCGGCCCTCAGCGAAGGCCTGGTCGAGGTGGATGCCGCCGCTTTCTGCGCGCCCATGTGGGGGCTGAAGGCGCGGTTTTTCGGCATTCGCTACCTGGTTTGGGCCATGCGAGTCATGGGCCGGTCCGGCGACTATGCCCGCCAGCCCGGGCCGCCGGAGCGGTTCGAGACGAATATCGTCACGCATGACCCGCGCCGCTGGCGCATCCAGCGCGACCTTGTCGATGCCGCGCCCGAACTGGCCATCGGGCCGGTCACCTGGGGGTGGCTGGGCGCCTCGCTGGACATTGTGCGCACCTTTTCGCGCGCCTCGCGCCTGGAGGCGCTCGACATCCCCGTCCTCGTGGCCACGGCCGAAGAGGAACAACTGGTTGACAATGACTCCCATTCCCGGATCTGCGCGCGGCTGACGGACTGCGAACACCTGCTGGTAAGCGGGGCGCGTCACGAGATCCTGATGGAAACCGATGACAGGCGGGACGTTTTCTGGGACGCGTTCGACCGTCTCCTGCAACGCGCCGACATCTGAAAGTGCCGCGCGCGGGGTTTCACTCCGTCGAGGGCGTATCGAGATGGAGGGTATCGGTGTTCAGGTCGAAATGACCGGTCGTGCGCCAGTCTTCCTCGTCTATCTTGCGGCGAATGGCGTCCCGCACCTGTTCCAGCATGCGGCGACTGTCATCGACAAGGTCGATCTGGCGCGCATCCGAGGTGCCGATCCGCAGGCGATAGAAGACCTGCTGCCGGCGCAGCTTCAGTGACAGGCTGGCGGCAAGCCCCGAAAAGACCACCAGCAGAACAGCGCTGAGGAGAAAGACAAGGCCGGCGGCCGACATCATGCCGCGATCGGAAAACCCCATGGCAGCCAGCGCAAGCAGGCCGATGAGGAAACAGGCCGAAATATAGGCCAGGCGCATGCCGAGCCGACGGCGATTGCCCGGCGTGTCCCAGGGGCGGAAATGTTCCTGCTCGACCGCCATTGTGGCGATATTGCCCAGGGTGACCGTTTCATCACCCAGCTGGAGGCTGTGCTGGTAGAGCTCGCCCGTGCGCGCGCCCGCCTGGTCGAGATTGAGCCGTTCCATGATGGGTCCCCCAAAGCGCCGCCTTGTCGATCAGTTCCCATTCCAGCTG
>JAAANZ010000073.1 GCA_009909065.1 Alphaproteobacteria bacterium | reverse complement strand
GGCGAGCCCCTGGCTGAGGCGCGATCCGTCAATCATGGATGAGAACGGGGTCTCGCCTGCCAGCCGACAATGCCACAGTCTCAACAGACAAGGATGAGGGTTTTGAGCCTTCGAAACAATGCACTCTCCTCATACTGAGGAGCGCGAAGCGCGTCTCGAAGGATGGAGATTCGCACGACTGTCCGGGTCATTGGATGGCCGAACGGTCCTTTCTTCAGCCCTCTGTCAGAGGGCCTTCCCAATCCGGGCCTGGCGGGCTAGTGTCGAACCTATCCGAGGGGCGCGTTGTGCATGAGCTGAGATCGCCCTGATGCCAGGCGAGCACCCTTTGAACCTGATCCGGGTTGCACCGGCGGAGGAACGGACAGCGCCAGCGCGCCGCTCACGCACACATCCCGGGTCTTCTGCCCTGCCGAGGAGACCCCATGAACAAGCCCATAGACCCATCCGCATTCGAGACCCCGAAAGTCACCACCGGCCCGCTTCCCGCCAGCCGCAAGGTCTATACCCATCCCGAGGCCGACCCGAGCCTCGCCGTGCCGCGCCGCGAGATCGACCTGCATCCGAGCGCCGATGAGCCGCCCGTGCCGGTCTATGACACGTCCGGGCCCTATTCTGATCCAGGCTACACCGTCGATGTCGGAAAGGGCCTGCCGCGCCACCGCACCGCCTGGGTGCTGGAGCGTGGCGGAGTTGAGGAATATGACGGCCGCGAGGTCAGGCCCGAAGACAATGGCAATGTCTCGGCGGAAAAGCTCGCGCGTGAGTTTCCCGTTCGCCATCGCCCATTGAGAGCGGCATCCGCCCCCGCTCGCGGGGGAGGTGCCAGCGAAGCTGACGGAGGGGGGAGCGGCGCGCGCCCTGGCCTGCTCACCCAATACGAATACGCCCGCGCGGGCATCATCACCAAGGAGATGATCTATATCGCCGAGCGCGAGAATCTGGGACGTCAGGAACAGCTCGCGCGCGCCGAGATCGCCCTGAAGCATGGCGAGAGTTTCGGCGCCGACATCCCGGCCTTCATCACGCCGGAATTCGTCCGCGATGAGGTCGCCCGCGGGCGCGCCGTGATCCCCGCCAATATCAACCATCCCGAGCTTGAGCCGCAGATCATTGGGCGCAATTTCCTCGTCAAGATCAACGCCAATATCGGCAATTCCGCCGTCACCTCCAGCGTGGAGGAAGAGGTGGAGAAGATGGTCTGGGCGACGCGCTGGGGCGCCGACAATGTCATGGACCTGTCCACCGGCCGCAATATCCACAACACGCGCGAATGGATCCTCCGCAATTCGCCGGTCCCCATCGGCACCGTGCCGATCTACCAGGCGCTGGAAAAGGTGAACGGCGCCGCCGAGGACCTCAGCTGGGAGGTCTACCGCGACACGCTGATCGAGCAGGCCGAGCAGGGCGTCGATTATTTCACCATCCATGCCGGCGTGCGGCTCGCCTATATCCACCTCACCGCCGCGCGCGTGACCGGCATCGTCTCGCGCGGCGGCTCGATCATGGCGAAATGGATGCTCGCCCATCACAAGGAGTCCTTCCTCTACACCCATTTCGAGGAGATCTGCGACATCATGCGGGCCTATGACGTCACCTTCTCGCTGGGCGACGGCCTGCGCCCGGGCTCCATCGCGGACGCCAATGACCGCGCGCAGTTTGCCGAGCTTGAAACCCTCGGAGAGCTGACGAAGATCGCCTGGGACAAGGGCTGCCAGGTCATGATCGAGGGGCCGGGCCATGTGCCCATGCACAAGATCAAACTGAACATGGACAAGCAGCTGCGCGAGTGCGGCGAGGCGCCCTTCTACACGCTGGGCCCGCTCACCACGGACATTGCGCCGGGCTATGACCACATCACCTCGGGCATCGGCGCGGCCATGATCGGCTGGTATGGCACGGCCATGCTCTGCTATGTCACGCCGAAGGAACACCTTGGCCTGCCCGACCGCGACGATGTGAAGGCCGGCGTCATCACATACAAGATTGCCGCCCATGCGGCCGATTTGGCGAAAGGCCACCCGGCCGCGCAGATCCGCGATGACGCGCTCTCACGCGCGCGCTTCGAGTTCCGCTGGGAAGACCAGTTCAACCTGGCCCTCGACCCCGAAACCGCCCGCGACTTCCACGACCAGACCCTGCCGAAAGAAGCCCACAAGGTCGCGCATTTCTGCTCGATGTGCGGCCCGAAATTCTGTAGCATGGCGATCACCCAGGAAGTGCGCGACTATGCGGCGGGGCTGAGCGACAATGAACGCGCCGACCTCGAACGCCAGGCCGAAGAGGCGACAAAGGGCATGGCGGAGATGAGCGAGAAGTACGAGGAAATGGGGCGGCAGCTTTATGTGGAGCGGGAGTAGTTATAAAGCCGAAGCGGCGGCATTTTCTCTTGGGTTAAGCGTGCTACTGGCACTATTGCCTGAATTAATCGGGAGCATGCCGACTTGGCTCGGTTGGGTATCTCTGGTTCTGGCTCTCGCAGTTATGATGATCGCAGCGATTTCAATTGCGTATGACAGATTTTTTGGAGAGGGCAGATACATATCGCTGTCCGACTTTGGCTATCGTATTTTGCAAAGATTAGATATCGAACACCGTCGTCGGTTAGGAAGTATGCTGCATTCAGACGATAGGCTAACTACTGCCGGGCTGTCGAATTATCTTGTATTGTTTGAAACGCCTGAAAGGCCGGATTTCTTTGGGCGGGTGGAAATTGGTGCCGCTCTAGAAAAAATACCAGAACAAGACTTTGATCAAATGGTTTGCGTTTCCGGTGGCTCCCTCTTCGAACGTATAAACAATCATTTGCTGTGGGAAGACTTGCACGTGAAAAGGTCCGAAGTCGGAAGGATTGTTCGCACATTGAAAAACTATGGCAGCGCCCTGCGAACGCCAGAAGTGTCTGGGCCAAGGATACGGGAGCTTTAGCGAACATCGCTTCGCTCAGGTGGGGGAAGCATGGAGCGCAGCGATATGCACCACCTCCCCCCGCCGCGCGCACCGATGGTGCATATCGGGCTTCGCCCTCCTTGCACCCTACCGCTACCCTTGCCACCGCACCTCGTGTTATAATTTCAGCATGCAAACCGACCTCCTCTCCCGCATCACGATTGAGCCCGGCAAGATGGGTGGGCGGCCCTGTATTCGGGGCATGCGCATCCGCGTGATGGACATTCTCGAGAACCTCGCCGGCGGAGCCACACGCGCCGAAATCCTTGAGAGCTTTCCCTATCTCGAAGACGAGGACATCACCGCCGCCCTGCTCTATGCGGCCCGGTCCACGGACCACACGGTCATCGCGGCGGAATGATCCTCTGGGTCGACCAGAACCTGCCCCCTGTCCTCGCAGAATGGCTGCGCGCCAAGGGCCATGACGCCCAACATGTTCGGGGACTTGGTCTCGACCAGGCCGATGATATCGGTATTGCCACAAATGCGATGGCCGCCGGCGCCACCATCATCAGCAAAGACGACGATTTCGCATTCAAGGGGCCACCGCCAACCGTTCTGGTTCGGATTGGCAACGTCACCAATCCGAAACTCATCAGCCGGTTCGAGGCCGTGTGGGAGACAATCGAAGCCGCGCTGGAGGCTGGCGAAACACTTATTGAGGTGTTTTAGGTAGACGTCGCTCCACTCCGGAGGGCACATGGAGCAACCGCGATATTCACCCCCTCCCCTCGCCGCGCGCACCGATGTTGCCTATCGGGCTTCGCCCTCCTTGCACCCGACCGCTGCCCCGCCCCTCTGTCCCTCTGGCGCCGTTTCGTGTATAACCCAACCCTGTCCAAGGGGGAGACAGGAGACACACCCATGCCGCTGACACACGCCCTTTCGCGCGCCGCAAGAGCCGCCGCGCTCGCCGCCCTGATCGCCGCGGGCGCCGCGCCCGCCGCCCTTGCCCAGGAGCAGACGGCCATCCTGAATGCCACCTGCAACATCCAGGGCCAGGCCTCGCCCATGCAGATGCAATATACCCGCTATCGCGATGCGGCCGTCACCCAGGACCGGCACGGCCTCAATTCCGAGGCGATCGACATGCAGCAATGGGGCACGACCTATTGGGAGGGCCAGATCAACACGCCCAATGGCCCGTATCGCCTAACCGGCGAGAACAATTTCATCGAGGCCTGGCCGGTCGGCGGGGTCTATAGCGACATGATCACGCTGGAACTGACGCAGACCGGGCCGCAGACCTTCACGATCCGTGACTTCTACAATGACGGCCCGCCCATGGCCTGCCAGATCACGGGGCCGTAACCGGGGCGATTTGCGGTCGCAAACGATCGGCTCGGGCCCGAACCTGCTCCATGGCGCCGCGGGGCGGGCCGGGCCCTCGCTGCCCTTGTGCGGGGCCGGTTCTATCCGACCGGTTCGAGATCCCGCCCATACTCGCGGCCATGGAGATTTGCGCCGGTTTTCTCGACAGTGCGGCCCGTTTCGGGCGCGCGCGGATCGACGCGATCATGGCGCACGACAATCTCCATCTTGCGCCGGCAGGATTGCGGCCCGGCGCAGCCCGGCGCATTCGCAAGGCTCTGCGGCAGATCGAGGCCTATCTGAAACGGCTCATCCTGCTCATGGCGCTCGGCATGGAAGCGCAA
>JAAANZ010000102.1 GCA_009909065.1 Alphaproteobacteria bacterium | reverse complement strand
CGTCGTCTTGCCATGATCCACATGCCCGATCGTGCCGATATTCACATGCGGCTTGGAACGCTCGAACTTCTCCTTGGCCATCAGGGCCTCCTCTTCACAATTCTGACAAGGGCCGGTCCGGTCATTGACGCTGCCCGGCCGGCCCGGATGAATGACTAGCCGGCAAGCGCCTGGATGACCTTCTGCGCCTCGGCCTTGGGAACCTCGGCATAATGGGCGAACTGCATCGTGAACTGGGCGCGGCCCTGTGACATGCCACGCAGGTTCGACACATAGCCGAACATGTTCACCAGGGGAACGAAGGCATCGACCACCACGGCATTGCCGCGCGGGTCAGAGCCCTGGATCTGCCCCCGGCGGGCATTCAGGTCGCCGATGATATCGCCCATATACTCCTCGGGCGTGATCACCTCGACCCGCATCACCGGCTCCATCAGCCGCGGATCGCCCTTCTCCTTGAGCTCGCGGAACGCGGCGCGCGAAGCGATCTCGAAGGCGAGAACCGAACTGTCGACATCATGGAACGCGCCATCGACGAGCGTGGCCTTGAAATCGGTGACCGGATAGCCGGCCAGCAGGCCATTATCCTTCGCGCTTTCCAGCCCCTTCTCGACCCCCGGAATATAGTCCTTGGGCACCGCACCGCCAACGATCTTGCTCTCGAACTGGAAACCCGAACCGGCTTCCAACGGCTCGAAATCGATCTTCACGCGCGCGAACTGGCCCGAACCGCCCGACTGTTTCTTGTGTGTGTAATCGATCTCGGTCGGCACGCCGAGCGCTTCGCGATAAGCAACCTGCGGCTGGCCGATATTGGCCTCGACCTTGAATTCGCGCTTGAGACGATCGACCAGGATATCGAGGTGAAGCTCGCCCATGCCGCGCATGATGGTCTGGCCGCTTTCATAATCGGTCTCGACCTGGAACGAGGGGTCCTCGGCCGCCAGGCGCGCAAGCCCCATCGACATCTTCTCCTGGTCCGCCTTGGATTTGGGCTCGACGGCAATCTCGATCACCGGGTCAGGGAAGTTCATCGTCTCGAGCACGACCGGCGCATTCTTGGCGCAAAGCGTGTCCCCCGTCGTGGTTTCCTTGAGCCCGGCAAGCGCAATGATGTCCCCGGCATGGGCCTCTTCGATCTCTTCACGATCATTCGAATGCATCATCATCATCCGGCCGACGCGCTCCTGCTTGCCCTTGGTGGCATTGAGCACCGACCCGCCCTTTGTCAGCGTGCCCGAATAGATCCGCACAAAGGTCAGCGAGCCGACATAGGGATCGTTCATGATCTTGAAGGCGAGCCCGGCAAAGGGCTGCTCGTCATCGGCCGAACGGGGTATGTCGCGAGTCTCCGTCTCGTCGCCCGGCTTGAAGCCCATATAGGCGGGCACATCCAGAGGGCCGGGCAGATAGTCGATGACCGCGTTCAGCATCGGCTGGACGCCCTTGTTCTTGAAGGCCGAGCCGGCCAGCACCGGGACGAAGGCCATCGACAGCGTGCCCTTGCGGATCAGTTCGCGCAGCTTCGGCTCGTCCGGTTCGGTGCCGTCGAGATAGGCCTCCATGGCCTCCTCGTCCTGCTCGACCGCAAGCTCGACAAGCTCGGCCCGCATTGTATCGGCCTGCTCTCTGAGGCTGTCGCGGATCTCGCGCAGCTCCCAGGAGGCGCCGAGATCCTCGCCCTGCCAGACCCATTCCTGCATGGTCACCAGATCGACAATGCCTTCGAGCTCGCTTTCGGCACCGATCGGCAACTGGATCGGCAAGGGCGTCGCGCCGGTCCGGTCCTTGATCATCTTCACGCAGTTGAAGAAGTCCGCACCGGTCTTGTCCATCTTGTTCACGAAGACGATGCGGGGCACCTCATAGCGATCGGCCTGGCGCCAGACGGTCTCGGTCTGGGGCTCCACGCCGGCATTGGCATCAAGGACGCAGACGGCGCCGTCGAGCACGGCCAGCGAACGTTCCACCTCGATGGTGAAATCCACGTGCCCAGGCGTATCAATGATGTTGAAGCGAAACTTCGCCTCTTCGCGCGTGTCCCCATAGATCCCGGTCGGCGTATTACCGTCCTCGGTGCGAAACCAGAAGGTTGTTGTGGCCGCCGAGGTGATGGTGATCCCGCGTTCCTGCTCCTGCGCCATCCAGTCCATCGTCGCGGCGCCGTCATGCACCTCGCCGATCTTGTGGCTGCGGCCGGTATAGAACAGAATCCGCTCTGTCGTGGTGGTCTTGCCGGCATCAATATGCGCCATGATGCCGAAATTGCGGTAGCGTTCCAGGCTATAATCGCGGGCCATGGGGACGGTCCTTGTTTTGGCGTTCCGGGAGGAAGCAGGTCTTCATGATTTTCGGGCGCTTAGCACCGCCTGCGCGGGCGCGCCAGTGCCCGCAGGCTCGGTTTACCAGCGATAGTGCGAGAAAGCCCGGTTCGCTTCGGCCATTTTGTGAGTGTCTTCGCGTTTCTTGACGGCATTGCCGCGCCCCTGCGAGGCATCCATCAGTTCGCCGGCCAGGCGTTCGCGCATCGTGTTCTCGCTGCGAGCGCGCGCCGCAGCGGCCAGCCAGCGAATGGCCAGCGCCTGACGCCGTTCCGGGCGCACCTCGACAGGCACCTGATAGGTCGCCCCGCCCACACGCCGCGAACGCACTTCGACAGCCGGCGAAATCGCCTCGAGCGATTCGCGAAAGACCTCGACAGGATCCTTCTTGGCGCGCTGCTCGACAATATCGAGCGCGCCATAGACAATGCGCTCGGCCGTCGATTTCTTACCGTGGACCATGATCTGGTTCATGAATTTCGACAGGACGACGTCCTTGTATTTCGGATCGGGAAGGACTTCGCGTTTCTCTGCACGGTGACGACGGGACATTTCGGTTCAGCCTTACTTGGGTTTCTTGACGCCGTAATGCGAGCGGCGCTGCTTGCGGTCTTTCACGCCCTGGGTGTCGAGCACGCCACGCAGGATATGGTAACGCACACCCGGAAGGTCCTTCACACGACCGCCCCGGATCAGCACCACCGAATGCTCCTGGAGATTGTGCCCCTCGCCGGGAATATAGCAAAGCGACTCGAAGCCGGATGTCAGGCGCACCTTGGCCACCTTGCGCAGGGCCGAGTTCGGCTTTTTCGGCGTGGTCGTATACACGCGCGTACACACGCCCCGCCTTTGGGGGCAGGCCTTGAGGGCGGGCGTCTTGGTGCGCTGCGGTTTCGGGCTGCGCGGCTTGCGTATAAGCTGTTGGATTGTGGGCATGCGGGCCGTTGTCTGTCTTCTTCCTGCGCGGCCGCGTGCCGGCCACATTTAAACAAAACACCCGACCGATCGCGCATCGCGACCGCCCGGATTGTCGGTGAAACTGGTAGGCCGCCGGATTGACCCGGCGAAACTGTCCGCGTCGCCGGGCGCCGCGTCCAGTTGATTAGCCGTGGCTCATACTGCTGTCAGGCTCAGGCGTCAACAGGGGAGATGCGCCGGCCGGCGACGATCACAGGAACACCAGACCCGCAAGGGCGGCGCCCGCCCCGGCAATCAGCAGCGCCCTTGCGAAACGCGAAGGCGCCAACCGGGCCAACCAGTCCGCAAAGGGCTGTCCGAAAAGGCGAACCAGAAGCGCCAGTCCGAAATACCGCGCGGCGCGCGAGACGGCCACGGTCCCGAGGGCGAGAAAAATGTTCAAGCCGACGGCACCGGCCCCGACGGTCGCCAGGGGCAGCGGCAGGGGCGACAGGCCCACCAGCAGCACGGCCATCATGCCGCGCTCGCGCAGGCGCGCCTTCGCCGCCTCGAAGGCGTCGGCCTGCCCCATGAGTTCGAACACAGGCGCCGCCACGGGTTCCAGCAGGAGGGCTCCGACGAGGTAACAGGCCAGCGAGCCCGCCAGGCAACCGGCCAGAACAGCCCCAGCCATCTGCCAAAGCCGGCCAGGCCAGGCCAGCATCGCGGGCACGAGCGCCGCCTCGATCGGCAAGGGCAGGACCGAGCTCTCGAGCAGCGAGGCCAGGCCGAGGGCCCGAACAGGCCCCATCCTTTCGCTCCAGCTGCGCAATCGCGCCGTCAGGCGGTGATCGTGGCGCGCGCGTTCCGTTTCCGGCTTGTCAGGCATGACGTCCTTTAGCCCTGGCCGGTCGCTTGTCCCGGACCCATGCCTTTCATCCGTGTTTGTTACGCAAGTCTGCACCCGCCGTCGATTTGGCTTGCTGCGAACCTGCTCCGCGGGGCGTTCGGCCCGCCTTGTTCCGTCTTACCGCGGCGAGGATTCGAAAGCCCCGGCCGCCACGGGCCGGGGCTTGTGAAATCAGCAGACCGCCAGGCCCTACTCGGCAGCGGTATCCGGCGCCGGCAAGGCTTCGCGCTCGCGCTCCTCCTCGGCCTTGGCCATGGCCGCCGCCCGGCGTGCCTTGATCTTTGCATCGCGGTCGGAAGCCACACGCTTGAAATTGCGCAAGGAGCCGCCGGTGCCGGCCGGAATGAGCCGACCGACAATGACGTTTTCCTTCAGCCCCTCGAGCGTATCCACCTTGCCCTGCACGGCCGCCTCGGTCAGCACCCGCGTGGTCTCCTGGAAGGACGCCGCCGAGATGAAGCTGCGCGTCTGCAGGGACGCCTTGGTGATGCCGAGCAGCACCGGCTCGCCGGTCGCCTCGCGCAGGTCCTTCTTGCGCGATTTGCGGATCTCGGCATTCGCCTCCTCGAATTCGATCAGGTCGACCTGCTCGCCGCGCAACAGGCCCGTGTCGCCGGCATCATCGACCTCGACCTTCTGCAGCATCTGGCGCACCACCACCTCGATATGCTTGTCATTGATGGGCACGCCCTGCAGCCGGTAGACCTTCTGCACCTCTTCAATGAGATAATTGGCAAGCGCCTCGATACCGAGCGTGGAAAGGATGTCCTGCGGGGCGGGATTGCCGTCCATCAGGTATTCGCCGCGCTTGATATGATCTCCGTCCTGCACGGCCAGGTGCTTGCCCTTGGGCACGAGATAATCGACCGGGTCCCTGCCCTCCTCGTCCGGCTGGATCGAGATCTTGCGCTTGTTCTTGTAGTCCCGGCCGAACACCACCTTGCCGTCCACATCGGCGATGATGGCGTGATCCTTCGGCCGGCGCGCTTCGAAAAGCTCCGCGACACGCGGCAAACCGCCGGTGATATCGCGCGTCTTGGCACCGCCGGTCGAGACACGCGCCAGGGTATCGCCCGGCTTGACCTCATCGCCATCGGCGAGCGAAAGGATGGCGCCCACCGGCAGGAGATAACGCGCTTCCGAGCCATTCGGGAGCGTGACGGGCTCACCGGCATCATCGACCACCAGAACGGCGGGCTTGAGGTCGGCCGACTTCGCCGCCGACCGCCAGTCGACCATGACCCGCGAGGAAATTCCCGTGGCCTCGTCGGTCTCCTCACGCGAGGTCATGCCATCGATGACATCGACAAGGCGGATCGTGCCGCCGACTTCCGAGACCATCGGCTGGGCAAACGGGTCCCAGTCGGCGATCCGGTCCCCGGCCGAGACCTTGTCGCCTGCCTTGGCATACAGGCGCGTGCCATAGGCCGGCTTGAAGGACTGGCGCGTGCGCCCGTCGGGATCATTGATCTTCACTTCCATGGACCGGCCGATCACGACGAGCGTGCCATCCTCGCGCGCCACGGTCGCGGCATTCTCGAAGAACAGCTCGCCATCATAGGTCGCCTCGATGGAGGACTGGTCGGCCACGGTTGCCGCACCGCCGATATGGAAGGTGCGCATGGTCAGCTGAGTGCCGGGCTCGCCGATCGACTGGGCCGCGATCACGCCGACGGCCTCGCCGCGATTGACCACGGTGCCCCGCGCCAGGTCGCGGCCGTAACAGGCCACGCAGACGCCGTTGCGTGTCTCGCAGGTGAGCGGCGAACGCGCCTTGATTTCATCGATCCCGGCGGCCTCGATCGCCTGGGCGATCGCTTCGTCGACATAGGTGCCGCTGGGGTAGATGACCTCTCCCGAAGACGGATCGCTCGCGTCCTCGGCCAGGGTGCGCCCCAGGAGCCGCTCGGAAATCGGCACCACGACATCGGCGCCGTCCATGACCGCATTGATAAGGATGCCGCGATCGGTGCCGCAATCATCTTCCGCGACGATGCAATCCTGAGCCACATCCACGAGCCGGCGCGTCAGATAGCCTGAATTCGCGGTTTTCAGCGCGGTGTCGGCAAGGCCCTTGCGCGCGCCATGGGTCGAGTTGAAGTATTCAAGGACGGTCAGGCCCTCCTTGAAATTCGACACGATCGGCGTCTCGATGATCTCCCCGGACGGCTTGGCCATAAGGCCACGCATACCCGCCAGCTGTTTCATCTGGTTCTTGGAACCGCGCGCCCCGGAATGGGCCATCATGAAGACTGAATTGGTCTCGTCCTGCCGGCCGGTTTCCGGATCGACCGCCGCCGTGCCGGCCGATTCCATCATCGCGTCGGCGACCCTGTCGGTGCAGGTCGACCAGGCATCGACAACCTTGTTGTATTTCTCGCCGCGCGTGATCAGCCCGTCGGCATACTGTCGTTCATACTCCGAGACCAGCTGGCGCGTGTCCTCGACCAGATTGGCCTTGGCATCGGGGATCTTCATGTCATCCTTGCCGAAGGAGATGCCCGCCTTGGCCGACTCGCGGAAGCCAAGCGACATGAGCTGGTCACAGAAGATCACGGTCGCCTTCTGGCCACAGTTCCGGTAAACCTCGTCGATGAGCTTGGCGACATTCTTCTTCGTCATCAGCTCATTGACGGTTTCGACATTCAGGCCGGCCTCTTTCGGCAGGAGCGAGGCGATCATGTAGCGGCCCGGCGTGGTCTCAATCACCCGGTTCTGCGCATTACCGTTTGCATCGATCGTCTCGATGCGCGCCTTGATCTTCGCATGCAGGGAGACATCGCCGCTGCTCAAGGCATGTTCGATCTCGGCATAGTCGGAATACAGCCCGCGAATGGGCGCGCCATTCTCATCGACCGCGAACTCGCCCGGCTCATTGTCCTTGTCGAGCGAGAGATAATACAGGCCGAGCACGATATCCTGGGAGGGCACGATAATCGGCTTGCCGTTGGCCGGCGACAGGATGTTGTTGGTCGACATCATGAGCACGCGCGCTTCCAGCTGCGCCTCGAGGCTCAGCGGCACATGCACGGCCATCTGGTCGCCGTCGAAATCGGCATTGAAGGCCGCGCAGACCAGCGGATGCAGCTGGATGGCCTTGCCCTCGATCAGCTTCGGCTCGAAGGCCTGAATGCCGAGACGGTGCAGCGTCGGCGCGCGGTTGAGCAGGACGGGGTGCTCGCGGATGACCTCGTCGAGGATATCCCAGACCTCCGGCTTTTCCTTCTCGACCAGCTTCTTGGCCGCCTTCACGGTGCCGGCCAGCCCCTTGGCATCGAGCCGGGCGTAGATGAAGGGCTTGAACAGTTCCAGCGCCATCTTCTTGGGCAGGCCGCACTGATGCAGCTTCAGGTTCGGCCCCACGACGATGACCGAGCGGCCGGAATAGTCGACGCGCTTGCCGAGGAGGTTCTGGCGGAACCGGCCCTGCTTGCCCTTGAGCATGTCGGACAGCGATTTCAGAGGGCGCTTGTTCGTGCCGGTGATGACGCGCCCGCGCCGGCCATTGTCGAACAGGGCATCGACCGATTCCTGAAGCATACGCTTCTCGTTGCGGATGATGATGTCCGGCGCACGCAGCTCCATCAGGCGCTTGAGCCGGTTGTTGCGGTTGATCACGCGGCGATAGAGGTCATTGAGGTCCGACGTGGCAAACCGCCCACCGTCCAGCGGCACAAGCGGGCGCAGGTCCGGCGGGATCACCGGAACAATGGTCAGGATCATCCATTCCGGCTTGGCACCGGACACCAGGAAACTCTCGACGACTTTCAGCCGTTTGGACAGCTTCTTCGTCTTGAGTTCGGATGTGGATTCCTTGAGCTCGTCGCGCAGCTGCTCGGCAATGGTCTCGAGATCCATCGCGGAAAGCAGCTCGCGCACCGCCTCGGCCCCGATCATGGCGGTGAACCCGTCCTCGCCATGCTCGTCCTGGGCGTCCATATACTCTTCTTCGGTGAGAAGCTGGCCGGGCTCGAGCGTCGTCAGGCCGGGCTCGGTGACGATATAGCTCTCGAAATAGAGCACGCGCTCGACATCCTTCAGGGTCATGTCGAGCAGGGTTGCGATCCGGGACGGCAGCGATTTCAGGAACCAGATATGGGCGACCGGCGCGGCAAGATCGATATGGCCCATCCGCTCACGGCGCACCTTGGCAAGCGTGACTTCCACGCCGCATTTCTCGCAGACAATGCCGCGATACTTGATACGCTTATACTTTCCGCAAATGCACTCATAATCCTTGATCGGACCAAAGATGCGCGCACAGAACAGCCCGTCGCGCTCGGGCTTGAAAGTGCGGTAATTGATGGTTTCGGGCTTCTTGATCTCGCCCGAGGACCAGGACCGGATCTTTTCCGGGCTGGCAATGGTGATCTTGATGGCCTCGAAAGTCGGGGCCGGGGCGTTCGGGTTGAATATGCTGGCAACGTCTTGGCGCATGGGGTGTTTCCGCTCCTCCGGAGGGTCATGGCCGGGCCCTGGCTCAAGCGACCCGGCAAAAAATACGGCTGATCGGGCGTCCTGCCCGCCTCAGGGCCGCCTATTCGGCGGCCATTGGCGGCTCGTCATCATCCTTGTCTTCCTCGATGAGTTCCACATTCAGGCCGAGTGAACGCATTTCCTTGACGAGCACATTGAAGCTTTCCGGGATACCGGCCTCGAACGTGTCGTCGCCGCGGACGATTGCCTCGTACACCTTGGCCCGCCCGGCCGTATCGTCGGATTTCACCGTTAGCATTTCCTGTAGGGTATAGGCTGCACCATAGGCTTCAAGGGCCCAGACTTCCATCTCGCCGAAACGCTGGCCGCCGAACTGCGCCTTGCCGCCCAGCGGCTGCTGGGTCACCAGCGAATACGGCCCGGTCGAGCGGGCATGGATCTTTTCGTCGACCAGGTGGTGAAGCTTGAGCAGATACTTGTAACCCACGGTCACCGGCCGGCGGAACGACTCGCCGGTGCGTCCGTCGAAGAGCGTCACCTGCCCTGAACCATCCAGCCCGGCGCGTTCGAGCATCTCGACAATGTCGGGCTCGCGCGCACCGTCGAACACCGGGGTGGCCATCGGCACACCGCGCGTGACATTGCCGGCCAGCTCGACCATGCCCTCCTCGTTCCCGGGCAATTCCTGATCCTCGCCATACACGGTCTGCAGGGTTTCGCGCAGGGCGTCGGCATCATGATTGTGGTGCCAGGCCTCGAGCGCGTCCTGCACCATGCGGCCAAGGCCTGCCGAGGCCCAGCCGGTATGGGTTTCCAGGATCTGCCCGACATTCATCCGCGAGGGAACGCCAAGCGGGTTGAGCACGACATCCACGGACGTGCCGTCTTCCAGGAAGGGCATGTCCTCGGACGGGCTGATCTTCGAGATCACGCCCTTGTTGCCGTGGCGCCCGGCCATCTTGTCCCCGGGCTGCAGCTTGCGCTTGACCGCCAGGAAGACCTTCACGACCTTCATGACGCCCGGCGGCAGGTCATCGCCGCGCTGGACCTTTTCGACCTTGTCATTGAAGCGCGCCTCGAGCTCCTGGATCGAGCCGTCGAACGCATCCCGCAACTCCTCGAGTTCGGCCTGCACCTTTTCCGATTTCAGCGCGATGTCCCACCAGTCGCCACGGGCAAGTCCTTCAAGCTGGCTCTGGGTGATCTTCCCGGCCTTGATGCCCTTGGGCCCGGCCACGGCTTCCTTGCCGACCAGCAGTTCGTGCAGGCGGTTATAGGTGTTGCGCTCGAGGATGGACTGCTCGTCTTCCTTGTCCTCCTGAAGCTGTTCGATCTGCTCGCGTTCGATCTGCAGCGCGCGCTGGTCCTTGTCGATGCCATGGCGGTTGAACACCCGCACCTCGACCACCGTTCCGGCATCGCCCGGCGGCACCCGCAGGGAGGTGTCACGCACATCGGAGGCCTTTTCACCGAAAATGGCGCGCAGGAGTTTCTCCTCCGGCGTCATCGGGCTTTCGCCCTTGGGCGTCACCTTGCCGACAAGGATATCGCCGGCCTGCACCTCGGCGCCGACCGCCACAATACCGGCCTCGTCGAGGTTGCGCAGGGCCTCCTCGCCGACATTGGGAATGTCACGGGTGATCTCTTCCGGGCCGAGCTTGGTATCGCGCGCAGCGATTTCGAACTCCTCCAGATGGATCGACGTGAAGACATCATCCTTCACGATGCGCTCGGAAATCAGGATGGAGTCCTCGAAATTGTAGCCGTTCCAGGGCATGAAAGCGACGAGCACATTGCGCCCCAGCGCCAGCTCACCGAGATCGGTGGACGGCCCGTCGGCAATGATGTCGCCCCGGGCCACCTCGTCGCCAACCTTCACGATCGGGCGCTGGTTGATACAGGAGTTCTGGTTGGAGCGACGATACTTGGCCAGCCGGTAGATATCCACGCCGGACCGAGAGCCGCCGAGATCCTCGGTGGCGCGCACCACGATACGGGTCGCGTCAACCTGCTCGATCACACCGGCGCGCCGGGCGACGATGGCCGCACGGCTGTCGCGGGCGACGACCGATTCCATCCCGGTGCCCACAAGCGGCGCCTCGGCCTCGACCAGCGGCACCGCCTGGCGCTGCATGTTCGAGCCCATCAGCGCACGGTTGGCGTCATCATTCTCCAGATACGGGATCATGGAGGCGGCCACCGAGACAACCTGTTTCGGCGAGACGTCCATATACTGGATGTCCCCGCGCGCCACGATGGTCGCCTCGCCCTGGATGCGCGCATTGACGAACTCATTGGCAAGCTCGCCGTCCTCGGTCACGCTCGCATTCGCCTGGGCGATGGCATACTTGGTCTCTTCCATCGCGGAAAGATAGACAACCTCGTCATTGAGCTTGCCGTCCTCCACCTTGCGGTAGGGGCTTTCGATGAAGCCATACTTGTTGATCCGCGCATGCGTGGCCAGCGAGTTGATGAGGCCGATATTCGGCCCTTCCGGCGTCTCGATCGGGCAGATCCGGCCATAATGGGTCGGATGCACGTCGCGCACCTCGAAGCCGGCCCGCTCGCGCGTCAGGCCGCCCGGGCCCAGCGCCGAGAGGCGCCGCTTATGGGTGATTTCCGAAAGCGGATTGGTCTGGTCCATGAATTGCGAGAGCTGCGAGGAGCCGAAGAATTCGCGCACGGACGCCACCACCGGCTTGGCGTTGATCAGGTCGTGGGGCATGACCGTGTCGATATCGACCGAGCTCATGCGCTCCTTGATCGCGCGCTCCATGCGCACCAAACCGATGCGGTAATTGTTCTCCATCAGTTCGCCGACCGAACGCACCCGGCGATTGCCGAGATTGTCGATGTCATCGACCTCACCGATCCCGTCCTTGAGATCGAGGATCACCTGCATCACGCCGACAATGTCCTCCTTGCGAAGGATACGCACATCATCCTCGGCAGGGGCATAGTCATCGAGCGCCATGTTCAGGCGCATATTCATCTTCACCCGGCCGACCGCGGACAGGTCATAGCGCTCGGAATCGAAGAAGAGTTGGCTGAACAGCGCCTCGGCCGCCTCTTCCGTGGGCGGCTCGCCCGGGCGCATGACGCGGTAGATGTCGGAAAGTGCCTCGAAACGGGTCTCGTTCTTGTCGGCCACGAGCGTATTGCGCAGCCACGGCCCGCGGGAATTCTCGTCGATGTCGAGGATTTCTATCGATTTCACACCCTGGTCGCGAAGCTCGGCAACCAGTTCCTCGGTCAGTTCGTCACCGGCTTCGCCATAGATCTCCCCGGTCTCGGTATTGACCAGGTCGCGGCCGAGAAACTTGCCCTCGAGGGCAGTGGACGGGACGAGCAATTCATCCGTGCCGCCTTCGCCGAGCCGACGCGCGCGAAGCGCGGTGATCTTCTTGCCCGCCGGCGCGATGACATCGCCGCTCGCCGCATCGACAAGATCATATTCCGGCTTCTGGCCTTTCCAGCTGTCGGCGCGGAAACCCGTGATCCAGCCCCTCTTGTCCAGCCGGTAGACCGAGCGCGTATAGAACGCGTCCAGAATCTCGTCCGTGTCATAACCCAGCGCATACATCAGCGTCGTCGCCGGCAGCTTGCGCTTGCGATCGATGCGGACATTGAGGATGTCCTTGGCATCGAACTCGAAATCCAGCCAGGATCCGCGATAGGGGATGATGCGGGCAGCAAAGAGCAGCTTGCCCGAGGCATGCGTCTTGCCCTTGTCATGATCGAAGAAGACGCCGGGAGAGCGGTGCATCTGGGAGACGATCACCCGCTCGGTGCCATTGACGATGAAAGTGCCCTTGTCGGTCATCAGCGGGATATCGCCGAGATAGACCTCCTGCTCCTTCACCTCCTTGATCGACCTCGCCTCGGTGTCCTCGTCAATGTCGAAAACGATCAGCTGCAGGCGAACCTTGAGCGGCGCGGCATAGGTCAGGTCGCGCTGCATGCACTCTTCGACATCGAATTTCGGCGGCTCGAACTCATAGGAGACATAGCCGAGCTCGGAACGCTCGGAAAAATCCTTGATCGGGAACACCGACTTGAAAACACCTCCGAGCCCGTCATCGGTACGTTCGCCCTGCGGAACATTCATCTGCAGGAAATTCTCGTAGGAGGCGCGCTGAACCTCGATGAGATTCGGCATTTCGATGGCTTCGGGAATGCGCCCGAAGGATTTGCGGATACGTTTCTTTTCCGTGAAGGAGAGAGCCATCATCGATCCCTGTTTGCACGCGGTCAGCCTTTTGCCGCCCCGTCCGTGGGCGCCCGCCGCCCTGCCGATCCGGGGCGAAAGGCCCGCGGCCTGCCGCCAGTTACGCGGAAACGGCGGCCCCGCCCGGGGCCGCCGCGATGGAAACTCGAAACCCGGTCCGCGCTTCCGGATTTCCCATTCTGTGCGCGCCGGCCGGCCACAGCCGGCCCGGCCCGTTACTTGATCTCGATGGTCGCGCCGGCCTCTTCGAACTTCTTCTTGAGCTCTTCGGCCTCGTCCTTCGGCACGCCTTCCTTGATCGGCTTGGGCGCGTTTTCGACCAGCTCCTTGGCCTCTTTCAGGCCGAGGCCGGAAACGACTTCGCGCACCACCTTGATAACGCCGATCTTCTTGTCGCCGCCCGATGTGAGGACGACATCGAATTCGGTCTGCTCTTCGGCGGCCTCGGCCTCTTCGCCGCCGCCACCCGCCGGCATGGCGCCCATGGCCACCGGCGCCGCCGCGGACACGCCCCACTTCTCCTCGAGAAGCGTGGCCAGTTCAGCCGCCTCGAGGACGGTCAGCGAGGAAAGATCTTCAGCGATCTGTTCGAGTTTGGACATTTGTTCAGTTCCTTGAAAGCGAGGTGTTTTCGGGAGGTCTCAGTCTGGAGCCATTGCAGAGAGGTCAGGCCGCATCCTTTTCGGAATAGGCCTTGAGAACACGCGCCAGCTGCCCCGCCGGCGCCTGCACCACGCCCGCCACTTTCGTGGCCGGCGCCTGGATGAGGCCGACAAGCTTGCCGCGAAGCTCATCGAGGCTCGGCAGCTTGGCAAGCGCCTGGACGCCCTCGGCGTCGAGCACCGTCTCGTCCATCAGGCCGCCGATCAGAACCAGTTTCTGGTTGCCCTTCGCAAACTCGGCAACGACCTTCGGGGCCGAAACAGGGTCCGGCGAGAAGGCGATGGCCACCGGCCCCTGAAAGAGCTCCTGGGCCGCATCGCCGCCCTTGCCCTCCAGCGCGATCTTGGCAATCCGGTTCTTGATGACCTTGAGACCCGCGCCCTGCTCGCGCAGCCGGCCACGCAGTCCCGTCATCTCTGCAACGGTCAGACCGGAATAATGGGTCACAACGACCGCACCGCTCTCCTCGAAGACGCCCTTGAGCGTCTCGAGCGCAGCGGCTTTTCCAGCTTTATCCATTGCCGGTCTCCATGACTAGAGCGTCCGGACCATCCGGGCGCCCGGGTGTCTGCCGGCGTTCCGGGCGATTGCGCCCGTCGGCCAGCGCCTGCCCGGGGCGCGCCAGACGGATTGAACGCGGCCCGGCTTAAGGAACGCGCATCCGGATCTCGCCTCGCCCCGTCTGCATAGGCATCCGTTACCGGATTTACCGCCCATGAGGCGGCCTATGGTCTCGGACAGGAAAGCGGGAGATGCCGCCCCGATCGAGGTTGCAACTCCCGCAAGCCGCGTGCACTAACAGACCGGCACAGGGCTTGCAAGCCCTGCCTTGCGAATTTTCCCGCCCTTCACGCCGCCGGGCCGGGCGCACGTGCCACGAGCTCGGAATAATCCACGCTCACACCGGGGCCCATGGTCGAGGACACCGCGACCTTGCGCACATACTGCCCCTTGGCGCCCGACGGCTTGGCCTTGATCAGGGCGTCAACAAAGGCGGCGAGATTGTCGCGCAGCTGGTCCGCGCTGAAGCTCACCTTGCCAATACCGGCATGCACGATCCCGCGCTTTTCGACCCGGAATTCGACCGATCCGCCCTTGGCGTCCTTGACGGCCTGGCCGACATTCGGGGTCACCGTGCCCACTTTCGGGTTTGGCATCAGCCCGCGCGGGCCGAGCACCTTGCCGAGCCGGCCGACCACACTCATCATGTCGGGAGAGGCGATCACGCGGTCGAAATCCATCCGTCCGCCCTGGATCTCTTCCATGAGATCCTCGGCCCCGACCACATCGGCGCCCGCTTCGCGCGCTTCTTCTGCCTTGGCATCGCGCGCGAACACGGCCACCCGCACCGTCTTTCCGGTTCCGGCCGGCAGCGAGACCATGCCGCGGACCATCTGGTCGGCATATTTCGGTTCGACGCCGAGCTTCACGGCCACTTCGACGGTTTCGTCGAAACGGGCGCTGGCTGTGTCCTTGACCAGTTTCAACGCCTCATCAATCGGATAGGCGGTATCGACATCCACTTTCGCGCGTGCTTCGCGGTAGCGTTTTCCCTGCGCCATCGGTTCAGTCCTCCACCACTTCAAGGCCCATCGAGCGGGCCGAGCCGGCAATGATCTTCTGCGCCTGGTCGAGATCGATGGCGTTGAGATCCGGCATTTTCTGTTCCGCAATCTCGCGACATTGCGCCATCGTCACCTTGCCGACAGATGAGCGGCCAGGTTCCTTCGAGCCCGATTTCAGCTTGGCGGCCTTTTTCAGAAGGATCGAAGCAGGCGGCGTCTTCACGATGAAGGTGAAAGACTTGTCCTGATAATAATCGATCACGACCGGGAGCGGCACGCCTTTTTCCATGTCTTCCGTCTTGGCGTTGAACGCCTTGCAGAATTCCATGATATTGATGCCGCGCTGGCCGAGCGCGGGGCCGACCGGCGGCGACGGATTGGCCGCACCGGCAGGGATCTGGAGCTTGAGCTGCCCCAGCAGTTTCTTCGCCATGTTCCTTCTCCATCTGGCGGATATGAAGGTCACGCGGTCCGGCCCGAAACATGGACTTGGCTGGGTCCCGGCGCCTCCCGCATGTCTTTTCTCCCGAACCGGGCGCTGCCCGGTACGGCGAAACCGCGGCCTATGACGGATCGGCCGGCGAAGGTCAAGGCCGGCGGCGGTCCTGCCGGCCTATGCCAGAGCCCGGTTCCGGCGCCGGCGCAGACGGATACGCTGCCAGAAGCGTTTGCGCTCGGGCGGCGGCAGCGGCTGGAGGTTCTGAACGAAGGCCTCCGCGCAGGCCTGCCAGGAATAGCCCTCGGCATATTCGCGGCAACGCTCGCGCGACAGTTCGAGACACTCCATAGCCGCCGCGGCCAGGTCGCCCCCGACCGGGGCGATGACGCCGGCGCGCGAGCCCGGGATCACGTCGCGTGGCCCGGTCGCATCATAGGCCGCAACGGGCACGCCGGAGGCCATGGCTTCGAGCACCACAAGACCGAACGTGTCGGTCAGGCTCGGAAACACGAAGGCATCGGCGCTGGCAAAATAACGCGAGAGGTCTTCGCCGAATTTCGCGCCGGCAAAGTGCACATCCGGATATTTCTCCGTGAGCTCCTCAAGCTGTGGCCCCTCGCCCACCACGGCCTTTGAGCCGGGCAGGTCGAGTTCCAGGAACGCCTCGATATTCTTCTCCACGGCAACCCGCCCGACATTCAGGAAGACCGGCCGCGCGCACCCCTCATAGGGATCGCCGGGCGCACCTTCCGCGATGCGCCAGCGCGGGTGGAAATGCTCGGTATCGACACCGCGCGTCCAGGCCACAGTATTGCGGAAATTGCGCCCTTCCAGCTCGGCGACCATGCTGGGCGTCGGCACCATCACCCTGCCGGAGAATTTGTGGAACCAGCGCACGAAGCGATAGCCCCAGGCCGTGGGCACCGGAAAGCGCGCCGAGACATATTCGGGAAACCGCGTATGATAGGCCGTCGAGAAGGGATGCTTGAGCTTGACGCACATCGCCCGCCCGGCCATGCCGAGCGTGCCTTCAGTCGCGATATGCACCGCATCGGGCTCGAATTCGTGGAAGCGCTCCTCGATCTTGCGGCGGGCGAACAGGGCGAGCCTGATCTCGCTATAGGTCGGTAGCGGGATGGTGGGGAACCCGTCTGCCGGCGAGACCACCTCCCATTCATGGCCCATCGCCTCGGTCTCGGCGATGACTCGCTTCATCGTGCGCACGACGCCATTGACCTGAGGGTCCCAGGCATCCGTGATCAGCATGATCTTCATCGGCATTCCTCGAGCGGGCGGCTGGCGACAGCCAGAGCATAGTTGTCGTGCTGCGCGCATCAGGTAAAGCCCAAGAATAAACACCCAATCTTGATGCGGTGACAGGGAGGATGCATCTAGGAGGCCATGCCTCGGGAGAAGATCATGCCCCTTTCGACCTTGCCGGAGACGCCCGACTGGGACGCTCTCGATGCCCAGAAGTTCATCGACGAAGAACAGTATGTCGAATCGCTGCTGGCCGACCTGCCGATCAAGGGCGAAGCGCGGGCGCAGGCCCTCAGGCGCGGACGCGAACTCGTCGAGACGGCCCGGCGGCGCGGGCGGCGCAAGGGCATGATGGAGAGCTTCCTGGAAGAGTTCGGCCTGTCCAACTCGGAAGGGCTGGCCCTGATGTGCCTGGCCGAAGCGCTGTTGCGCGTGCCCGATGCCGCCACGCGCGACGAACTGATCGCCGAGAAGATCCGCTCCGGCGACTGGGGTGCGCATGCCGGCCAGTCCGACAGCTGGCTGGTCAATGCCTCGACCTGGGGCCTCATGCTGACCGGCCGCGTCATCGGCCCGCCGGCCGAGGCGACGCAGAAAAGCCCCGGCAATTTCCTGTCCGGCCTGATCCGCCAGAGCGGTGAGCCGGTGATCCGCGCGGCGATGCTGCAGGCGATGCGGATCATGGGCGAACAATTTGTCCTCGGCCGCGATGTCCAGTCAGCCCTGCGCCGCGGTGACCGGATGCGCCAGGCCGGGGAAGCCGCGCATTTCAGTTTCGACATGCTCGGCGAGGGCGCGCGCACCGCAGACGATGCCGAGCGCTATTTCTCAGCCTATGAAGGCGCGATCGCCGCAATTGCCGAGGTGAAGGACCCGGCCCTGCCGCCGGAAGAAGCCTCCGGCGTCTCGGTCAAGCTCACCGCGCTGCATCCGCGCTATGAAGCCGTCCATGAGACCCGCGTCATGGACGAGCTCTATCCGCGCATCCTGGAACTCTGTGAGCAGGCCGCGGCCGCCAATATCAATCTATGCCTCGACGCCGAAGAGGCCGACCGGCTGGTCATCTCGCTGAAGGTTTTCGAACGCCTGGCGCGCGAACCGGCCCTGGACGGCTGGACGGGGCTCGGCCTGGCCGTTCAGGCCTATCAGAAGCGCGCCCTCGGCGTGATCAACATGCTGGCATCCCTCGCATGCGAAACCGGGCGGCGTTTCATGGTGCGCCTGGTCAAGGGCGCCTATTGGGACACCGAGATCAAGCATGCTCAGGAGATGGGCTTCCCGAATTTCCCGGTCTTCACCACCAAGTCCGGCACCGATCTTTCCTATCTCACCTGCGCGAAGGCGATGCTGCAGGCCGCGCCCCGTCTCTACCCGCAATTCGCCACGCACAATGCCCATTCGTTCGCGGCTGTCGAACAGATGGCCCGCGAGGCCGGCTCGCCGGCCTTCGAGTATCAGCGCCTGCACGGAATGGGCGAGCCACTCTACGACGCCGCCGGAGCCGGGGGGAAGGTCCGCGTCTACGCCCCGGTCGGTGCGCATGAGGACCTCTTGCCCTATCTTGTCCGCCGGCTCCTGGAAAACGGCGCCAATACGAGTTTCGTCCATTCCTTCCTCGACCCGGATGTGCCGGTCGAAGAGGTGGTTCCCGACCCGATCGCGAGGCTGGAGGCCGGGCCGCGCCGCCATCCGCAGATCCCGACACCGCCGCGGCTGTATGGACCCGAGCGCCGCAACTCCTCCGGCCTCGACCTGACCCGGGCCGAGACCCGCAGGCATATTCGCGACGCCGTGAAACTGTTCCGCGACGGCCCTGTCATCTCCGCTGGCCCGATCATCTCGGGCGAGGCGCGCACCGAAGACGGGCAGATGCGCCGGGTGCCCTATGAGACCGAAACCGTGGTCGGTACGGTGCGCGAGGCTTCGGAAAGCGACCTGGGGAACGCCCTTGAGGCCGCCAATGGCTTTCAGCGCGAATGGGACGGCCTCGGCGGGGCGGGCCGGGCGAAACACCTGCGCGCCATGGGCGACGTGCTCGAAGACAACGCCCCGCGCCTCATCGCCCTGATGGCGCGCGAGACCGGCAAGACGCTGCAGGACGGAATCGACGAGGTGCGCGAGGCGGTCGATTTCTGCCGTTTCTATGCCGGCGAGGCAGAACGGAAATTCGAAGGTGAGACCCGCCTGCCCGGCCCGGCCGGCGAGACCAACCATATCTCCCTTCACGGACGCGGCGCCTTCGCCTGCATTTCGCCCTGGAACTTCCCGCTCGCCATTTTCTCGGGCCAGATTGCCGCGGCCCTCGGCGCGGGCAATACGGTCGTTGCCAAGCCGGCCGAACAGAGCCCTCTCATCGCCGCCGAGGCGGTCAGGCTCTTTCACAAGGCCGGGCTGCCAGCCGATGCGCTGCATCTGTTGCCGGGACGCGGCGAAACCGTGGGCGCGGCTCTCATCGCCGACCGGCGCATTCGCGGGGTTGCTTTCACCGGCGGCACCGCCACGGCGCGCATCATCAATCGCAGCCTGGCCGAACGCGACGGGCCGATCATCCCGTTGATCGCCGAAACCGGCGGGCTGAATGCCATGTTCGTCGACACGACGGCGCTGCGCGAACAGGTGATCGACGATGTCCTGCATTCGGCTTTCGGGTCAGCCGGCCAGCGCTGTTCGGCGCTGCGGCTCCTGTTCCTGCCGCATGCCACGGCCGACGGCCTGATCGAGGGGCTTACCGGCGCGATGGATGAGTTGCATCTCGGCGACCCCGCTCGCGCGCAGACCGATATCGGCCCGGTCATCGACCATGAGGCGCGGGAGATGCTGCGCGCCCATGTCGAACGCATGTCGAAAGAGGCCCGACTCATCAAGCAGGTCGAGGCCGGCCGGATCGGCCAGTCCGGCTATGGCTTCGGCCCGGCCCTCATAGAACTGGAAAGCCTCGACCAGATCGAACATGAAGTGTTCGGACCCGTCCTTCACATCCTGCGCTATGACCCTGACAATATTGCCGAAACCGGCGCCGAGATCGAAGCCAAGGGCTATGGGCTGACCCTTGGGGTGCATTCGCGGCTGGAGAGCTACTGGCGCGAGGTGCGCGCCGCCGTGAAGGCCGGCAACACCTATATCAATCGCGGCATGACCGGCGCGGTGGTGGGCGTGCAGCCCTTTGGCGGCGAGGGGCTATCGGGCACCGGGCCGAAAGCCGGCGGGCCGCATTATCTCCAGCGTTTTGCCACCGAGCGCGTCATCACCAACAATATCACCGCGCAAGGCGGCGACCCGGAACTGCTCAGCCTCAGTTGATGGCTGGTGCGGCGGCCCGAATTCAGGGATAATCATCGACATGAGACAGACAAGCCTGACCGCCCTCGTGATCGCCGCGGCCCTTGGCGCCTGCAACGGGTCCCAGTCGGACGCGCCCGGCGAATCCCCGGCGCAGGCCGAAACCCGGCCGGCCAGCGAAACCCGGCCCGCGGATCCCGCGACGCCCGAAGCCGGCAAACAGGCGGAAAGCCCGCCACCCGTGCGCGCCGAACGCGCCGAAGACGCTACGCCGGACCCCGTCGAACTGCGCAATGTCGCGCGCGACGGGACTGCCGCCACGGTCTCGGTGACCTATGACCCGGCGATTGAGGGGTTCGACCCGCACCTGGCCCGCCGCATCATGAAGGCCAGTGAAGAAGCGCTTCAGGAGTTCGAGGCCGAGGCCGAAGCGCTGGGCGCCGGACAAGGCGGATCTTCGCCCGCCCATTTCCTCGATATCAGCTGGCACGCGACCTGGCGGGGCGAAACGGTCATCTCGCTCCTGCGCGAGGTCTCCTATTACACGGGCGGCGCGCATCCGAACGCAAGCCTGTCCACGCTGATCTGGGACCGCGAGGCGGGCCAGCAGATCGGCGCGGGCGACCTTTTTGCCGGCGAAGAGGCGGCCTATGACGCACTGCTTGGCCCCTTGCGGGCCCGGCTGGTCGAGGCGCGCGGAGAGCGCCTTGAAATGGGAGGCCTGTCCACGGATGAGCTGCGCGGGGATGTCGAGGAGGCTGTCAGCCGTGAAGCGGGCAGCCTTGACCGGCTTGCCATTTCCTCTGGCGAAAATGGCGCGGCAAACGGGATCACGGTCTATTTTCCGCCCTATGAGGTCGCGCCCTATGCCGAGGGCAGCTATGTGATCGACTTGCCGGCAGACCTGTTCGAGGACGCGCTGGTCCCGCCTTACTCGGCGATCTTCACACCGGGCTGAACGGCTCAGCTCGGAACGACCGCGCAGCCCAGGCCGGGCTCATGAACCGCGCGCGACGAGACCAGGCCGCCAAGCACGCTGACCTCGATCCGGTCTTCGCCCTCCTCGAAGACGAACCGGCTCGTATCGACGGTGAAATCACCCTCGCAACTGGCCATGTCCCGGCCCGCAACGAAACGGCACGAGCAGACCATCTTGGCGCCATAGGCCGTGCCAAGGCGCGCAAAGGCCAACTGGTCCTTCAGCCAGAATTGCCAGACAAGCCCGCCGACCAGCCCGACCATTATGAAAATCCCGAGAATGATTTTGACGAATGTCATGGCCTGCCCCAATCTCCGGGCGCGACGATAAGGGGAGGCTTCGCCGATGTGCAAGCGTTTCATGGCCATCTGTTTCGGCGCCCTCATCGCCTTCAGCGCGCGGGCCGGCGCCGAAGAGCTTGTGGCCTATCCCCCGCAGCCCGCCGGGATCGACTGGCCCACGCAGGGCTGGGCGAAAGGCGAGCTGCCCACTAGCGCAGAGAGCGAAGTTTCTCGCCTCGTCGATGAAGCCCTCTCAGGAGAAAAAACCGACCTCATGGGCGAGACCCGTTCCGTCGTCATCATCCATGGCGGGAAACTTGTCATGGAAGCGTATCGCGACGGTTTCGGGCCCTCCACCAAACAGGTGTCCTGGTCGATGGCCAAGTCGATCACCCAGGCCCTGACGGGCCGCGCCGTCATGCAGGCCCTTATCGACGATATCGATGAGCCGATGCCCGGTCCCTGGCGCGAGGATGACCCGCGCGCAGAAATCACCTGGCGCCAATGGCTCGAAATGACGGACGGGCTGGACTATCGCGAACTCGACGCGCCGAGCCTCATGGAAAACGATGTTTCCCTGATGATGTATGGCGACGGGCGCTTCGATGTGGCCTCTTATATCCGCAATGAAATGCGGCTGGCGCATGTGCCGGGCAGCCATTGGAACTATTCGACGGCCGGCCTGCACCTGGTGGGCTATGGACTGGCCGAGGTGATCCACACAGGCGAATGCGTGTTGCAGGACCGGCGCGCCGATCCGGCCGGCGCCGGCGCGGCATGCGTGCCCAAGGAATCGCGTTTCAATGACTGGGCCCAGTCGGAACTGTTCGAGCCCCTTGGCATGGAGGCCGTGATCGAGTTCGACGCGGCCGGCACCTATCTTGGCGGATCGCTGGTCTGGGCCTCGGCGCGCGATTTCGCCAAATTCGGCTATCTCTTCCTGCGCGGCGGCGCATGGGAGGGCGAGCGGCTTCTGCCGGAAGGCTGGGTCGACTGGGCGCGGACCGGCTCATTGGAGGATGACCACAATGTCTGGGGCGCCGGGTTCTGGATCACGCCTCAGGAGGGTCCCTCCTATCCCCGGCAGGGCGCGACCAGCCCGCCCTGGGACGCCTTCTCGGCGCAAGGCCATGAAGGCCAGACCATCTGGATCGTGCCCTCACGCGATCTCGTCATCGTGCGGCTCGGCCTGATGTCGAATGCGCGCGAGAACTGGACCGCGCTTTATGAATGGAACCAGAAGATAGCCCGCGCCTTTCCGGAGGCCCGCTAACCTGTCGCCCCGGGTCCTGTGGGCCTTGAATATTCCTGAACCTGCCGCCCCCAGGCAAAATCGATCATGCCAAGCCCGCGCTGGAGCGTATAAAGCCGGCGGGCCACCCCGGCCGACATCCGCCCGCCACCGGCCAGCCAGGCAAGCCCAGCAAGCCCGGAGCCGGCGAGGATGCGGACAAGCCCGTCGAGACCCGCCCGAGCGCGGACCCCGGCCCCGGCCCGCCGGCGCGCGATCATCATTGCATCGGTCAGCCCCGTACGGCGCCAGCGGCGCATGAGCCAGTCAAGCCGTGCGCGCCCTTCGGGTACACGCTCATAGGTCACCGCGCCCGCGGCATCGGCGAAGCGCTCGCCGGCCAGGAGCAAGGCATCAAAGAACAGCGTATCCTCCCCGCCAATCAGGGACAGGGCCGGATCGAAACGCAGGCCATGACGGCGCACGACGGCCATTTCGATCAGGCAATTGTCCGTTGCGCCGGGCTTTTCGCGCGGGCCATCGCGCCACACCCGCTTGGAATGGAAATCGCCCTCGACAATCCAGTCCGGCGGGGCGCCCTCATAGCGCGCGATCACATCCCCGAACACGACAGCCGCGCCGCTCTCCCTGTGCCGTTGCCAGAGTGCTGCGATCCAGCCGGGCGCGGGCAGTTCGTCATCATCGATGAAGGCCAGATAATCGGTTGCGGCACACGCTTTCAGCGCGCGGTTGCGTACATAGGTCACGCCCGGAGCCGTCTCGTGCAGATATTTCAGCGGGTATCGAAACGCCTCTGTCCGGGCCTCCTCGACAACGCAGGCCGCCTCGCCGCCCGGATTGTTGTCGATCACGAGAATCGACACATCGATTTCGTCAGGCGCCTCCTGCGACTGCAGGGCCGACAGCAACTCCCCCAGCTCGCCATTGCGCTGATAGGTCGGCACACAGATCGCAAGGCTTGCCAAGTTCATTCCCCGTCATTCTGTCCAGATCGTGGCCATTGCTGCTTGCTCGCGCGCCAGCAAACATGCAAGTTTTCCGCCAGGGGCAGGGCTGAAATGCGCTTCGTGGCTGGCCTGCTGATTGCACACCTTCCGGATGTGGTCGCAAAAGGAGACGATATGCAGGTCGAAACCCTCAGCACGGCCACAACGCAGACCTCTGCGAACGCGGCCGAGATTGCAGCCATCGCCAATCTCAAGGGCGGCGTCGGCAAATCGACCACCACGATCATGCTGGCCGACGGGCTGGCCTATTTCTACGGCCTCGAAGTCCTGGTCATCGATCTCGATTCCCAGGCCAATTCCAGCCAGATCCTGCTGACCGAGAGCGGGATAAAGGCGGCCCATGAACAGGAAAAGGGCGCCGATTTCCTTCTGAAACAGTTCGTTGACGGCGAGCCGCCGGCCGCGGCGCCCTTCATCGTTCCCAATGCCGTCTCCCTGGACGAATTGCGCCGCGCGGAAGAACGCGACGAACGCCTTGGCTGGGTCGCGGCTCTGCCCTCCCATCCGCAGCTGCGTCTTGGCGAAATGTCGCTGGAGGAGGACTGGTATTCGGGCACGGGCACGCCCTCCTCGCTCGCCGCGGCGCTGACCGAACATTTCAGGGCAGCGGTCAAGCCGCTGCTGTCACTCTATGACGTTATCCTGATCGACTGCCCGCCTCACCTCTCGCCGCTGGCTCGCGCGGCGCTGGCAACGGCCGACAGTTTCATCCTGCCGACCCTGGCCGACCCGATCTCGACCTGGGGCACGAAGCAGTTTTCCGACTGGGTCTGCGAGCATGTCACGCCCGACCTGCCCGAGCGCAATTTCGTCGTTATCACGCGGTTCCGCAACACGGCGCTGGCGCGCCAGATCCGAAACGAGCTTGAGGATGTCTATCTCAAGGACCGCTTCTTCGGAACCGCCATACCGGACTCCATCAATGTCGTGCGGGCGATGGACCGCCCGGCCGCAGACAGCTACAGTTCCTTCCGCGGCAAATATGCCTCGGTCACGGGCGATGTGCGCCGCCTTGCCCAGCGGTATGTCGAGTTCATGGGCCAGCGAACGGGGCAGGCATGGAAGATGGTGAGGGACTGAGCGCGGTTGATTATCTCGACCAGGCCTTCGAGGTTATCCGCGAGGAGGCAAGGGACAATCCGGCCTTTGCCGCGCGAATGGTCAAGGCGCTGGGCGGGGAGGTCGTTTTCCCGAATTCAGCCAAGCGCGATATTCTCAACCCGCTCAGCGTGGCCGCCAGCGAAACCGAAACGGCGATGCGCAACCTCTATTCCGGGCTCAGCGCGGCCGAGCTGCGCGGGGTCCTGCGCGAACACAATTTGGCAAGCTCGGTGGATGTGCGCGGCCTTGCCGGGCCGGACCTCCTGGACATGCTGGTCCGCCGGGCGCGCGAGAAAGCGGCCGAGCGGATGAGCACCCGCTGACCGGCGCGGGCCAGACCTATTCCGGCCGGCGCGCGGCTCCCGGCATGTCCATGAGTTCACGCGCCTGACGCACCCAGTCATCGCGTTCGATGCGCCCGCGGAAATGCATCAGCTTGCTGTCCACAAAGGCGATGTCGCGCGCATCCCATTCGGCAATCTGCCAGAAATAGAATACCCCTATCTCCTGAAGGAGTTCACCCAGCATCGGTCCGACGCCATTGATCTGTTCAAGATCGTCTGGGCGCCCGAATGCCGGCTCTTCCAGAAGGTTGGCCTGGTCGCCGTGCCGGCGCGCCTCGCCAAGCGGGTCGGGATCGCGCGGCGCCGGCTCACGCGGGACAGAGCGGCGCGGTTCGGGACGCACGGCCCTGGCCGGCTCTTCGTCATAGCTGACGCGCTCACTGCGACGCGGACCATATTCACGGGCTGTGCTGCGCGATGATGTGGCCGTCTGGGGTTTGGAGCGAAGCGTGTGGTGGACTGCGGCCAGGCCATATTCGATGGCTGAAAGACGGTCCTCGACCGCGTCCAGGTCAATCCGGCTGTCTATGGCACGCACGGACTGCATCACCGGGCCGAGATCGGGTTCGCGAATCCGCCCGATCGCCTCCTGCAGGGCGTCCAGGCGCCGGATGAGCGGATCAAGCGCCGGCATCTGCTGAACATCGGTTCGCATCTCCAGGAGGGTGCGCTCGACCCGGTCCAGCTCCGAATGCACCGGGCCGAGATCGATTTCGGGCAAGCGCGGATTGGCCACTGCGTCCTCGATTCGCGACAGGCGCGTCTCGACGGGGCGAAGGTCGGTGGCGGACTGCTCCGACACGGCCGAGAAGACAGATGCGACGGCGCTTTCCAGTTCAGCAAGCCGGTTCGTCAACGCATCGAAGCGCGGCTCGGGGGCAGCGAGGCGGTTTTCCAGCCGGTCCAGCCGCCCGGTAATCGGAGAGAAGTCCCGCTCGGCCGACTCCATCCGGCCCATGATTTCCTCGAGGCGCGCCTGCACCGGCTGCAGGTCGGCATTGCGCAGGTGCGACAGCCGCGCCTCCAGCCACGAGAAACGCGCGTGCAGCGAATCCGGCTCGCGGTCCGGCGCGCCGAGGTAGCGCTCCAGTCGATCCAGCCGCTCCTGAAGCGGTGTCGTATCGGTCCCCGGCATCCTGAGATTGGCAATCCGCTGCTCGACACGTTCGACCTGTTCGCGCAGGGGCGAGAGGTCGGTCACCGGGAATTGCAGGTTCGCAAGACGCGCATCGAGATGATTGAAACGCTCATAAAGCGGGTCGAGACTCGGCGCCCGCATCTGGCCAATCGCTGCCGAGAGAGCGGAAATCTCGCTGGTGATGGGGGCGAGCGCCGCCGAATTGGCGCCCGGCAGGCCCGTGCGAAGCTGAGCAACGGACTCTTCGAGCTGGCGAATATGGTTGTGGACCGGCGCCAGATCAGTCTCCGGCGGTTCGAGATTGCCGATGGCCTGTTCAAGAAGGGCGAGCTGGCTGTGAACCGGCCCCAGCTCCACCTCCGGAATCTCGATCTGGGTGAAAAGCTCCTCGATCGTGGCGAGCCTCTGCTCGATGGCAGACAGATCGGTAGGCTGAATGTTTGCCACGGCCGAATAGACCGATGACAATCCGGATTCGACCTGCCCGAGACGGGTCTGGACGCCGTCGAGGTCCGGAGTGTTGCTCATCAGATAGGCTTCGATGCCCTGCAAACGCTCCATCAGCGGGCGCATATCCGGTTCGGGGAGCGAAAGACCCGTCACGGCGCGCTCGACACCGGACATCCGCTCATAGAGCGGCCGGAGATCGGGTTCGGGCATCCGGAAATTCGTCACAAGCTGGTCGACCCGGCCGAGCCGTTCCTCCAGCCCCCGCAAACGCCGGTCCACCGGCGCCAGATCCGGCTGCCCGATATCCGAAAATGACCTTTTCAGACCCGCAATCTCCGACCCGAGCCGCTCGCGGGCCTGCCTGTCTTCCTCGCGCTCCTGGTCGAGCCGCCGCATCAGGGTGTCCTCGGTCTCGGTCACCACCTCCTGGTTGCGGCTGAGAAACCACCAGGCGAGCAGCGCGCCCAGCAGCGCAGCGAGCAGGAGCAGGAAGAAGATCTGGAAAAGCAGGAAGGACATGACAAACTCTTTCGCAGTGCTCGGCGCCAGGCGCTCAAGGGGTGGGATCGGGATCGCTTTCGACACGGATCTCGATACGGCGATTGCGCGCGCGGCCCTCGGCCGTGGCATTGTCGGCAATCGGGTCGCGGGCGCCATAACCGCGCGCGGTCAGCCGGTCGGCCGGCACGCCGCGGGAGATCAGCTCGGCACGAACGGCTTGCGCACGCTCATAGCTCAACCGGGCATTTGTCGAGACACGGCCGGTATTGTCGGTATGCCCCTCAATGCGCAGCTTGCCGGGGCACTCCCGGATACGCTTGGCCAGGCGGTCGAGAAGCTCGGAACTGTCGGGCGCGATCCGCGCGCTGCCGGTCGCAAACTCGATCTTGGACCGTGCAAGGAGCGCGGCGAGATCGCCCTCGCAGGCCAGTTCGGCAGAGACTTCGGTCACTTCGATCGTCCCGAAGGTCCCTGCGGCCAGCGGCGTCGTGGCAATCTGCTCGACATTCGCCCCCTCTCCTTCCGGCACGTCGCAGATCAGGGAGAATTCCCCCTCGCGCAGGCTCGTCGCCCCGCTGATGCATTCGGAGATCGCGCGGACCGCCTGCAGGGACAGATCGGTGAGTTCTGGCGTATCATCGACATCTGAAATCACCAGACGGTCCCGGACCGTGGCCAGCCGGGGCGGATCGATTTCGCGCTGGGCGGCGGTGACGATCTGCCGGCGGGCATCGCCGCCGCCGACTTCGCCCTCCAGCGTCAGGACACCCTGTGACAAGCCATAGGTCCATTCCGGCATATCACCACCGAGTTCAGCCGCGGCCTCGTCAGGGGGCGGCCCGTCGGCATCCGCATCGGTCTGCGGATCAGTCGGCCCGGAGGATATGGTCTGCCTGTCGATGACACGCGTGACGGGACGGGCCCGCCCAAAAGGTGTGGTCGCCCGCGCCTGGCTGACCACCTCCAGCGCGCGATCGGCGGCTTCGCGCGAGGGCGCCGTGCCTTCGATAGAGACATGCTGGCCCGAGGCGCTGGCCTGCGCCCAGTCGGCCCCGGCCGAGACAAGCGCCCGCTGGGCGGCCGCCTCGGTAACCTCCTGTATCTGGTGACGCGCAAACCAGATCAGCGCAAACAGCAAGAGCGCCAAAAGACCCAGCAGAGGCAGAAGGCCCCAGGGCACGAAGTCACGCCGGCGGTAAGCCGACCGGCGCACCCGTCGCCGCCGGCTGGACCCGGCGTCGAATTCCCCGCTGGCGCGATCGGTCATGCCCCTGGCTCTCCCCGCAGAAGAATTCCCCAATGGCTTGAAAACCATGAGAAAAAACGATACGGGTCCGGAATAAACCGAGCGCCAGGGTCAAGTAAAGTGACTCGGTGAATTTCGCCCCGGGCAGCTCAGCCAGACGATCCAGCGGGCGGGCCCGCATTGGCCTCCGATTGCAGGACGATGTAGCGTTCGATTCCGGTCCTTTCGATCAGGCCGAGCTGTGTTTCCAGATAGTCGAGATGCTCTTCCTCATTGGTCAGGATCCGCGCGAACAGGTCGCGGCTGACATAGTCGCGCTGAGCCTCGCAAAACTCCACTGCATCGCGCAGGAGCGGGATCGCGACATGTTCGAGTGCCAGGTCGCATTCCAGGATCTCTTTCACATCCTCCCCGATGCGCAGCTTTCCGAGATCCTGCAGGTTCGGCAGGCCTTCGAGAAACAGGATGCGCTGGATCAGCCAGTCGGCATGCTGCATCTCCTCGATGGATTCCTTGTATTCATAATCGGCGAGTTTCGACACGCCCCAATCGGCCAGCATCCGCGAATGCAGGAAATACTGGTTGATCGCTGTCAGCTCGTTCTTGAGCGCCGCATTGAGGTATTCGATGACCTTGGGATCGGCTTTCATGTCCGTTTCGCCTCGCTGTTGGAATCAGTATTCCCCAGCGACTTAGCGTGATTGGCGGTCCGCGGACAGGGGCAGGACCTCATTCTGCGGCAACGAGCGTCACCTCCTGGTCCTGCCCGCGATCCACTTCCTCGCAGATAATGTCCCCAATCGCACAGCGGCAGCGCCCGCAATTGAAGACCTGTCCATGATGGGCCTGAACGCTGTCGGGACAGCGCGCACCTGAGCGGACCGCTTCGCGCACGCCCTCGTCATTGATACGGCGACAGATGCAAATGACCATGACTCGCAATTAGGGACTCTTGCGAATGATTGTCAATCGGATTTTCATCGCGGCCTCGTGACACCGCAGTGTCAGTCCGACGAGCGATGGCATTGCGGACGGTCGCGCCCGCCCGTGCAGTTCGTGATATACTCGGCGAGATGGAGATATTCGGCATAGGTCAGCGAAATCCGCGGCATGGAAGTGCCGGCGAACTCGGCTTCGGGATTGAAGAGAAAACGTCTCAGGCGGCGCTCATTCCAGGTTTCCTCGCGCCCCGTCAGCGCCTCTGAATCGGCGAAGCCCTCGACGCTGCCGACACGCCGGCCGATCAGCCCGTCCAGATGCGGGCCGCCAAGATTCTCGCGGCTGTCGAGCGCATGGCAGGAGGCACAGCGCGCGAGAAAAAGCGCCTCGCCCTCATGCATGTCCAGATTGGCCCGCTGCAGCTTGAAATTGTCCGCGGCCTCTCGAACACCCTAATACCCCGCGACGGTCAGGCCCGCATCATCGGGCCGCGAGGATTTGGGCCGGATCAGGATCAGCCGGGCGCTGTCGGTCAGCAGGGCGAGCGTATCGCCCTTGACGCTCTGCCAGGCCGCGGCCGGATCCTGCGGCGCCGCCATGGCGATGAGCCGCACCCGCTCGCGCAGCGTTTCGAAATGGGGCGTGCCGCGAAAGATGACGCCGGCGAGAAAGGCAAAGGCGACGAAACCGCCGATAGCCGCATAGATGAGGGCTGAAAGGATCCAGCGCGCCTGTCCATGGCCGTCCTTGAGGGTGAACAGGCGCAACAGGCCGATCGTGCCATGGCGGGCAAGGCGTCCGAGATCTGCCAGCATATCCGGGTCCCCACATCTCGTCACAGGGCTGGCAAGCCCGTTCTGACCGAGCGGGATGCAAGTCCGGCACCAGATTCAAGCAGGTTCGCCTCTGCGGGGAATCGCCGCCATTCGGCCCCGACTGCGGGACGAGCGCGTGTATTCCCGATCTCCGGTGATCCTGGAAAGGAACCGCGCCGCTTCAAATCGCGCGTCGCTTCCCCCCGGAAGCCCCGTCATGGCCGGCAAAACCCGGCCGATGACGGGAACCGGCCGAGGCTTGAGCGGGCCCTGGCCGGACGCCCCCGTATCGCGCCCGGCTCGGTAGGAATGCAGGCGCAGGCGCGCCGGCAGGGGCCCGTGAACCTATACTAGGCTGCATGGATCATCATCGATCCATGCAGCGCCGGGCAAGCGCAATGGCGCACCGGCGCTTATGCACCGAACGCGCGGATGCACCTTCATCCGCGCAGACGGGTATTAAAGCGGCGCGTTCTCAATTGGAATCAACGCGCCGCTTCAAGTCCTTGTTTTTACGCGCTTCCGGACGGCGAACCGGTGCCCACTTCGCCTGGAAGCGCTTTAGGCGTCCATACGCTCGATAATGATGCCCGGCGCCATGCCGCCGGCCGCGCACATGGTGACGAGACCGTAACGCCCGCCGGAACGCTCCAGCTCGTCGAGTGCGGTGCCGATCAGGATGGAGCCCGTCGCGCCGATCGGATGGCCGAGCGCCATCGCGCCGCCATTGATGTTCACCTTCTCCCGGTCGAGATCGAGATCGCGGATGAATTTCTCGGCGACGACCGAAAACGCCTCGTTGATTTCCCAGACATCGATATCGTCCCGGGACAGGCCGGCCTTCTCCAGCACCTTCTTCGCCGCCGGCACCGGTGCGTTCAGCATGAGCGTCGGACAATCGCCCATATTGGCTGTGGCGACGATGCGCGCGCGGGGTTTCAGGCCGTTCCTGTCGGCATAGTCCCGGGAGGTGACGAGGAGCGCCGCAGCGCCGTCGACCACGCCGGAGGAATTGCCGGCATGGTGGACATGGTTCATCTCGCCTTTCAACTGGGGATACTTCGTCTCGATCATGTTGCCATAAGTCGTTCCGCCGTCGTCAACGGGCACGTCCCAGAACATGTTGAAGACGGTCTTGAGGTTCGACAGGCCTTCCATTGTGGTGCCGGGGCGCGGGAATTCGTCGGTGTCGAGTGCCAGCGAGCCATCGCGATTATGGACAGCAATGACAGATCTGCCGAAACGGCCCTCATCCATGGCGCGCTTGGCGCGAGCCTGGCTGGTCAGGGCCAGTTCGTCCACGGCCTGGCGGTCAATGCCTTCCAGGGTGGCGATGGCATCGGCACAACAACCCTGCTGGGACTGCGGATGCATCTCCCGGAGGTGCAGGTTGCCGGCATCCATCATCGGCGGGTTGTTCGGGTCGGCCGTGGCGGCGGTATAGCTCATCATCTCGCACCCGCCGGCAATCACGCAGTCTTCCATCCCCGACATGACCTGCGCGGAAGCCAGTGAGACCGAGGTGATGCCCGACCCGCAGAAGCGATCCAGCGTGACACCGGAAGCTTTCACGTCATAGCCGGCATCCAGCGCCGCCATGCGCCCCATATCGGCGCCCTGCGCGCCGCGCTGTGAACTCGTGCCCCAGATGATGTCGTCCACTGTCGAGGTGTCGAGATCGTTCCGCTCGCGGATCGCGCCCAGCACGGTTGCGCCAAGATGCTGGGGGTGCAAATGGGCCAGCGAGCCCTTGCCCACCTTGCCGATCCCGCGCGGCGTGCGCACGGCGTCGATAATATAAGCCTCGGACATAGTCTTCCTCCCTGTCGATTGCCGCCAGTCCGGCGCGCAGGGCCGCTAGACGCAGGCTCACCCTGCGCCAAGTCAAGCCCTTTGACGTTGACGTATACGTAAACCCCTCAGGCGGGCGCCCGGCCCGGCGGGGCGCCGCGCACCGGGCCTTCGAGATCGGGATGGCCGAACACTCTGAGATGAAGCGCCGACAGCGCCGGCAGGATGAAGACCAGGACGCTCGTGCCGATCAGGATGCCGAAACCCAGGGCCACGGCGGTGGGCACGAGGAACTGCGCCTGCACACTGGTTTCCAGTATGATCGGCGTGACGCCCAGAAAGGTCGTCAGCGTCGTCAGCAGGATGGCGCGGAACCGGTCCAGCATCGCCTCGGTGACCGCTTCTTCGGCCGCCATGCCCTGTTTCAGCCGTTCATTGATGAAATCGACCACGATCAGGGCATTGTTGATGATCACACCGGACAGGCCGATAATCCCGAAAATCGACAGGAGTGTCAGGTTGAGCCCGAGCGCGGCATGGCCGAGCAACCCGCCCATGAAGCCGAAGGGGATCGCCAGCATCACGATAACCGGCTGGGTATAGGAGCGGAAACTCAGCGCCAGCAGCGTATAGATCACCATGAGGGCAAGCACGAAATTGCCGGCCATGGCCGGGGCGGCCCTTGCCTGTTCTTCCTGTTCGCCGCCCAGGCCGATCTCGAGACCCTCATATTTGCGCGCCAGTTCGGGCTGGAGGTTTTCGCGTATGTCACTGACCACGCTGCCGGCCGTGGTCGCGCTCGTGTCGACATCGGCGCTGATTTCATAGACCCGCCGCCCGTCGATGCGCGTGATCGTGGCCGGAGCCGGGGCGATGGTCAGCTCGGCAAGGTTGCGAATGGGCACGAAGCCCTCGCCGACGGGAATTCTCAGCCGCCTGATCGTTTCCAGCGAACCGCGTTCATCCTCGGGCAGGCGGACGCGCACCTCGATCTCCTCGCGGTCGCGCTGCACGCGTTCGGCCTCGGCGCCGAAAAAGGCCGCGCGTACCTCGGCGGCGAGCCGGGCCTGGGTCAGGCCATAACTGCGCGCCAGGTCCTTCAGCTCGATCCGGATTTCGTCGGTGGTGCGGAAACGGTCATCGCGCACATCGAAGACACCCGGTCGCTCGACCAGGTTCTGCCGGATCTCGGCAACCGCAGCGCGCGTGTCGGCATCCTCGCGCGCGCTGATTTCCAGCAGGATCGGCGCACCGACACCGACCAGGTTGGAGCTGAAGCTCAGTTTCTGGGCCCCGGGAATTTCGCCGGCGGCCCTGCGCCAGGCATTCTCGAAGGCGACGGCGGTAAAATCGCGCTCGGCCGCGGTCTGGATGCGCGCCAGCACGAAGACTGTATTGGCTGCCGCGCCGCCCGTGGGGGTGGCCACCGGCTGATCATTGGATGACGGCGCACCCAGGCTCCACAAAACGCCGTCAAGCGCCTCGCCGGACGCGCTCACCTCGCCGGACGCTTCCTCGGCGGCCCTGGCAAGCTGGCCGGCAAAGCGAACAGTCTGTGACTGCGAGGCGGACTCCGAAAGCTCGAGTTCCGCGGTGACATAGTCGCCTTCAACTTCGGGAAAGAAGATGAATTTCACATGCCCGCTCGCCATGACCGAGAGCGATGCCAGGAAAAGCCCGGTTGCCACCATCATGGTTGCCGCCGGGCGATAGACGCAGAAACCGATGGCGCGGCGCAGCGGGCCGTCCTTGAACCGCCTGAGGCCGGCCGCCACGACATCGCGCACCGGGTCCGCCAGCCGCCGCGCGGAGAAGCGCCCGGGCGGCCGGGCCTGGATATACGAGAGATGGCGCGGCAGGACGAAGAAGCTTTCCAGCAGGGACAGGACCAGCACGATAATCACGACCGAGGCGATGGGGCCGAGAAACTGGCCGAACGTCCCCGGCACGAAGAGCAGGGGCACAAAGGCGGTGATCGTCGTCGACACCGAGAACAGGACCGGCACGGCCACGCGCATCACCCCGCGCTCGGCGGCCTGCATCGGCTGGTCGGGGGTTTCCCGCCAGGCCGAGTGGATATTCTCGCCGACCACGATGGCGTCATCGACAACGATGCCGATGGCGAGAATGAAACCGAACAGCGAGAGCTGGTTGATGGTGACATCGAAAAGCGCCATGAGCAGGAATGCGCCGACAAAGGACACGCCGACCCCGAAAGCGACCCACAGGGCAATCCGCAGGTCGAGGAACGCCATAAGCAGCAGGCCGACCAGCAGGAGGCCGATGGCCGCGTTGCGCACCAGGAGGTTGATCCGGTCCTCGAGAATGGTCGCGTCATCGCGCCAGAGCTCGCCCTGCACGCCGGCCGGCAGCACACCGGCAAGGTCGGTGTCGACATAATCGCGCACGGCCTCGGCAACATTCAGGATCTTCTCGTCACCGACCCGGAAGACCGAGACATAAACCGCCGGGCGGTCATCGAATTGCGCTTGCACCGGCGCCTCTGACAGCCCGTCGCGGATCGCCGCGACATCACCGAGCCTGACCGGCGTTCCGGTCTCGCCTGAACCGACGACGATGCTTGAAAAGGCGTCTCCCGTTCGCCGCTCGCCCACGGCCCGCACAAGGACACGCTGCGTGTCGGTCTCGATTTCCCCGCCCGACAGGTCGGTGCTCTGTGCGGCAATGATATCGGCCAGGCCGGTCAGCGAAAGGCCGAGCGATTGCAGCGTGTCCTGTTCGACAGCAATGTCGATCAGGTATTCGGGCGCCCCGCCGATTGTCACGCGGGAAATGGCCTCCCGGCCGACAAGGTCCTCGCGCACGCGCTCGGCCACTCCTTTCAGCCTGTCGACCGGCACATCGCCATGCAGGACGATCTGCAGGGCCAGTTCCTCGGCCTCGGCCAGCACGACGCGCGGCGCCTCGGCTTCCTCGGGAAACACCGTGATCCGGTCGATCTCGGTCTGGATGTCATCCAGCATCGCCGAATTGTCAGTGCCCTGCTCGAGATCGACAACGAGGCTGGCAACATTCTTGGCCGCCAGACCGGTGATCTGGCGCACGCCTTCCAGTCCTTCCAGCCGCTCCTCGACCGGCTTGACGATGGAGGTTTCCACCTCGTTCGGCGTTGCTCCCGGATAGGGCACGGTGATTGCCACCGCCTTCAGGTCGACGGGTGGAAACAGCCGCACATTCAGGGACTGGACCGCGATCAGCCCAGCCACGATGAAAATGAAAGCGACAAGATTGGCCGCCACGCGATTGGCAAGTGCCGCGCCGATAAGTCCCTTCACGGCGCACCGCCCGCCGGCGCGTCTGAAGCCGGCCGGACCTTCATGCCCTCGGTTTCCTCGGCCAGCGGCGTGACCATCACCTGCTCGCCTTCCAGTCTCGTCCCGGCGCGCAGAAGGACCCGCCCGTCACCGCGCTGGACAGGCTCGACCGGGGTGCGCACCAGCCGGCTTTCCGCGTCAAGGCGCCAGACATAGCTGTCGCGCCGCAAAACACCGGCCGGCATTTCATAGAGCGGGCCCTCGCCTCTTCCCTCGATCTGCAGCGTCATGAAATCCTCGGCAAACACCTCGCCGTCATTGCCCGGGGCAAACGCTTCGGGAAAGACGGCGATGGCCGTGACCGTGCGCGAAGCCGGGTCGATGGCCGGCGAGAGCGTGTCAAGATAGCCGGTCAGTGCTCGGGAACCGAGCGAGCCTTCATTCGGCACCGCGCGCACATCGAGCTGCGCGCCTTCCTTCTCGGCCCGCGCCCGGCGCACCGCATCGACATCCTCGGGCGACAGGCCGGCCGTGATTTCGCCGGCCCGCGTATCGATCACCCTCGCCAGTTCCGCTCCGGGGGCGACATAGGTGCCCTCACTGACATCCTCGTCGATGACGAGTGCGGGAAATGGCGCCGTGATCGAGGTCTTTTCCAGATTGCGCCGGGACACGTCGAGCTGGGCTTCGGCCTGGCTGACGGCAGCCTTGGCATCGGTCAGGGCCGCGACAGCCGATTCCAGAGCGGCTTGCGGCGTCGCACCGATCTCGGCCAGCCGGGCCTGGCGTGCGCGCTCGGCGCGGGCGCGTTTCAGATTGGCTTGCGCCGTCTCGAGGCGCGCTTCGGCCTGTGCGACATCGGCAAGATAGTCACCGGGATCGATCCTCAGCAGTGTCTCGCCCGCTGCGATGCGTCCCCCGCGGATGAGTTGCGGATGCGTCCCGGTGACCTTGCCGGCCACCTCGCCGACCACGCGCAGGGTCTGGCGCGGTTTCAGCCGGCCGGGGGCCTCGACCGTATAGACGGGTTCGCGGATTTCTGCGGTCACGGTCTCGACAAGCGGAGTTTCCTCGCCGGCCGCCGCTTTTGCAGGTGTCGAGGCGAGGCCGCTTGACGATGACAGGAAGAAGATTCCCAGCCCGCCGGCCAGAACCGCGGCGCCGAGCACCAGCCAGAGCCGTGACGGACCGCCGCCGGTCCGCCGGTCCTGACCTGCGGCATCGTCTTCGGGATCCGTTACCATGGGTTGCCTTCGCCTTCCTGACAGGTGACCAGTCGCAAACTGCAACTAAGTGAGTGTGCACGGGGTTTCAAAGATATGGCAGGTTTTCGTGTTTTCCTGAAAAGGAGTGCCGCGGCGGGCCTTGCAAGCCTGCCGGCCGCCTGCGCCGGGCTCAATCCTTCGCCCGACAGCCCGGCTCCGCAAATCGCCCAACCGGAGTTTGCCGCCGCTGACAGCCCGCTTCTGGCGCCCGGCGCGGCACCGCAGTCGCGCTGGTGGACGCAGTTTGACGACCCGGCACTGGACGATCTGATTGCCACGGTTGATAGCGGTAATCTGTCACTCGAGGAGGCGGAAGCGCGGATCGTCGAGGCCGAAGCGCGCCTCGAACTTGCCCGCACCGGCCTGCTTCCCGGCGGCGGCGCGTCGGCCGCCTACAGCCGCCAGCAGCAGGGCACGGCAAGCTTCGAGGCCAGCGGCTTTCCCGGCGCCGGGATGATCTCACCCGGAGCGATCGATCTCTATACGCTCGGCACCGATGCCAGCTGGGAAATCGACCTGTTCGGACGTATCCGCGGCGGCGTCGAACAGGCCCGGGCCGGCCTTGCCGCCGCACGGGCCTCGCGCGCCGACCTGCAAAGGGTCCTTGTCGGCGAGGCGGCCAGCGCCTGGTACAATCTCATGGAAATCGAGGCCCGGCGCGCCATCGCCGAAGAAGCCGTGGCACGCCAGGAAGACGTGCTCAAACTGACCCGCCAGCTCGTCGAGGCCGGCGAACGCGCCCGGCTGGATATCCGGCGCCAGGAAGCACTCGTGGCCAATACGCGCGCCAGCCTCGCAGCCTTGCGCTCGGCGCGCGCCGATGCGGTTTCCGGCCTTGCCGTTCTCACGGGACTGACCGTTCCGCAATTCGAGGCGCGCTTTGCCGCGAAAGCCGCTGATGGCGCACGCGCGCGGGTCGAGCAGGCCGATGCCGAGCCCATTGCCATTGGCGAGCCTTCCGGCCTCATCCGCCGCCGGCCGGATGTGCGCGCCGCCGAGATGCAGCTTCGCGCCGCCGCCGCCGGGGTCCGCCTCGCGGCGGCCGACCTGTATCCCTCGCTCAGCCTCTCCGGCTCGGCCTCGCTCAGCGCAACCAGCGTTTCCGGGCTCGGCGATGACGGAGCCTTTGGCTATTCTTTCGGGCCGCGCCTGAACTGGGGCGTGTTCAATTATCCGCGCACCCTGGCGAGGATTGACCTGTCCGAGGCCGAATTCGAGACCGCCGCCGTGCGCTTCGAACAGGTGGTCCTCGAAGCGCTCACCGAAACCGATGGCGCGCTGCGCCGCTATAATGGCGCCGTCGAAGAAGCCGTTCATCGCCGCCAAGCGCTCTCGGCCAGCCGCGAGACACTGCGTCTTGTCAATGCCCGCTACGAGGCGGGGGCCGACAGCCTGCTGAGCCTGCTTGACGCCCAGCGCGAATTTCTGAGCGCCGAGGACGCCGCCGCAACGGCCGCCTTTTCCGTGATCCGCGCCCGGATCGCCGTCCACCGCTCGCTTGGCGGCTGAGCTGACTCGAGAAAATTTCTCCTGAAAGGCGAAAAAAGTGCAGAACTGCAACACATTGGCGGGCATGGCCGGCTGAATTTGGTAAAAGATTGCTTAAAATTCAGCGATGATCCATACTTGAATTTGGTCGGAAGCATGAATCCTGACTCAGCGCGATCAACAGGGTTGCCGTCAGGTTTCCAGAGGCTGGAGGCAACACGCTGGTGGATCAGGTCGCCAGGCATACGCTCTTCGGAGTAATCCGGATGCTGCGCCGCGCCGGCTTTGTCCTGACGGCCCTGCTCGGTGTCGTGCTCATCGGGCTCGTCATGATCGTCACGACCCTCACCAGCCCGGAATCCCAGCGCCACCGCGGCGAGGCATTTGCCGCCGATCGCCCGGTCAGCGATGGTGTAACGACTGCGACCAGAGGCGACGCACTCTGGTCCCGGGTGCTTGGCGGGCGCGACTTCGACACGATTACGGATGTCACCGAGACAGCGTCCGGCGGATTCGTGTTTTCCGGCCTCAGCCTGGCCATGGAAGGGAATGAAGGCTCCTCCGGTGTCCTCATTCGCACCGATCGCAAGGGTGAAGTCGAGGCGCGCCATGACCTCGCGGGCGAAGTTATCGGGCGGATTGCGAAAATCACACTGGACGAGGACGGCGGAAGCCGGATCGTGCACTGGCTGGGCGCCGACATAGGCTTTGCCCGCAGCGATGCGCAGGGGCGCATTCTCTGGTCACGGCGCTTCGCGGCGCCCTCCGATATCGCCTGGGGCGATGTTGCCGCCGGGGCCGACGGGCATACGCTGATCGCCATCGCCGAGGGCAATGCCGGCGGCCATGTGCGACTTGCCCGGCTCGATGGCGAGGGCAAGGTGCTCTGGCGCCACGACCTGGATTCGGGCCTCGCGACAACCGATCTCACGCTCGCTGCGGCCGGGGAAGGCGGTGCGCTCCTGGCGCTCGCGTCGCGAACCGGCGAAGCCGAGCAGACGATTGCCCTGCGCCGGTTCGACAGCCGTGGCCGCCTCGTCTGGCAACGCCGCGTGTATAGCGGGCGAACGGCACGGCTTGCCGATGTGCGGCTCGACAGCGATCGGGTTGGCCTGCTGGTTGCTGGCGAGCCCGCGGGGCTTTTCGTCTATGACACTTTCGGAACGCCGGTCTGGGTGCGTGAAATCCGGCCGTTGAGCGAGAATGGCCGCCACGTTCTCGCCCGCGCGCCCGGGCGTGGCTACCAGGTCATCGGAGAACCAAGGCATGGTCCGAGCCAGCTCTGGCTGGCGCGTTATCGCGAGAATGGACAGGAAGCGTGGACACGCTCGCGGGCCAACCGGACCCATGCCAGCTTCGAGAGTGTCCATGTCACCGATGACGCGCTGATACTGGCGGGCGGGTCCGTGACCGATCCGCTGATGGGCAATACCGACATGCTGATGATGCGCCTGTCGCCGGAGGGCAGCTTTCCCGGCGGCTATGACAGCCTGGCCGCCGAAGCCGGCCTGTTCGCCCACCGCGAGACGGAGACTGGAACGCCGCCGGCGGGCAGGAATGCGGCCCGGCCGGACAGCAACATGATACATGCCGCAACGAGTTCCCGGCTGCCTGTGCTTGCCGCATCGGTAATCGTGGACGAGGTCGTTGCCGAAGCCGAGCGGCAAGCGCGCGCCGGAACCGGGCTCGCGCCTCAGCCTGGAAAAGCGGGCGCATCGGGCGAAGCACATCGCCCCGCGCCCACGCGTCAGGTGGCCGCTGAGGTGCAGACCGCTTCCGTCGCCCTCAGCCGGACCGCTCGGACCGGAGAGCCGCTGGACATCGAAAGCCCGGACAATGCGGGCAGCCCCGCCGACGCCGGATCTCAGGCCCCGCAGGCTCCTGCGGCGCCCGAGTCTGAGCTGCCACGGCCATCCGGCTCCGGGCCGGAAACCGGGGGCCTGCGAATGGAAAGCGCGCTGGACACTGCGGCCGGATCGCGGGCGCGCCCTGATACCGGGCGGCGTCCAAGCGCCGCGTCCGCGCGCGAAGCGCAAGCGGCTTCCTTTGCCTATCGCTGCACCTTCACATGTCTTGCCGAAGGTGAAGATACGGTGAAATACCCGGTGGACCGGGTGATACGCGACGTGTCCGAGAAAAATGCGGGGCTGGTGGCGCTGGATGCCCTCGCCATGGACAAGGGTGTTTGCCTGGCCTCCGGCGGGCGGGTCTTCAAATCGCCGCGCCTGCCCCCCGTCTGCGAACGGGTCGAGTGATCCCGACAGGCTGAAAACACGCGGCCGGCTGCGTGTCTTTCAGAAGCCTGCGCTCTGCCGGAAACCGTCAGCGAAGCGAGCCCTGTGACCGCTCGCAGCGGGCCCGCCCCCTTCGTGACACGGCGATGCCGAAAGCGGCCGCACTCAGGCGGCCGGCTTGATCTCGCGCAGCGTCAGGCCGAAATGCAGATCCTGCCCGGCGAGCGGATGGTTGCCGTCCGCCGTGATCGACTGCTCTTCCACGGCCGTGATCGTCAGGTTGACGGTCGAGCCATCCTGCTGCTGGGCCGAAAGCGTCATTCCGGGCTGCGGCTGGCTGTCCGGGGGAAGCTGCTCGCGCGGGATCTGGATCACCATGTCCTCGCGGCGCTGGCCGAAAGCATTGTCAGCCGTCACCGTCACGGTCTGCTCGCTGCCGACATCCATGCCGTCCAGCGCGGTTTCGATTTCCGGGAAGATCTCGCCCCCGCCGATCTTCAGCTCCTGCGGCCCGTTCTCCTCGGTCCCGCCGACCACGCTGCCATCTGTGGTGCGCACGGTGTAATCGATAAGGACGGTGTCGCCCTGTTTCGCAGTTTGCATGGGAATTGTCCTGTAGGCGGAGTGAGTTTGGGCGCAGACGGATATGGCCTTGGCAATCGCGCTGTCGCCTCGCGTGGTGTGAGACTCGCAAGCCGGGCGCGCGGCGTCAAGGATAGCCGTCAGGGCGGGTTTCAGGCTCGCGAGTGGACAGGCCCGTCTCTGCGGCGCCGGGACGATGAGAGCCCGCGCGCCAGAGCCAGGATTTGAAGTGGCGCGGTGATGGCATGTCAGGGTGCGCCGCTCGCCTGCGCGATGACCTCATCGACAAAAGCCAGGGCAAGGCTGTCCGACCAGGGCGCTTCGCCGGCCAGCCGCGCGACTTCGCGCCCTTCGCGATCATAGATGACAGTGGTGGGAAACCCGCTGGCACCGGCGCCATAGACCACATCCCAGTCGGAGGGCGGCGCCTGGTAGAAATCGAGCACGCCCCCGGTGAGTTCGTCGAGGCGCCGGCGGGCATACCCCTCGTCGCCGGCCTCGTCGACGCTGATCGCGATGACCTCGAACCGCTCACCCCCGCGAGCGGTCTGCAAGGCACCGAGATGCGGCATTTCGCGTTCACAGGGGGCACACCAGGTCGCCCAGAAATTGACCAGCACGGTACGTCCTTCGAAATCAGCAAGGCTGGCCGGCGCGCCATCGGGACCGGCAAAACCGTCGGCCGGGGCCTGGCGGCCTGCCTGGCTGAAATCCAGCTTGGACATTTCGTCCACGGCGAACCGATCGAGCCGCTGGCCCTCCGCCCGACGGCCCGTCGCCGACATGAGGGCATAGACAATCGCGATTCCTGCAATCACAAACAGGCCGATATAGATGTAACGCGTGAGCGAGGTCGGCATGTGTGGCGGGCCTCCGTTTCCGGTGAGAAGGACGAGCAGGTAATATGGCGACAGGCGACAGGAAGGGCCAGCAGATCTGGGGCGGGCGGTTTGCCGCAAGCCCCTCCGACATCATGGAAGCGATCAATGCCTCCATCGATACCGACCGGCGCCTTGCCCAGGAGGATATCGCCGGCTCGCGGGCCCATGCCGACATGCTCGCGGAAATGGAAATCATATCGGCTGAGGACAATGAGGCGATCCAGTCAGGACTGGACATTGTCGCCGAGGAAATCCGCAACGGCGTCTTCCCCTTCGACAGGTCGCTGGAAGACATTCACATGAATATCGAGGCGCGGCTGAAGACCCTGATCGGTGAGCCGGCCGGCCGCCTGCACACGGCGCGCTCGCGCAATGACCAGGTGGTGACGGACTTCCGGCTCTGGGTGCGCGGCGCCCTGGCCGAAGCCGGCGCCAGGCTGGCCGGATTGCAGAGCGCACTCGTGCGCCGGGCCGAGGGACATGCCGGGACGGTCATGCCGGGCTTCACCCATCTCCAGACCGCCCAGCCGGTGACGCTCGGCCACCATCTGCTTGCCTATGTCGAAATGATCGAGCGCGACCGGGGCCGGCTCGGCGATGCCGCCATGCGTGCCAATGAATGTCCGCTCGGCGCCGCCGCGCTGGCCGGCACCGGCTTCGCGATCGATCGTGACATGACCTGCGAGGCGCTCGGCTTTGCCCGCCCGATGGCCAATTCACTCGACGCGGTTTCGGCGCGCGATTTCGCCCTGGAATCCCTGGCCGCCCTGTCGGTCGCGGCCACGCATCTTTCCCGCCTGGCCGATGAAATCGTCTTGTGGACTTCGGCGCCGTTCGGCTTCGCATCCCTTGGCGATGAGTGGTCGACCGGTTCATCCATCATGCCGCAGAAGCGCAATCCCGACGCCGCGGAGCTGGTGCGTGCCAAGGCCGCGCTCATTGCTGGCCAGTTCGCCAGCCTGCAGGGGGCGGTCAAGGCTCTGCCTCTCGCCTATGCCAAGGACCTCCAGGACGACAAGGCGCTGACCTTCGCCGCCTTCGACACGTTCGATCTGTGTGCACGGGCGATGACCGGCATGATGGAAACCATCGCCTTCCACCCCGACGCCATGGCGCACGCCGCCGGCCAGGGCTTCTCGACAGCGACCGATCTTGCCGACTGGCTGGTTCGCGAGCTCCGGCTGCCATTCCGTGAGGCTCATCATGTCACCGGCACCCTGGTGGCCATGGCCGAAGCGCGAAGCGTCGACCTTGCCGATTTGTCATTGGAAGAGATGCAGGGCGTTCATGCAGGTATCACACGGGCCGTCTTCAACGTGCTCACGCCCGAGCGGTCCGTGGAAAGCCGGACATCACTGGGCGGCACGGCCCCTGTTCGAGTGAGCGAACAGGTGGCACAATGGAAAAAACGACTGGGACTGGAAAAGACATGACCGTTCGAACACGCATAAGGTTCACGCTCGCGGCAGGGCTCCTGGCCGGCCTGCCGGCCTGCGGGCTGCAGGGCGATCTGGCACGTCCGGACCCGCTTTTCGGCGACCCCGAAGCGCGCGACGAGGCCGAACTGCCCTCGCGCAGCGTCGATTCCGGCCTGGAGGATGACGACACGCTTGGCGGATTCGAGGAAACCGGCGAAAATGCCGAGGACGAGAGTGAACCCAATGCCGAGGATGAACTGCTCGGCGGGCCTGGAGGATAGAGCGGATGGGGCATCGTGACTATGGAGTTCCGGCTGTCATCGCGCTGGCGGCCCTGGCCGCCAGCTGCGCGGCGCCGGCGCAAACGCGGATCACATCCGCGCCCAGTCAGGGCCATGATGTGCCATTGGACGCGCCGGTCGCTTTCGTGGACATGCGCCGGGACACGCCGCGGCTGAACCGGTTCGGCGGCGAAATCCCGCACGCCTCGCCCAGCCGGCCGGTCGACGAGGCCGGCATCAATGATCCGACACCCGGCTGACAAGCGCGCCGAATGCATCATTTCCATTATCGCGACGAAGAGCTGCACTGCGAAGAGGTGCCGTTGAGGGCGATTGCCGAGGCCGTCGGCACCCCCTGCTATGTCTATTCGACGGCCACCATGACCCGCCATGTGCGCGTGATTGCCGAAGCCTTCACCGATATCGCCAGCCTGATCGCCTATTCGGTCAAGGCAAATGGCAATCTCGCCGTACTGGCCACGCTAGCGCGACTGGGCTGCGGCGCGGATGTGGTATCCGGTGGTGAGCTGAAACGGGCGCGAGCGGCAGGCATAGCCGGTGAACGGATCGTCTTTTCCGGTGTGGGCAAGACGCGCGATGACATGGCGCTCGCCCTGTCGGAAGGCATCCACCAATTCAATGTCGAAAGCGCGGGCGAGTTGCGCGCCCTGTCGCAGGTGGCAAGCGCCATGGGCCGTGACGCCCCCGTGGCGCTGCGGGTCAACCCGGATGTCGCCGCGGGCGGGCATCCCAACATCTCCACCGGCAAGTCCGGCGACAAGTTCGGCGTGCCCTGGCACGAGACGCGTGATCTCTATGCGCTTGCCGCGCAATTGCCGGGGATCCACGTGAGCGGCGTGGACGTGCATATCGGTTCGCAGATCGGTGACCTGGCCCCCATGCGCGCGGCCTTCGAAAAGACGGTCGATCTGACCCGCGAGCTGCGTGAGCGGGGCCATCCGATCACGCGTATAGATGTCGGTGGCGGGCTCGCCATTCCCTATCGCGACGGCGACACACCCGCACCGCCCTCGGCCTATGCAGGCATGATCCGGGAGGTTGTCGGCGATCTGGACGTCGAGGTGATCCTCGAGCCCGGCCGCGTGATCATGGGCAATGCCGGCGTGATGCTGAGCCAGGCGCTGTACCTCAAGGACGCGCCCGACCGGACATTCCTGATCCTCGATGCCGGCATGAATGACCTGATGCGGCCGGCCCTCTATGAGGCCCATCATGATGTCTGGCCGCTGGCCGCGCCGCGGGCCGACACAGCGTTGAAAAGCTATGACATTGTCGGGCCGATCTGCGAGTCGACCGACAAGTTCGCAGCACGCCGCGAGATGCGGGAGGTGCGCCCCGGCGACCGGCTCGCCTTCATGTCTGCGGGGGCCTATGGTGCCGTCTTGTCGTCACAGTATAATGCAAGGCCTCTTGTCGCCGAAATCCTTGTCGACGGCGACCGGTTCGACATTGTCCGCCGGCGGCCCATTTTTGAAGAAATGCTGCAACTGGAAGATCTGCCCGATTGGCTGACCTGAACGCCATACCCGGCCTGAAGCGCCGCATTTCATCCACACGCGCCCGGATGAGCCGGCTGGCCCTGTTCCGGGCCTGGTGGCCGTTCCTGGGATTTGTCGCCCTCTTTCTCGCGATCGCACTGGCAGGCCTGTTCGACCGGCTCGCTCCGGCCACAGCGGCAGGCCTCACCCTTGCGGCGATCATCGCCGCCGTCCTCCTGGCGATCCGCAGTGCGCGGCGATACCGTTCCGTGCCCCGGGGAGCCGCCGAAGCCGTGCTGGACCGCCAGTCCGAGCTCCGGCCGATCAGCGGGCTGCGCGACCGTCCCGCAAGGCCGCAGCCGGATGGGCGCTCGCTCTGGCAGATGCATACCGCGCGCCTTGCCGAGGCGGCCGCCGGCCTCAAAGTGCCCGGCTTCGGCGATGAGTGGCGCCGGTGCGACCCGGCCTTTCTACGCTTCATTCTTCCGCTGGTGCTTATCGGCCTGACCATTCTGGCCGGTAGCGAGGCACCCGGCCGGCTTCAGCGCGCCGCCCTGCCCGATATCGCTGCACTGGCCGGCGCCGACGACATGACGATCGAGGCCTGGATCACCCCGCCGGAATATTCGGGCAAGGCTCCCGTTTTCCTTGAAGCGGACATGGATGATGTCCGCGTGCCCGCCGGCGCCGTGGCCACGATCCGCGCCTTTTCGCGCTCGGCGCCGAAACTGAAACGCGCGGGCGAGACGGGCACCGAGACGATCCGCTTCGAGGAAACGCCCGATGGCGCCTATGAGGCCCGTACGAAAATCACCGGCGACACGGAGCTTTCGGTGCGCTGGTGGGGCGAGCGCGCCGCCTGGAACATCCTCGCCTCGCCGGACGCGGCGCCATCGGTCTCCTTTGCCAGCCTGCCGGAGCTCACGGATACGGACCGGATCCGTTTCGACTGGACGGCGCAGGATGATTATGGCGTCGAAACGCTGGAACTGCGGGTCTGGCGGCGCGAGCCGCACCCGGCCGCCCCCGATGCCGAGGAGCGGCTGGCGGTCGATATTGTCGGCCTAGATCGGCGCGAGGCCGAAGACACGGCCGAAATCGATGCGACCCGCCACCGCTGGGCCGGCCTGCCTGTGAATGTCCAGCTCGTCGCGACGGATGCGGCCGGACAGGAAGGGGTCAGCGAAACGGTGCCGTTTACGCTGCCGGAAAAACTCTTCCTGCAGCCTCTGGCCAAAGCCGCGCAGGAAGCGCGTGTGACCATTCTGCGCGAGCCGCGCAGCTATGAGGAACTGCCGGAAAATCGCGAAAACCTGCGCCCGGATACGATGAATACCGCGTCCTCGGGGCGGCTCAGCGCTGCGCCACAAGGGGTCCGACGCGCCGCGTTGATGCTGGACGCGCTCACCTATGCGCCGGAGGATTATTTCCGCGACCGGTCCGTCTATCTCGGCCTGCGCATGGCCCATTCCCTGCTCGAGACCGCACCCGACAAAGCCGAGGCCGACAGTGTCGAACCGATCCTCTGGGCGGTCGCGCTGAAAGCCGAATATGGAGACGCGGCCGATGCGCTGCGCGCGCTCAAGGCCGCCCGGAAAGCCCTCGAGCAGGCCCTGCGCGATGGTGCGCCCGAGGACGAGATCCGCCGCCTGATGAAGGCTTTCAAGGAAGCGGCCAACAATTATCTCGCCGCCCGGATGGCCGAAGCGATTGCCAATGGTCTGCCGGAGGCGCCAAACCAGAGTGATATGGAGCAGCAAGGCGGGCCGGCTCTGGGCGGACAGGATTTCGAGGACATGCTCAGCGCGCTCGAAGATCTCGCCGAAACCGGCGCCAGCGACCAGGCGCGCCAGCTGCTTTCCGACATTACCAATATGCTTGAAAACCTGGAATTCCAGCAGGGCGGCAGCGGTGAGGGCGGCTTTCCCGGCATGCCGGGCGGCGAAGGCGGCGAGGAGAATGCCGAAGAGGACATGCCGCAGGAAGAGCGCGAACTGACGGATGCGCTGGAACGCCTGTCGGACCTTCTGCGTGAACAGCGCGAGCTCAATGATGACACGCTTGCCGAACAGCGCGGCGAGCGCCGCCGGGGCAACGGCCCCTCCCCCTTCGGCCAACAGGACCCGTCCGGGCAGGGTGAAGGAGGCGGCGAAACAGGTGAGCCCCGCCAGGGCGAGGACGGACAGGGCGGCGGTCTCGGCCCGCGCCAGCGCGACCTGGCCGATGAAACGGACCGCTTCGCGCAAGGCCGCGAGAATGGCGACGGCCCCGCTGGTGGGGGCGAGGATGGACCCGAGCGCCGCGGCTTCGGTGCGCTTGAAGACGGCGACCGAGAGCGGCTTGAAGCCATCCGCCGGCTCCAGGAACGCGCGGCGCGAGAACTGGAGCGCGGCAATCTGGGCCGCGCCGAAAGGCTGCAGGACCAGGCAACGCGCGAATTGCGCGACCTGTCAGGCGAGCTGGCCGCTGCGCTGGACGATCTGCGTGCCGAGGAGGGCCGCGAAAATGCGGGTCAAGACCCGTTTGGCCGTCCGCTGAATGGCGGTTCGGGCGTCGGTGAAAACGTGACCATTCCCGAGGAAGCCGAGCGCCAGCGCGCCAAGGATATTCTCGAGGAATTGCGCCGGCGCTTTGACGAAACCGAGAACGAGGACGAACGCGACTATCTCGAACGCCTGCTGGACCGGTTCTGAGAGCAGTCCACACGGGTCAACGGCGTCACGGCGAAATCTGCTCCGAAGACGCACGACAAAAGGTCATTTATCCCGTTCGAAGGCCAGTCCGGCTTCGTGAGTCTCCTGCCAGACCACGCGTGCCCGCCGCCGTCCGGCGATCGACTCCACGGTCAGTGTGACATGACCGGGCAATTCGCCGCGGGTGTAAAACCGCACGCGCACGCCGGTGTCAGAGCGGTCGACAACAACGCCCCTGCGCTCATAACCGGTGGGATAGGTCACGGTGGCCACCTTGTAGGTGCCATCGCGCCCGGCCGTACGGTGCTCTTCGGGCAATTGCAGCTCCCCATCATCGCCATCCTGCGCAAGGGTCGGCGGCTGGGCGGGCTGACGGCCGAAGAGTCTCCTGAAAATCTCCAGTGCCAATCCTTCGCTCCCGGTAGCTCGGTAGGTCTCAACCGAGACAAAGCACGAATGAGGCACCAGCCGGTTAATCCGCTCGGGGCAATCGGACTAATCGCGCGAATTCTCACCGTCCTGCGTGAGACTGACATCGAACCCCCAGAGATGACGCAGATGCGCCAGCGTCGCCTCGCGATCCGCCTCCGCCAGGCGCGCGCCATCAGTGCTTTGGCAGGCCAGGTGCAATGTGCGGTCGCCGAGGAAATCCACGCCGACAACCTGAATATCCGGCTCGATCATGGAAAGGTCATGGTTGCGCGCCAGCGCCTGGCGAATCTCGCGATAGCCGCGCTCATCCTGGATATGGCTGACCGTGTAGAACCGTTCGCTTTCATCGGTCTCCAGGGCGAACATGTGGAAATCGCGGATCAGTTTCGGGCTGAGATATTGCTGGATGAAGCTCTCATCGCGGAAATTCACCCAGACATCCTTGAGGACGCCGCGCCAGTCGCCCTTGCCGGCATGGCCGGGGAACCATTCGCGGTCCTCATCCGTGGGATCGGTCACCACGCGCTTGATATCCTGCATGATCGCGAAACCCAGTGCGTAGGGGTTGGTGCCGGAAAAGCGCGGATCGTCGAAATCGGGCTGTGTGACGACATTCGTGTGCTGGTGCAGGATCTCCATCAGCGCGCCATCGGAAATCAGCCCCTTGCGGTGCAGTTCATTGACCACGTGATAATGCACGAAACACGCGCAGCCCTCATTCATGACCTTGGTTTGCCGCTGGGGGTAGAAATATTGGGCGACATGACGCGTGATGCGCAGCAATTCGCGCTGCCAGTTCTTCAGGATCGGGCTGTACTGTTCGAGGAAATAGAGAAGGTTCTCTTCGGGCAGGTCGACCCCCTGGGCCGGGTCGAACCCGTCACTGGAGGATGACTTGCGCGCCTTGTGGGCCTTGAGCGTATCCCAGAGATAATTCACTTCGGCCTCTTCCTGGGCCAGGCGCTCGCGATGGCGCGCCCGCTCCTCGCGAAGCGTCGGTCGCGACGGGCGCTCATAGCGGAACACGCCGTTCGGCATAAGTGCATGGGCACTGTCGAGGACGGCTTCGACCGCGCGCTCGCCATAGCGTTCCTCGCATTCCGAAACGAAACCGCGCGCATATTCGAGATAGTCGAGAATGCCCTCCGCGTCCGTCCACATCCGGAACAGGTGATTGTTCTTGAAGAAATGATTGTGCCCGAAAGCGGCGTGCGCCATCACCAGTGTCTGCATCGGCATGGTGTTGTCTTCCATGTTGTAGGAGATGCAGGGACTTGAATTGATGATGATTTCATAGGCGAGACCGCGCAGGCCCTTGCGATATTTGCGCTCCTCGGACACGAATGTCTTTCCGAAGGACCAGTGGCGGTACATCAGCGGCATGCCGGTTGATGAATAGGCGTCCAGCATCTGTTCGGACGAAATGATCTCGATCTGGTTGGGATAGATATCGAGACCGAGATCGCCGATCGCGATGTCCTCGATGGCGCGATAGGCCCTCTCCATCGTGTCAAAGGTCCAGTCCGGGCCGTCAAACAGCAGTTTCGAGCGATCGTTCGCGGCGCTGCGCCTGGCGGCCGGCTTGCCTTTAGCCGGGGCCTTGCGGCGTGGTTTCTTCTGTGTCTGCGTCTGTGTCGGGGCTTTCGCCATGTTTTCAGCCCTCCATCTGGTTTTCGCGGGCGAACAATTCCCGGAAGACGGGATAGATATCGCCCGGCTTTGCGATGCGTTTCATCTCGAAATTCGCCCAGTCAGCGGCCACGCGCTGATAAGTGCGCCAGAGTTCCACCCCGTTGTCATCAGACGAAAGGAATTCGGCTTCGGCCTCGTCGATGATCTCGATATAGGCGAAATACTGCACGCGGCGCATGATCTCGTTGCGCATCAACTGCTCGCAGCGCTCGCTATCGCCGGGAAAATTGTCTCCGTCAGAGGCCTGCGCGGCATAGATATTCCATTCGGATGGCGGGTAGCGCTGCGCGATGATGCGCTGCATTTCATCAAGCGCGGTGGAGACCACGGTGCCGCCGGTTTCGCGCGAGTGGAAGAAGGTGTCCTCATCCACTTCCTGGGCATTATGGGTATGGCGGATGAAGACCAGTTCGATCCGGTCATAGCGTTTTTGCAGGAACAGGTGGAGCAGGACGAAGAAGCGCTTGGCGAGATCCTTTTCCCGCTCGCCCATCGAGGCGGAAACATCCATGAGGCAGAACATCACCGCATGGGCATTGGGCTGGGGCTCCTGTTCAAACACCTTGTAGCGCACATCCAGCGGGTCGATATAAGGTATCGCCTTGCGCCGCCGGGATTTTTCCTCGATTTCCTCGCGCAGGGCCTGCATCCGACTGCGCTGCTCGGGACTGGGCTCGGCCACACGCTCCAGGCCGAACAATTCCGACTGAAGCTCAAGCACTTCGCGGTCATTCGGCCGTCGCAGCGCCAGCCGGCGACCGAGCGCATTCCGCATGGTCGCCTGCACGGCAAGATTGGCGGGTGCGCCGGAAGAGGAATAGCCGGCCCGGCGCGGCTCGAAGCTTTCGACCTCCTTCAGGGTCTGCTTGACGAGGTCGGGCAGTTCCAGATCCTCGAAAAACAGTTCCAGGAACTCCTCGCGCGAGAGCACGAACATGAATTCGTCCTCGCCGCCGCCATCTTCCGATCCCTGATTGCCGCGCCCGCCGCCGCTCCCTGATGGCGGCTTGCGCAGCCGGTCTCCCGGCTTGAACTCCTTGTTGCCGGGCAGGACACGTTCCTGGTGACCGCTGCCGGGCTCATAGTGAAAACTGGGTTCGCGAATGCCGTCATACGGCACCCTGACCCGCTCGCTGCGGTCGACATCGGCAATCGCGCGCTGGCGCACGGACTTGTTGACCGCGTCCTTGACCTGCTTGCGAACACGCCGCAGGAACCGCCGGCGATTGCCAAGGCTCTTGTCCTTCGGATTGAGCCGGCGGTCGATAAAATGGGACATCGTGTCGGTGTCGCTCCCTGGTTTGCCCCCCGGCCGGCGCCCCTCTATCCGGCCTTGTTGACGCGCATATACCATTCCACGAGGCGGCGGACCTGGCGTTCGGTATAGCCGCGATGCTTCATCCGCTCGACGAATTCGGTATGCTTGGCATCGGTGTCCTTGTCGCGCTTGGCACCGAAACTGATGACCGGCAGCAAGTCCTCGACCTGGCCGAACATGCGCTTCTCGATGACCCGGCGCAGCTTTTCGTATTCACGCCAATCCGGATTCTCGCCCTCGTTTTCGGCCCGGGCCCGCAGGACGAACTTCACGACCTCGTTGCGGAAATCCTTCGGGTTCGAGACGCCGGCGGGCTTTTCGAGCTTTTCAAGCTCCTGCTCGAGCACGTCCCGGTCGAACATCTGGCCGGTATCGGGATCCTTGAAGTCCTGGTCCTCGATCCAGGCATCGGCATAGGCGATATACCGATCGAAGAGGTTCTGGCCGTAATCGGTATAGCTTTCCAGATAGGCCTTCTGGATCTCATTGCCGATGAATTCGACATAGCGCGGGATCAGCTCGGTCTTGATGAAGTCGATATAGGTGTCCTCGACATCCTCGGGATACTGCTCGCGCCGGATCGCCCGGTCGAGCACGTAGAACAGGTGGACCGGATCGGCCGCGACCTCGTCGACATCATGGTTGAAGGTCTCCGAGAGCACCTTGTAGGCAAACCGGGTCGAGATGCCCTCCATGCCCTCATCGGGCCCGGCTTCGTCGCGATATTCCTGGATGGATTTCGCCCGCGGGTCGGTATCCTTCAGGAATTCGCCATCATAGATCCGCATCTTCGAATAGAGATTGGAATTTTCGTGCTCGTCGAGGCGTGTGAGCACCGAGAAGCGGGCCATGATCTTCAGCGTTTCCGGCGCACAGGGGGCCTCGGCCAGTTCCGACTGGGCGATGAGCTTGTCATAGATCTCCGCTTCCTCGCTGACGCGCAGGCAATAGGGCACCTTGACCACCGAAATCCGGTCGAGAAAGGCCTCATTGTTCTTGTTGTTCTTGAACTGGCGCCATTCGCTTTCATTGGAGTGGGCGAGAACGATGCCGTTGAACGGGATGGCGCCGATATTCTCCGTGCCGACATAGGAGCCTTCCTGCGTGGCCGTAAGAAGCGGGTGCAGCACCTTGATCGGCGCCTTGAACATCTCGACGAATTCCAGGAGCCCCTGGGTCGTGCGGTTCAACCCGCCCGAGAAGCTGTAGGCGTCTGGATCATTCTGGGAGAGATGTTCCAGCTTGCGGATATCCAGCTTGCCGACCAGCGAGGAGACATCCTGATTGTTCTCGTCGCCCGGTTCTGTCTTGGCGATGCCCAGCTGGCGCATGCGCGAGGGGTGCAGCTTGACGACCGAGAATTTCGAGATGTCGCCATCGAAATCATCGAGCCGCTTGACCGCCCAGGGACTGGCCGGCCCGCGTAGCAAGCGGCGCGGAATATTGTACTTGTCCTCGAGCACATCGCCCATGCGATCGGCGTCGAACAGGCCGAGCGGGCTTTCGAAAACCGGCGAGACCTCCTCTCCGGCCTTGAGCACATAGATCGGCTCGGCCTCCATCAGGAGCTTGAGCTTCTCGGCAAGACTGGACTTGCCGCCTCCGACCGGCCCGAGGAGGTAGAGAATCTGCTTGCGCTCTTCCAGGCCCTGGGCGGCATGTCGAAAGAAGCCGACAATCCGCTCGATCGTCTCTTCCATCCCGTAAAGGTCTGCAAAGGCGGGATAGCGCTTGATCGTGCGGTTCATGAAGATCCGTCCGAGCCGGCTGTCCTTGGCGGTGTCGATAAGTTCCGGCTCACCAATGGCCTTGATCATCCGCTCGGCAGCGGTGGCGCGCATTGACGGGTCTTCCTTGCACCCGAGGAGATAGTCCTGCAGCGACATTTCCTCGATCTTCGAGCGGTCATAGCTCTCGGCAAAGCGGGTGAAGACATCCATTGATTGCGTCCTTTTCTGTTACGCACCTTCCTGCTCGCAAGGTTGGTCCAGGGGCCGTTTTCTTCGGCCCTTCGTCTTATCCATAAGGTAGATCAAAAATCCGCCTGCAATACGGCGCAAGTCAGATTTATGGGAAATCGGCTGCGATTTTTACCCAAGGGCGATTGACGAGCGACGTTGCACACAGATCGTCCGCGGGCCCATTGCGGCAGTTTGTTGCGACCCATTGCAAACGGCTTTCTCGATCGCCTCAAATCGACTAGTGTCGACATATGTTGCAAGGTCGAACCCAACAAGGCGATGTGCCGAAACTGTGCGCGAGTTGCGAGGTGCGCGATCGCGGCATGTGCGGCGCTCTCAGCGATGTCCAGCTCCAGGAGCTTTCGAGACATACGGTCCGACACGTCCACAAGCCGGGCGACGAGCTCCTCGGCGATGCCGACGACATCACCAGCTATGCCACGATCATTCGCGGCGTCGTCAAGCTCGTGAAGATCCTGGAAGACGGGCGCCAGCAGATTGTGGGCCTGCAATTCGCACCCGACCTGATCGGCCGGCTGTTCAGCCGCGAAAGCCAGCTATCGGCCGAGGCCGCGACGGAAATCGAGATCTGCCGCGTGCCCAAACCGGTTCTTGAACGCATGATCGCCGAGACGCCCGGACTGGAACATCGCCTGATGCAGCAATCCTTGCGCGAACTGGACGAGGCGCGCGACTGGATGGTCACGTTGGGGCGCAAGACGGCCAGCGAAAAGGTGGCGAGCTTCATTCATCTCATTGCCACCCACCACGTCCCCGAAGGTGTCGGCAACAGCCTGCCCGGCAAGATCGAGTTCACTCTGCCACTGACCCGGGCCGATATTGCCGACTTTCTCGGCCTGACCCTGGAGACCGTCTCGCGCCAGATCTCCAAGCTGCGGCTCGACGGTGTCATCGAACTGGTGTCGAGCCGCGTTGTGCGTGTCCATGACCCGGCCAAGCTGGCTGCGCGCTGCGGCTGAGCTGGCGGTCCGGCTCAGTTGAAACCGTAGGCAAATCCCTCCCGCACGATCCTTCCGTCCTCATTGACGAAATAGGTGCCCACCTCGCGCATCTGTGTGCGCTCGCCGGAATTGCGGTCTGTTATGTCCGCCAAAAAAATGACGCAGAAACGGTCCGGCATATGGATGAACGGGCCCTCGGCCTGGCTCGAATGAATCTCGTGATTGTCGTACCACCCGTCGATCTTGCCGAGTATCGCATCGCGTCCGCGGGCTTCGGCGCTGTCCTGGCCGGGCATCGCCGCGGCCTCGGCGGAGACGGCATCTGCGGTATAGAGCTCCACCAGCCCCTCCCGCTCGGTCCCGTTGTCACAATGTGCGATCCGCTTGCGGCCCATTGCCATGAGGTCCTGTGGCGTGTTCATGATCTTGCTCCCGCATCCATCGCCGGTCGCACAGCGGCGATGAATTCGAACATACTACGAACAATCAGGTGCCGCGAATCAGAATCGACCGAAAATCGAATGTTCCGGCCCCGTCTCCAGGCCCGCCAGGTTGATCAGATGCACCAGGGCGAGAATCCCGGCAAAAACCGACAAAACCATGACAAGGCGCCAGGGCACGATCCGTGGATTGCTTTCGTCCCAGGGCTGGCCGGCTTTCCAGCTTCCATAGACAGCAAGGCCGATACAGCCGGTCAGGATCGCGATCGTGACGATCAAATGCAGCACGCGCCTTCTCCCGATCCCTGCCCGGCAAGGCCGGTCAACCGGAACTTGCCGTCAGCCCATGCGGTGTCTTGGCCCAGAAATGAGGCGCCATCGTCGCTGAGTAAAGTGCCCGGATGCCGGCCAGTGTCTGCAAGGGCCAATAGGCCGGCTGTGAAAGCGCCAGCAGGAGCCGGCTCGAATCGCGCGGGCCCGGCGCAGCGAGCGCTGCGATCAGGTTGACGGCAAGGCTCGCAACGAGAAGCAGGATTCCCGGCGGCGAAAGTGTCAGCGGGCCGAGCGCCAGAGCGACGAAGACGATACCGAAAATGACAGGCGCATGGACGAACGCGGCGAGCAACGTGCCCGCCAGCCCGAATTGTAGCGCGAAAAATCTCGGGATCCCGAGTTCGGCGAGGGCCTGACCGGGGCGACGCATCATCACCTGCCAGCTCTGCAGGAAGCCCTTCAGCCATCGCGAGCGCTGGGCGGTCCACACGCCCAGGGTTTCGGGCGCCTCCTCCCGTGTCGGCGGCGCAATCATGTCGGCGCGGTAGCCTTCGCGGCCAAGCCGGACGCCAAGATCGGCATCCTCGGTGACATTCCAGGCATCCCAGCCATGAAGCCGGCGCAGCACATCGGTGCGGAAATGATTGCTCGTGCCCCCCAGAAGCAGCGGCAGCCCGAGTCGTGCCTGCGCAGGCATCAGCAGGCCGAACTGGATGCGATATTCCAGTGCCCACTGTCCGGCAAGCCAGCTCTCGCTATGATTATAGGCCACCAGCGGCGCCTGCACGCAGGCCAGCCGCGTGTCGGACGTGCGAAAGGCATCATGGGCGGCGCGCAATTGCGCGGGGTCGGGCCGGTCTTCGGCATCATAGATCACCAGGAGGCTGCCTCGGGCATATTGCAGGCCGTAATTCAGCGCCCGCGGCTTGGTCCTTGGCCGGCCGTCCGGCAGGACAAGGACACGGGTTCCCCTCGGCCAGTCCTGGCGCGCAACCGCCTGGCGGGTCTCATCATCATCGGATTCCAGGAGGATGATGAGGTCCAGCCTGTCCTGCGGCCAGTCGAGCGCGCACATGGCCCGCGCCAGTCCCGGAACGGCCGAGGCCTCGCGGTAAAGCGCCACGAGGACCGTATAGACCGGCGCGACAGCCCCGTCGCCGGATGGCAGAACGGGCTTTTGCGGCAGGCAGGCGATGATGAGGAGAAAGGCCCGCCAGGCCACCATGATGGCGAAGCAGACGAACAGGAAAACCGCCAGTCCGGCCAGCAGAAGGTCTGGCCAGGCCATGCCCGCCAGGCCTGAAACCGCCCCGGCGCGCGCAGGCAGCCGTGACCCCCGCCGCGTGCCATGGCGCCCGGAAAGGGCTGAAAGCTCCGGCCGGCGCCAGTGAAGGCCGAGACTGGCCTCCACCGCGGTCATGTCTATGTCCGCAAGCTCCGGCCCCGGCTCAACAGACGGGGTCGGGGAGTTTTCAGGCTTGTCTCGCTGCCCCGCCATTCCCGGATCAAACAGTTGTGGATAATGCACATCCAGCAACCCGTGATTGATCCGTGGAATTAGTTCGCCTTTGCCAGAGCCATGAGGCGTTCGCCCGCCTTGCGACCGCTCAGCCAGGCCGCCTCGATGCGCGGCGCACGTGCCCAGTCGCCACAGGCGAAAATACCCTGACCGGCTGCGCGCTGTTCTTCCTCGGCCGGTGCGGGACGCTCCACCCTGGCATACCGCCAGCGATGCGCGGCCTTGAAGACCGGAGGATCAAACCGCGCGATCTGGCGAAAAGCGGCGAGCAGGTCGTCCGCCACGTCACCGGGTTCAGCCTCGATATGCGTTTGCGACCAGTCGGCACTGGCCTGCAGCACCCATGTTTCCGCTCCGTCCCGCCCGGGCTTCGAGGCATTGCGGGCCACCCAGCCGAGCGGTCCGGCCGAGATCCTGGCGGCATCGAACCCGGTCTGCAATCGCGTCTCGAAGGCCAGCATGACGGTCCATGAGGGGGCACTCCTTGCCGTCGCCGCGATGCGGGAAATTTCCGGCGCCACCTCGCCGATGAGATCGCCCACCTGTTCCGCGGGCACGGCCACGACGATCCGGCTGAACGGGCCGACCTCGCGCCCGTCCTCGAATAAGAGCCCATACCGGCCGGGTTCGCCTTTGACGGACACCACCCGCGCGCCCCACTCGACGGCCTGGCCAGCCGCCATGCCACGAATGATGCTGTTCATGGTCGGAATGCCGACAAAACGGGGGGAATTGTTGTCGTCTTCCATCCGGCCATCGGCGCCAATCGACATAAATGTCCCCGGCCAGCGCGCAGCGAGACCGGCGCGCTGCCAATCCTCGACGGCCGCGATGAATTCCGCCGACCGGGCCGTGAAAAACTGCGCGCCATGGTCCCAGCGCAGATCGCCAAGCGGCGTCGAGGCGCGGCGCGTTGACATGCGCCCTCCCGGCCCCCGGCCCTTGTCGAACAGTTGAACGGCATGGCCGCCGCTCGTCAGCGCCTGCGCGCAGGAAAGGCCCGCCATGCCGGCCCCGATAATGGCAACGGTTTCGGGCATATTCCGGCTTCCTTTCGCGGCGCGCGTCCGATGGCGAAACATTCTGGATGTCGACTTCGTTACCGCCGATCTATGTTCGCCGACATGGCACGCGAGAAAAACCAGTCAAGACGCGCACGCGCGCAGAAAACCTGCCCGGCCTGCGGGCGGCCCTTCAGCTGGCGGCGCAAATGGGCGCGCGACTGGGACGCTGTGGTCTACTGCTCGCAAAGATGCCGGCGCAAGGGCCGTGACTGAAGGCTTTCACCGAACATATCGAAAAACGATGCGGAAAACGCCTTGATTCGGCAATGATTTATTGTTTTTCGTAATTTCCTTATTGAAATACAATAAGAATTCTGCTAGATGAAGGGCGTCGGACGGAACCACCGCCGACGGGCCGGCAAAGGCCCTGAGCCAACAGGAAAGGAACCTGAAAAACATGACCGCCCTCATTCGCCAGCCGGATCCGGCTCCCGCACCGCATATGCCGCCCTCGCGGATCCTGTCGGACCAGGATTTCGAGCAAGCCTCAATCGGGCCCCTGATTGCGGCGAATGACGGACGGGCCCAGGGCCAGCCCAGCCTTCTGGTCCGGCGCCGCAAGCGCCGTGCCCGACAAATGATGCGCAGCTGACCGCCGATCCCCCCTGCCCCGGCCGGCGCATGGCCGGGGCGAACAGATCGCCGGAACAAGCCCAACCGGCCCCCAACCGATAGGATACACCATGATCCGCCCGACACTCGCCGCCAGCGCCGCCTGCCTCATGCTCGCAACGCCTGCTACGGCCGCGACAGCTTTCGAATTCGAGTTCAGTTTCGACAAGGCGCGCGTCCAGACCGAGGATGGCGCCCGCGCCGTCCATGAAGAATTGTCCGCAAGGATTGCCAGGGAATGCAAGAGCCGCCGCGGCAGCCGGCGCCTCGCCGACCTGGTCATGGAACACAACTGTCATGAGCGCACCCTGCAGGAGGCCGTTTCCCGCATCGGCTCTGCAGCGCTTGACCGCGTCCATGAAAACCAGGCCGCTCGCCGGTAAGCCGATCGCTGCCGCGCGGGCGGACCGAGGCCGGCGCCCGCCTTCAGCCCGACCCGCTCACAGGCTCCGGCCGGCCGCCCCGCCTCCCCCTGGCGGGGCGGTCACAGTCTCAAGGCGCCGCCGGATCGTTTCGCAAATCCTTCGGGCGGAAAAGCTCGACCAACCGGAACAGGGCCGGCACGAAAGGTCCGTCCTCGCCGGCCTCGAACAGGGCGGCAGCTCCAGTGGGGAATTTCTCGCGCAGCCGTGCCAGCATCTGTGTATCCCCGCCCCCGCCGAGGCGCGCGATATCGCGGGCAAAGTCATGAATGCCGGGATTGTGCCCGACCAGGATGACACTGCCGCCTTCGCCGGCATGCGCCTCGACCAGATCGGCCAGAATGCCCGGTGAGGCGAGATAGAGATCATCGAGCAGCTTGACGCCGGCTCCCTTATGCAGCGGGCGCATGGCATTCCATGTTTCCCGCGCCCGGCGCGCTGTCGAGACCAGGGCGAGATCGGCGCGCCAGCCCTCCTGCGCGATGGCTTCGGCCACGCGCGCGGCATCTTCATGGCCACGCTCCGTGAGGGCGCGGCCATGGTCATCGACGCCTTCATACCAGGCCTCGGTCTTGGCATGTCTCATTACGATCAGGCGCTGCATGGCGGCCCACTTCAAAGCGGCTTAGAATGATTGAGGGCACCTGTCAGCGCCCGCCCCTAGGCATTTAGCCAGTTAGGCACCAATTCCCTATTCCGGATCAAGTGATTGGAGGAAAAAGCATGAGCTTACTTCTGGGAGATACCGCACCGGACTTCGAGGCCGACACGAGCGAAGGCCCGATCCGCTTCCATGACTGGATCGGTGATGACTGGGTGGTGTTCTTTTCCCACCCGGCCGATTTCACGCCTGTCTGCACCACAGAGCTTGGCTACACCGCCAATCTCAAGGATGAGCTGGCCCGCCGGAAGGCCAAGGCCATCGTGATTTCCGTCGACAGTGTCGAGGATCACAAGGCCTGGATCAACGATATCGAGGAGACGCAGAACTGCACGGTCGACTTTCCGATCATCGCCGACCCGGACCAGACCGTCGCCTCGCTCTACAACATGATCCATCCCAATGCCGACCCCAAGGTCACGGTGCGCGCAGTCTATGTGATCGACCCGGACAAGAAGATCCGCGCCTCGATCATCTATCCGCCGAGCGCCGGGCGCAATTTCGACGAGATCCTGCGCCTGATCGACAGCCTGCAGCTGACCGACGGCTACAAGGTTGCCACGCCGGTCAACTGGCAGCCGGGCGAGGATGTCATCATCGTGCCCTCACTGACCGATCCGGAGGAAATCAAGCGGCTGTTCCCGAAAGGCCATACCGAGATCAAGCCCTATCTGCGCGTGACGCCGCAGCCGGACCGCTAGAGAAAGTTCGGAGCCAGCGCAATCCTCCGAGAACGGAAACTTGCCCCGGAACAAGGATGACAATCGACGGTCTGGAGTGAAGCGACAGACCGGGGTTTCAGGTGAGTTTTCCCGCCGGCGGAACCCATCGGGCGAGCGCCTTTTCCACAAGGCGTTTCGCCCTTGCAAAGCCCCGCGCAAGGCTCGCATTGCCGGGTTTCAGGCGGCTTGCCCGCCAGGCGGGACGCCAAGCCGCTTATCCGGTTCCCGCAAGGGCATGAGAGACCGCCACTCCCCTACGGAAAACACGCCATGGCGTGTGCTCACAAGGTCATGGGCCCAGCGGCTTTCAAGCCGCTCGCGGACCCGGTGCGGGGCGGCGACATTTCGAAAGACGATCCGACCCGTCCAGATGGCCAAAACTTCACCCCGCTTGTGCGATATCAATGCTAAGGTGGTGGGGCTGTGGAAACCTCACGCCATCAAGGGAGGATCAATTGGCACAGAAAGCGCCTTCAATGCACGAGGCGGTTTATGACCGCCCCGGGTCCCTCATCACATCCTGGCCCGTGGCCGCCGAGCAGCTCAACATTATCCGCCACCTTCTCGACCCCGAAACGCATGGCGGCGAGCGACCCGGCTATCTTGAAACGGCTGTCTCGCATATCTTCCTGACCGGGGCGTCGCGCCTCATTCTGAAACGCCCGATGAAAACCCGCGACAGCGACTGGCGCACGCCGCAGGCGCGCTGGTCCTGGTGCAATGAGCGCTGCATGCGCGCCTTCGAAGCCGGCGAGGGCGCATCCTACCAGGCCCTGCCCGTGATGCGCCGCGAGGGCGGCCTGCATCTCGGCGGGCCGGGAAAGCTCGAGGATTGCCTGCTGGTCTACCGCCCGCAGGCATCAGCGCGCGGCGAAACCGCGAACCAGGCGCAGAACGCGCCCCTCCCCGGCAGGACAGCCCCTTCAACACGCGTGATAGGAGTATGAGCGAAATGGCTGATGGAAATGCAAACGCCGGCATGACCGGTGTCGAGAACGGCAAGGATAGCGCGGGCGCTTTCGCGATGATGAGCCCGATGATGAACGGCGCCATGCCGCTCATGCAATACTGGATGGCCTCGAACATGGAACTGTTCCGCCTGGCCGCGACGCGCGCGACCCGGGATGCCGAGGCGATGTCGGAATTCATGCGCTGCCAGTCGCCCGAACAGTTCACGTCGGTCTGCGCGCGGGTCGCCAGCGAGGCTGCGGAGGATTATACCGACTCCATGAGGCGCCTGATGACAATCGGCACGGGTGACGCGGCCGGCGCTTGAACCGCCGGCTTCGCCTCTTTAACCTCACAGGCTCGTGAGGTGGCGGACCGGATGAGGCACTGGAACACGGCCGATGGCGCGATCGCGTCAGTGACCCGCCTTCTGGCGGAGGCAAACAGCGCTGCTTCCACGAATGCCGCGCTCAAGGAAATCGCATGTCCCCTTGTCGAGGCGATCGAACACCTGCCCGATGCCGGGCGGATTGCAGTGTTCCGCTCTGTCGCGCCGTTCGCGACTTTCTCTCTTGTCGCCGCGCCATCCTTCTCGAATTACGAGATTTCGGCCCTCTGGGCCGCGGTGGAGACCCGTGACCTCGACCGCCCCGTCAGGGAACAGACCGTCTCGATAGATGTGCGCAAGCCCGATGCGGCAGGCGCCCTGCTCCAAGTCTTCCCGCTGAGCATGTCCTGGCGCCCGCCGGCACTCGTCATCGTCTCCGTGCATGAAGCCCAATCCCCGGCCCGCGCGCCGCGGGCTTTCGGCCGGCTGGTCGACGAGCTGGTCCAGCTGTCCAACCTGGTCTTCGAGGACCGGATGCTTCGCGAAATGGTGACAGAGGAGCGCTCCGTGTTCGACGCCCTCATGCGCACCGCGCCGGATGCCATTATCCGTATCGATGCGCAGGGCACGATCCTCGATTTCATCGGCGCGAGCGAACGGATATTCGGTTATTCCGCGAGCGATGTGCGCGGGCGCAACATCGCCTGCCTGATGCCCGAGCCGCATGCCTCGCGTCATGATGATTATATACGCGCCTATCTGGAGACCGGCGAGCGCAAACTGCCCGATTTCGGCCGACGGCTCGAGGCCCGGCGCCGTGACGGAACACTGATTTCGGTGGAGATTGCCCTCAGCGAGGTGAAGGGCCCCAAACGCTCGGAATTCATCGGGACCGTGCGCGACATCTCCCAACGGGTCAGGCGTGAACAGGAAAGCGAGCAGCTTCGCCGCGCGCTTGAAGAAGCCGGCCGCCAGAGCGCACTGGGCGAACTGGCGGCATCCGTGGCCCATGAGATCAACCAGCCGCTCACCTCGGTGGCCAATTATCTCGACGCGCTCGACCTGCGTCTCGCCTCGGGCGAGCAGGACCGTGACGTGCTGCGCGACCTCGCCGCGCGCGCGGCCCGCGAAGCGCGCATCGGCGGCGAGATCGTGCGCCGACTGCGCAGCATGGTCACCGTGGGCGAGGTCGATTTCGCCTTTGCCGATTTCCACGAAGCTGTCCGCGAGGCCGTCGAGATCATCCGGCACGCGACTGGCTTGCAGGGCGTTCGGGTCGATCTCTGCCAGGAGGGTCGCCAGGCAAGCGGCCTTTTCGACCGGGTGCAGGTCCAGCAAGTTGTGCTCAACCTGGCCAGCAATGCGCTCACGGCGATGGAGTCCAGCCCCGTCCGCCGCCTTGCGATCACATCTCGGGCCCTTCCGGGCCGCTTCGAACTGGAAGTTGCCGATACCGGCCCGGGAATTCCGGACACCGAAAAGGGCGATGTGTTCAGGAGTTTCTTCAAGCGCGCGGATGGCGGCATGGGTCTGGGGCTCGCCATAGTGAGCCGGATCGCGGACATGCATGAGGGCGAGGCCAGCGTCCATGACAATCCGGGCGGCGGCGCCCTTTTCCGCTTCGCCTTCCCCCGCAACACGCGGCCCGATGAGAGCGAGGAAGGATGAGCAAGCCCGCTTCAGACAGCGAAAAGACCGTCTTCGTCGTGGATGATGATGCCGGTGTGCGCGACTCCCTGTGCGAATTGATGGCGGCCGCGGGGATTGACTGCCGCGCCTTTGCAAGCGCCGAGGCCTTCCTGGAAAGCCTGACCGGAAACGAGCGTGGCTGTGTCCTGCTCGACGAGGCCCTGCCCGGGCTCTCGGGGGCTGAAACGCTCGGCATACTCTGCGAACGCGGGGTGCACCTGCCCGTGATCATGATCACCGCGCATGGCGATGTGCGCCTGGCGGTTACGGCCATGCGCGCCGGCGCCTGGGATTTCCTCGAAAAACCCTGGGCACGCGACAGCCTGCTGGCGGCCGTTGACGGCGCGCTGCGCCATGAACACGACATCCATCTTCGCGAACAGAAACAGGCGGACGCCGCCGCGCGGATCGCCGACCTCACCCCACGCGAAAGGCAGGTTTTCGATCGGCTGGTTCGCGGCGACACCAACAAGCAGGTGGCCCGCAGGCTCGATCTCAGTCCGCGGACCGTGGAATTCTACCGGGCCAAAGTCCTGGAAAAGGCGGATACGGACAATGTGGCCGGACTGGTGCGCCTCGCCTTTGCCTCGGGTGAACTCAAGCCCTGAAGCCCCGGGCATGTCTTTCACGAGGCCAAGGCAAACTCGCCGGGCTGGAGATCCCGGGCAAGGGCGTTCATTCGCGCCCGGTCGGCGATGCGGAACGCGTCATGGCGCGGCAGTTCGATGAGGCCCTCCTTTTTCAGCCGGTTGAACATGCGGCTCACCGTTTCCAGCGTCAGGCCCAGATAGTCGGCAATATCCACGCGTTTGAGCGCGATCCGCGTCAGCGGGGCCTCGCCGCCGGCCCCGGCAGGCTGCTCGATGGTGAGAAGGAAGGCGGCGCATTTCTGAATGGCCGACCGGGAACTGAGCAGTTCGGACTTGAACCGGGCCGCGCGCAATTGCTGGTCCATCAGGTTGAAGACGAAGTTTCTGGCTTCCGGCTCGCTGTCAACAGCAAGGCTGACGGCCCGCCGTGGGAGGTGCCAGGTGTCCGCTTCGGTGAGCGCCTGTGCATTCAGGCGATGGGGGTGTGAGAAATCGACGGCGAAACAGTCACCGGCGCGCGCAATCTGCTGAATATGTCGCCCGCCTGCCTCGGTGATCGAATACAGGATCACTGATCCGCGCCGGACAATGTGGATACCGCTGGCCGGGTCGCCTTCAAGGAAGAAGTGCTGGCCGGGAAAGGCCGATACAGCGATCACCGCGGAACCGAACAGGCTTTTCAATCGATCTTCGAGCCCTTGCTGGCTCGTCTGCGGGGGGGCCGGTCTTTGCGGCCGGAAGCGCACCACATCACCATCGGCCATTTTCTCTCTCCTCCACTGGCGTTTTTCGATCACCGTCCCTGTTACGGCTTGGGCAAACAGAATGCGCAGCTGCCGGCCCGTTTTGAACCTCGTGACATTACGCAATGGTGCCAACGCGGGCGGGCCATTCATGTTCCCGGCCCGGAATTGATGGGCGTCAATGCACTGAAATCAAACAAGTGCTTGGTTCATTCGGGCATAACCTGCCAAGGGATCCCAAGATCATGAATTCCTATCCAGATCGCGCCGAGCTCCTGAAAAACGGCATGGACCGGCTTGCCGAGGATCTTCCCAATGTGATGCAGCCGTTCGGAGCCGTCCTCGACGGGGCGCTGACCGATGGCGAGCTTGACTCCCGGACCAAGGAGCTGATCGCCCTCGCGCTCGCTGCGGCCCTGCGCTGCGACCCCTGCATCGCCCATCATGCCGGGGCCGTGGTGCGGTCGGGCGCCAGCAAGGCGCAGATAGCCGAGGCGCTTGGTGTCGCCATCCTGATGGCCGGCGGGCCGGCGGTGGCCTATTCCGTCTCGGCGATGGAGGCCGTGTCCCAATATTCCGCAAGCGAGGCCGCGGAGGGAACCCAACCGACCGGAGTGACGCCATGACCGTGTTTCGAAATATCGCGGCGGCGCTCTCGGCCCTTGCCCTGCTGGCCGGCTGCCAGAGTGCCCCGGCGACCTATGAGCCGGCGGACGCCCCGGGAGAGAGCGGCTTCAGCCAGGAAGAGATTTCGCCGGTCCGCACCCGGATCACCTTCGAGGGCAATGAGGACACGCCGCGCAAGACCGTAGAGGATTTTCTGCTCTACCGGGCCGCGGAAGTTGCGCGCGAAAAAGGCTATGAAACATTCACACTGGCCGGTCATGGCGACACCGAGGCCAGGATATTCGTGACAGATCGGAGTGTGATCTGTGACTACTCCCCGGCCGATTTCTCCGCCTTCACCTATTATGCCGAGGGTTTCGGCTGGGCCCGCGGCGGTGATGAGCGTGACGTGCGTTACCGCGCCCATGTCTATCTCTCCCCCGGCAATGCCGAGGCCGATACGCCCGGCGCGACCACCTGGAAAACCGATGCGGTACTTGCCAACATGAAGGCCTGTGTGACCGGCACCGGTGAGCCCTGGACCGCGCTCGAGCCGCAGCCCTGAACGCCCGGCCGGCCGCTTCTTTCCTCACAAGGCCTCACAAGGCAGAGGGATATGTGTCGGGCATGCATTCCAGCTGCCGGGTGGAGAAAGGCGTGATAGCGCGGGTCGGGTCGATCCAGACATATTCGTCGAACTGGCGGGGCCGTTCCGCCTCGAAACAGTGGCTCGCCAGCTCCGTGTCCGGCCTTTAGATCCCGCCCATGGCGCGTTAAAGCCGCGGGGCTGATACCAGGCTGCAATGATTATCATCGATCCAGGCAGCCTGGTATCAGCCCTGCTCACCGATCAGCGGCACGAAACGCACATCCGCCAGGTCTTCGCGGTCAAACCGGCCGTCTTCCAGCCGCGTGACCCTGACAAGCTCCTGGGCCAGCGGGTCCGTGCCGACCGGCACAACCATGCGCCCGCCTTGCCCGAGCTGGCTTTTCAGCGTCTCGGGCACATCGGGCGCACCGGCCGAAACGAGGATCGCGTCGAAAGGGCCGGCCTCCTGCCAGCCTTTCGTGCCGTCATCATGGCGCACATGGACATTCCAATAGCCGGCATCGACAAGGTTTGAAGCGGCTTTGCGTGCCAACTCGCCGATACGTTCGATCGTGAACACC
>JAAANZ010000093.1 GCA_009909065.1 Alphaproteobacteria bacterium | reverse complement strand
AGTGCGGCAAGCGCGACGGGTCATGGCTGGCGATATAGTCCATCCAGCGCTGAAGATTCGGTGAGTAGCCCGTCATCGGGATCATTTTTTTCCCTCCCATGGGTTCTTTTCCTCACAGCCTGGCCCTGCCGGCCGGATTTGTCGAGACGCAAGGACAAACCGGCCGGCGGGCGACAGCCTCATCAAGTGCCGGCCGGTCAATGGCCGGCCTGAAAAGGGAGACCATCATGTCCGTCGCACGCGTGACCGAAATCAATGCTTCAGGCGATACGATCGAGAATGCAATCCGCAATGGCGTCGAGCGCGCCTCGCAGACGCTTCAGAATGTCGAGGGTGTCTGGGTGTCCGACATCAAGGCGCCGGTCGAGAATGGCCAGATCAGGGAATTTCGCGTGAATATGAAGGTGACCTTTATCCTGGCCGAATAAAGTAGCGGTTTTGGTCAGGCCGGCCTCGGCGTCCAATTTGGGTCGTCGCGGATGAGGACCAGCTTTTGTGCCTGGCCGTCACGCCTTTTCCTTCTTCTTCTTGGCGCCCTTCTTCTTGGCTTTGGTCTTGTTCTTGGGCTTGTCCTTCTTTGAGGACTTTTCCTTTGTCTTCTCTTTCTTCTTCGGCCCCTCGTCTGTCGCTTTGCCGGCGGGTTTTGGGGCGATAAGGGTGGACAAGAGGTCGATGAACGGGCCGCGCCGGTTCTTCGGGAGAGCGTCGAGGAGCATCTGGTCCGCTGCTTGCACGGCGGGCGCTGCCGTGTCGAGGGCCTCGCGCCCGCTCTTGGTCAGGGAAACGGCCTTGGCCCTTGCATCGCTCTGCGACTGGATCCGGGCGATCAGGCCGGCCTTTTCCATTCGCGAGACCATGTCGGCCAGCGTCGAACGGTCAATTCCCGTGGTTTCGACCAGGCTGGACTGGCTGGCCCCTTCCTGGCCGGCAATCGCGGCAAGCACGGAAAACTGCCTCAAGGTGATGCCGGCATCGCGCAGAGCTGCAGCCGAGCGGTTGGCCGCCATCTGCTGAGCCCTGTGCAGGAGATGGCTTGGCGAAACCTCGAGTGCGAAAGGCATTGAATTTCCCTCGCCCCGTTCATCCTGCCCGTCTGCCGCCATGGCATCCGTCATCCTCTGCTCCCCGCCGGCCGGGCCGCAATTGCTGCAGCACCCTTCAAGCGCTATCTCAGTCGTACAGTAGGCAGATCAACTCATTTCTCCAATAGCGCGATAGATTGACAGACGGATGACACAAAGCCTCGAACCAGATTTCACATTTAAAGTGCCGGAAGGCGATGACCGGCCACGAAGGGTCTGCAATCATTGCAACTTTGTCGATTATGAAAATCCGCGTGTGGTCACCGGCTCGGTGGCGGTCGCGCCGGACGGGCGGATCCTCCTGTGCAAGCGGGCCATTGAACCGCGCAAGGGCTACTGGACCCTCCCGGCCGGTTTCCAGGAAAAGGGTGAGAGCGTCGAGGAGGGGGCGATGCGCGAAGCGGTCGAGGAGGCCTGTGCGAGCCTCGAGATCGACCGGCTGCTGGCGGTTTATGACGTTCCGCGTATCGCGCAGGTGCAGATCATGTTCCGTGCGCGACTTGTCTCCGATATTGCGCCGGGCCCGGAGAGCCAGGCCGTAAAGCTGGTCGAGTGGGCCGATATTCCGTGGTCTGAGCTGGCCTTCCCGACGGTCGTCTGGGCCCTGACCCATTATGCCGCCACCCGCGACCAGGCCAGCTTCGCGCCGTTTTTCAATCCGACGGGAACGAATCGGCTGACCCGGTGACCTCCTCCCGCTGGCTTCGGACGTGTTCGCTGCCGCGACGCTGCCAATGGCGCCGTCCCGGCCTCGCCAAGATCCCTCACTCGGCCGCTTCGGTCGTGGTATCGCGTTCGGCTGAAACGCCGTCGACGTCATACGCGGCCACAGTGGCCAGGGTGACAATGTCCGACACGGTCGCGCCGAGCGAGGCGATCTGGACCGATTTGCGAAGCCCGAGAAGCATCGGACCGATCACGGTCGCCCCGCCCATGGCATCAAGCAGCTTGGTGGCGATCGAGGCGGAGTGAATGGCGGGCATGACAAGCACATTGGCCGGCCCTGTCAGGCGCGAGAACGGATAAACCAGGCGATGAGACGGGTTGAGTGCGATATCCGCGGCGATATCCCCCTCATATTCGAAATCCACACTCGTGTCGCCATCAAGCAGGGATACCGCCTCGCGCACCTTTTCGATGCGTTCGCCCATGGGATTGCCAAAGGTGGAATAGGACAGGAGTGCGACGCGCGGCGTGAAGCCGAGCGCGCGCACCGACCTTGCCGCTTCGCGCGCGATGGCGGCAATCGCCGGACCGTCGGGCAGTTCGGATACGGACGTGTCGGCGATGAAAACGGTCATCCCGCGCGAAATGACCAGTGACATGCCGATCACCGGGTGATCGTCCACCTGGTCGAGGACAAGGCGGGCATCCTGAAGCGCAACATTGTAGTTGCGTGTGACACCCGTCACCATGCCGTCGGCATCTCCCAGGGCCAGCATGCACGAGCCGAAGACATTGCGGTCCTGGTTGACCAGGCGCTGCACATCGCGCTTGAGATAACCCTCGCGCTGCAACCGCTCATAGAGATAGTCGGTATAGTCCGGATTGCGGTCGGACAGGCGCGCATTGACGATCTCGAGGCTGCCTTCCGGCACGCCCATCTGCCGCATCGACTGGTGGACACGTTCTTCACGCCCGATCAGGACCGGATGGCCAAGGCCCTGATTGCGGAAGGAAGCCGCCGCGCGCACGACGGACGGCTCCTCGCCCTCGGCGAAGACAATCCGCTTCTGCTTGGCGCGCACCGCGCTCTGCAGGCCCTGCATGAAGCTGGCCGTGGGGTCCTGGCGGCGCGCCAGGGCATGGCGGTAGGTTTCCATGTCGGTGATCGGCTGACGCGCCACGCCGGTATCCATGGCCGCCTGCGCCACGAAGGGCGGAACGAAGGTGATGAGGCGCGGGTCGAACGGGGTCGGAATGATATAGTCCGGGCCGAATTGCGGGCGCGATCCGTGATAGGCGGCGGCCACTTCGTCAGGAACGTCCTCACGGGCCAGCTCGGCAAGGGCCTGCGCGGCGGCCACTTTCATTTCCTCATTGATGCCGCGCGCGCGCACATCCAGCGCCCCGCGGAAAATGTAGGGAAAGCCCAGAACATTATTGACCTGGTTGGGATAGTCGGACCGGCCGGTGGCGATGATCGCGTCATCGCGCACACCCTTGATCTCCTCGGGCAGGATTTCCGGATCGGGATTGGCCATGGCGAAAATGATCGGCTGGTCGGCCATGGAGGCGACCATGTCCTTGTCCACCGCGCCCTTGACCGACAGGCCGAAGAACACGTCCGCGCCATCCATCGCCTCGGCGAGGGTGCGTTTTTCGGTTTTCACCGCGAAGGCCGCCTTGAACTGGTCCATCTTTTCGGTGCGGCCCTCATAGACAACACCGCGGCTGTCGCACATCAGGATGTTCTCCGGCTTCACGCCGAGATGCCGGATCAGGCCCGCACATGACAGTCCCGCCGCGCCGGCCCCTGATATCGCGACCTTGAGATCCTCCATCTTGCGACCGGTGATATGGCAGGCATTGATCACGCCCGCCGTGGCGATGATCGCGGTGCCGTGCTGGTCGTCATGGAAGACCGGCACGTCGAGCTCCTCGCGCAGGCGGCTCTCTATGATGAAGCAGTCGGGCGCGGCGATATCCTCCAGATTGATGCCGCCGAATGTGTGCCCGATGTGACGAACCGTGTCGCAGAACGCGTCGGCATCATGCGTTTCCACTTCGACATCTATTGAATCGACATCGGCGAAACGCTTGAACAGGACAGACTTGCCCTCCATCACCGGCTTGGAAGCCATGGCGCCGAGATCGCCGAGGCCGAGTATGGCCGTCCCGTTCGAGATCACCGCCACCATGTTGCCCTTGGAGGTGTAGTCATAGGCGGTATCGGGGTTTTCCGCGATCGCCTTGACCGGCACGGCGACACCGGGGCTGTAGGCCAGGGACAGGTCGCGCTGGCTTGCCATCGGCTTGGTCGGTGTGACGGACAGCTTGCCCGGGCGCGGCTGGCTGTGGAAATCGAGGGCCTCCTGATCGGTGTAGCTCGGTCGTTTGGATGTCATGGAGCGGCGTTCCCCGTGATTTGATGCATGTTCAGTCGTCGACGCGGCAAGCTTAGGATGCGCCCGCATGGCCTACAACACGTTTTCAGCCGTGCGCGCAAACCGGTGGCAAAATCCATGTGGCAGATTGGCCGCAGGCCGCAGAATCGCTACTCAGACGTCTCATGGCCCGAGATAACCCGTCCGATCTTCCCGCCGAGACCGCGGAAAAGGCGCCAACGCCCTTCATGGCGCAGTATCTGGACATCAAGGCCCAGCATCCCGACGAGTTGCTGTTCTTCCGGATGGGGGATTTCTACGAGCTGTTTTTCGCGGATGCGCGCCGGGCGGCGGAGATTCTCGACATCACGCTGACCGCGCGCGGCGAGCATGAGGGCCAGCCGATCCCGATGGCCGGTGTCCCCTATCATGCTGCCGAGAATTACCTGGCGCGCCTTATCCGGGCCGGGGAGCGCGTGGCGATCTGCGAGCAGACCGAGACGCCGGCCGAGGCCCGCAAGCGCGGCTCGAAAGCCGTGGTCCGCCGCGAGATCGTGCGGATCGTCA
>JAAANZ010000055.1 GCA_009909065.1 Alphaproteobacteria bacterium | reverse complement strand
ACAGATCCTCGCCCTCACCGACGCGCTCCTGGCCGACAAGGCCTATGAGAGCAACTGGATCATCGCGGACCTGCGCGAATGTGACGCCCGGATCGTGATTTCCCAGCGTCCCCCGCGCACAAACCCCATCGAGATCGACGGGGAAATGTACAACTGGCGCCATGTCGTGGAAAATGACTTCGGCAAACTCAAGAAGTTCAAGCGCGTCGCCTTCAGATCCGATAAGACCGATGACAGCTTTCTCGCCATGATCTACCTCGCCGCAACCGTCATCGAATTGCGCTGAATCTCAACAGAGCCTCGTCCGATTGCCGAAACTTCTGGCAGCCTCGTCATGACCACGCCAGGTGTCCGCCCGCCGCCCGCCCAAACCGCCGAAATCAGGCCCGAAGCGCCGAATCCCGCCCCTCGATGGGCCAAAATCACCCTCCGCAAGCCCGCCAGCCGCAAAACCGATGCGCAACACAAGGATTCTTCAGCCGCCTGCTGAGACCGTCACGCCTATCGGATCCGTCCACGAAAGCTGAAGCTCGCTTCGGGCGAGGGTGTGCCTGCGGCCATTGCCCCTCCGGGCGCAAGGCAGACATGGCGCACATTCGGGTCATAGCCCGGGGCCGGGGTGTAGGTGCACTGGGCCATGCCGGACGGCCGGCCCGGGCTTGCCGAATATCCGACATCGCTCGAATAGCTGAAAGTCAGGCCGGAAGCGTTGTCGCTGAAAAGCACGGGCGCGGGATCGGCATCGAACGGGTCGAAATCCCCGTTATAGAATTCCATCTCGTCGGGAATGCGGTCGACAAGAAAGATCGTGTCCGCATCGGTGGGCCCGCTGCTCGCGTTTCTCACGGTGAGCGTATAGGCGATGTCTTGGCCGGGCAGCGAATAGGCGCCGACCCCGGACGGGTCCCAGACCGCCTGGGTCTTTTCGGCTTCCAGTTCGACGGGCCGGTCATCGCGAAAGGCGAACACGTCGAAGATCTCGTTGACATGCGTGCGCGAGGTATCGCCGGCGACGACTTCCTCATCGACGCTGATGCGGATAAAGCCGTTCGCCAGCGGGTCGCTTCCCACCAGGGTCGCCCAGCCACCCTGTCCGCCATCCTCCCCGCCCTGTGTCGCGGTGGCGGAGTCGAAGTCGGCCGATACGGAATAGCCCGTGTTTGAATTGGTTCCGATCCCGTTGGGCGAGTCGGCGCCGCGGAAGAAATTGTAGAAGATGTCGTTCGATGTTCCACTTCCCGCCTCGGCGATGATCACGCCGATGGTCTCATTCATGCGCGTGGTGGAGATCTGCCCGGTATGCTTGCCCACGCAGATGCCGTCGGCCTGCCCCGAAAAGAAGGGCGGATTGCCGCGCGTGTCGCAATCATTTGTAAAGGGGGCGGTCGGCTGGGGATCGTTCGACGTCACGAGCCCGACGAGTGCGACAGGCGAGGTATAGCTGCCTGAGACGCTCGCCGAGACATTTTCGAAATCGGCCACATTCCAGCCACCATTCGCCGAGCCGGTCGTGCGGTCCGACAGGACGGTGAATGCCTCGAATGTGCGCCCGTCAGCGAGTGTGTGCAGCCCGGTTTCCGCCACCACGCAATGCACGGTTCCCGGTGTCGGATTGTCGACCGGATTGGACCCGCCCGTCATTTCCTGGATCTTCAGCTCGAAGCTGTCCGACTGGATATTCCGGATCCGCGGCAGGGCGGAAGGCGAGGCGGTGGAGGCGGTTACATAGATGCAGACGGGAACCGCCGAGTTATAGCTGTTGCTAAGCGCGACTGTCTGCCAGGCCGGGCCGACATCCTCGATCCGGCGAAACTCCATCTCGTCGGAGAGCGGCGCGGCTGAAGCCAATGCCGGGGCCCCTGTCGACAAAAGGATCATGCATAGGATGACCCGAAAAAAAGAAAATATGTTCCATTCGGAAGGATACATGATACACATTTCTCGCGAAGATTGCGCGACACTTATAGTCCATCGCATGAACCTTCGGTTAAGCTGTGCCGGCCGCGGCTGGACGCGGCCTTTGCGCCGCACGGGCCGGCCTCGCGCTACGTCACACATGGCCGAGCGGGGCAGGGCGCGCTAAAACAATGTGCAGACAGGTCCTATGCGGAGGAGATCAGCCATGGCCGATGGCGACATGCAGACTTTGGAAGCGTTCCGCCAGGAAGCGCGTGACTGGCTGGAGGAAAATTGCCCGCCCTCGATGCGCACCCCGATGAAGGATGACGAAATTGTCTGGGGCGGACGCCGGGAAACCTTCACGAACCCCGAAAGCAAGCTCTGGCTGGAGCGCATGGGTGAGAAGGGCTGGACCGCGCCTATGTGGCCTGCCGAGTATGGCGGCGGCGGGCTGACTCCCGAGGAGAACAAGATCCTCCAGCAAGAGCTCAGGCGCATCAAGGCGCGCCCACCGCTCTTCTCCTTCGGTCTCTGGATGTTCGGCCCGGCGCTTCTCGAGTTTGGCAATGAGGAGCAGAAGAAGCGCTTCATCCCGGATATCGTGAAGGGCAAGACGCGCTGGTGCCAGGGCTATTCGGAGCCCGGTGCGGGTTCGGACCTGGCCGGACTGCAGACGCGCTGCGAGGACAAGGGCGATCATTACCTGATCAACGGCCAGAAAGTGTGGACCTCCTACGCCAATGAGGCCGACTGGATCTTCTGCCTGGTGCGCACCGACCGCACGAAAAAGCATGAAGGGATTTCCTTCATCCTGTTCGATATGGAAAGCGAAGGCGTCGAAGCGCGGCCGATCAAGCTGATTTCCGGCGCCTCGCCCTTCTGCGAAACCTTTTTCACCGATGTGAAGGTGCCCAAGGACCAACTCGTCGGCGAGGAAGGCCAGGGCTGGACGATCGCCAAGCGCCTGTTGCAATTCGAGCGCTCCTCGATCTCCGCAGGCGGCTTTGGTGGCACGGGCGGCTCGGGCATTCTCGGTCCGGAAGAGTATGCGAAGATGCATGTCGGCACCGATAATGAGGGCCGTGTGGCCGATGGTGACCTGCGCGGGCGGATCACCGATCACAAGATGTATGCGAAAGCCTTTTCCCTGACGGTTCAGCGCTCGACCGAGCAGGCCAAGGCCGGACAGGAGGTCGGCCACACCGCCTCCATCCTGAAATACGGCGCGGCCAAGATGAACCAGGACCGCCATGAGCTCCTGATCGAGGCGCTCGGCACCGAAGGCCTTGGCTGGGACGGCGAGGGTTTCGAGGACAGCGCCAAGAAAGCCACGCGTGGCTGGCTGCGCTCGAAAGGCAATTCCATCGAGGGCGGCACCAGCGAGATCAATCTCAATGTGATCGCCAAGCGCGTCCTCGGGCTCAAGGAGCACCAGTAAACGCTCGGGCCTGCCCTCATTGCGGGCGAGAACCGTGATGAAGGTGGGCCGATCAGCCTTTCGGATTTGCCCGCCTTACCTGTCCCTGTACGCGATGAGACGCCTCCTGGAGTATTTTCAATGACTTTCGTCCTCACTGAAGACCAGCAGATGCTGCGCGACACCGCCATGAGCTTCGCGCGCGACACGCTCCCGGTAACGCACCTGCGCGAATTGCGTGACAGCGGTGCCAATGGCGTTGACCCGATGGCGCGCGAGAAACTGGCCGAACTCGGCTTTTTCGGCGTGTTGATCCCCGAAGAGCATGGCGGCTCGGATTTCGGCCTTGTCGGCATGGGCCAGATCCTGGAGGCGCAGGGGCGCACCCTGGCCGCCACGCCGCTCCTGCAGACCGGCGTGATCGGCGCATCGGCACTGACGCTTGGCGGGTCGCAGGCCCAGAAGGCCGAATGGCTCGCGAAAATCGCCGCCGGCGAGGTGCTGACCGCGCTCGCACTCGATGAAGGCGCCCATCACAATCCGGCCGGCGTCGCGACCGAGGCCGAACGCGACGGCCAGGGCTATACGCTCACCGGGGCCAAGCGTTATGTGCCCGATGGCCACCAGGCCGATCTCTTCATCATCGCAGCACGCACCCATGGCGAGCCGGGCGACTCGCACGGGATCAGCCTGTTCCTCGTGCCGAAGGACGCCGTCGGCCTCAGTGTTCAGGCGTTGAACACGGTCGACAGCCACGGCGCTGCGCATCTCAGCCTTGACGGCGTTCATGTCGATGACGCCCAGCTGCTCGGCGATGCCGACAAGGGGCTCGACCTCGTCGAGCCCGTGCTGGACCGTGCGGCGATTGCCCAGGCCTGCGAGGCGCTCGGATCGGCCCAGGCGGCTTTCGACATGACGCTGGAATATCTCAATACGCGCAAGCAGTTCGGCCAGCTGATCGGCTCGTTTCAGGCGCTTCAGCACCGCGCCGCGAAACTGTTCACGGAGCTCGAAATGACCCGCTCCTGTGTGGCCGCGGCTCTGTCGGCGGTGGATGAAAAGGCGAACACCATTTCCGAACTCGCCAGCCTCGCCAAGGCGCGCGCCAGCGAAACCGTGCATCTCGTGTCCAATGAATGCGTGCAGATGCATGGCGGGATCGGCATGACCGACGCGCATGATTCCGGCCTCTACATGAAGCGCGCCCGAGTGCAGGAAGCACTTTATGGCGGGGCCAGCTTCCACCGCGACCGTTATGCCCGCCTGAACGGTTATTGATTCGGCGGGGCGCGAGATGAGTCTCGCATCCCGGCGTGCGCCGCTCTATGCGATGGCGCTCGCCAATTTCGCGGTCGGGACAGGCGCGCTGATGATTGCCGGCCTCGTCCCGGAGATCGCCGCCGATCTCGATGTGTCCGAAGCCGCGGCCGGGCAGCTGATTGCAATATACGCGGTTGTCTACGCCGTGGCCGCGCCGCTTCTCAGCGTACTGGCCTCACGCTTGCCAAAACGCCGGATCCTCATGATCGCTGCGGGCGGGCTCGCCCTGACCAGCCTTGCCGCCGCCTTCGCCCCTGATTTTGCCAGCCTGATGGTCATTCGCGGCGCGACCGCCCTTTTCGCGGCGCTTGTCACGCCGGTGGCCGCCTCGGTGGCCACGCTCATCGTGCCGCCCCAGCAGATCGGCTCGGCCATCGGCATCGTGTTCGGAGGCTTTGCGGTCTCGACCGTGCTCGGCGTGCCGGCCGGCGCGCTGATCGGCGGCGCCTTCGGCTGGCCGGCTGCTTTTGTCATGGTCGCGGTCCTGGCCGGACTGGCTTTCATCGCGATTGCTGTCTGGCTGCCGGGCGACATGCCTGCGACACCGACCCGGCTGTCGGAGCTGGCCCGGACCCTGCGGGACACGCGCGCCCTCGCGGCGGTGGGCCTGACCGCGATACAATTGGCCAGCGCCTTTGTCGTGTTCGGCTATATCGCCGTGATCTTCCAGAAAGGGTTCGGTGCCGAGGCCACCGAAATCTTCTGGCTGCTCATGGTATTCGGCCTGGCGAGCGTGGCGGGAAACCATGCCGGCGGCGTCCTGACCGACCGGTTCGGCCATGACAGGGTCATATTGTATGGTCTTGCCGCCCTCCCCCTGCCGCTGATCGGATTGTATCTCGCGCCTCTCGGCTTCTTAGCCAGCGCTGTCGTGATGGCGCTCTGGGCGTTTCTCGGCTTCATCTTCACCGCGCCACAGCAGGCCCGTCTTGTCAGGCTGCACCCTGACCAGCGCACGATGATCCTCGCTCTCAACGCCTCGGCGATCTATGTCGGCAATAGCATAGGCACGGCGAGCGGCGGCCTGCTGCTGGCCATCAGCGGAACGACATGGATGCCGCTCGCCGCCGGGCTGACCGCGCTTGCGGCCTTCATGTTCTATCTCGCCACGCGCGCGATCGGCCCCGCTCAGAAAGTCGCGTCCTGATGGACCATCCAGTCGATGATCTCGTCGATGACCCGCTCGTCGGCGACCTCCACCGTCGGCATCGCGGTGCCCGGCGCGAAGCCTGAAGGGTCGGTGAGATAGGCCTCGAGATTCTCGCGCGTCCAGCGGCCGGACCGGCTGGCGAGCGCGTTTGAATAGCCGGCAAAATCCGTCGCCGCGATCGGGTCGCCATAGAGGCGGTTGAGGCTGGACGGTCCGCCATGGTCGCCGACTTCGATGGAGTGGCATTCCGCTCGCGCGATGGTTCTGGCTGATCGACATACCCCCGCATCCTCGCCGCGCTCCCTTGTCACGGGATGGACCGGCACCCTGCAATGTTCATGCGCGCGGTCGCGATAACAAGCAGATTCTCCCAGACGGCGAGAATTCAGCGTGACCGTGGGGTGTCAGCAAGACATCATTTCGATCCGGCGGCTTTGGTCTTCTTCTTTGTCTTGGCGGAAGATTTTGATTTGGATTTTGACTTGGCGGCGCGCTCGGCCACCAGTTCGACCGCGCGTTCCAGCGTCACGTCTTCCGGAGAGACATCCTTGGGAAGGGTCGCATTGGTCTTGCCGTGTTTCACATAAGGGCCGTAACGGCCTTCATGCACGGTCACGGCTCCGCCGGCCTCGGGATGTTCGCCAAGCTCGCGCAAGGGTTTGGCCGCTCCGCGCCCGCCGCGGGGATTGGCGCGCTTTTCCGCGATCAGGCTGACAGCCCGGTTCAACCCGATCTCGAAGACATCCGAGACGCCCGGCAGATTCGCATAGGTCTTCTGGTGGTTCACATAAGGCCCATAGCGGCCGATATTGGCGAGGATCGGCTCGCCATCCTCGGGATGGGCGCCGACCTCGCGCGGCAGTGACAGCAGCATCAACGCCTTGTCGAGGTCGATGTCGGCGACTTCCCAGCCCTTGGGGATGGACGAGCGTTTCGGCTTTTCGCCGTCCCCGCCTTCGCCGAGTTGGACATAGGGCCCGAACCGGCCCGAGCGCAGCGTGACCGGCAGGCCGGTCTCGGGATCGTCTCCGAGCGCCTCACCTTCGGCGCTGATGGCCTGGTCGGCCTCGTCATCAACCGAAAAGGCGCGTGTAAACTTACACTCGGGATAACGCGAGCACCCCACGAAAGCCCCGTGCCGGCCGAGTTTCAGGCTCAGCTCGCCTTCGCGGCATTGCGGGCACTGGCGCGGGTTTTCGCGAACATTCCCCTCGCTGTCGACCGCAGGGAAGACATAGGGACCGAGCGTCTCGTTCAGCGCGTCGAGCACCTGGGATACGCGCAGTTCCTTCGTCTCGCCGATCTGCGCCTGGAATTCCTGCCAGAATTCGCGCAGGAAGGTTTTCCAGTCGAGCTTGCCATCGGAAATGATGTCGAGCTTTTCCTCCAGGTCGGCCGTGAAATCATACTCCACATAGCGCCGGAAGAAATTCTCCAGGAAGGCCGTGACCAGCCGGCCCTTGTCCTCGGGTATGAAACGTTTCTTGTCGAGCCGTACATAATCGCGATCCTGCAGCACCGATATGATCGAGGCATAGGTCGATGGCCGGCCGATACCGAGCTCTTCGAGCTTCTTGACGAGCGAGGCCTCGGTATAGCGCGGCGGCGGCTCGGTGAAATGCTGCGAACTGTCGGCCTTGAGCAGGTCGGCAGGGTCCCCTTCGCGCAGTTTCGGGAGGCGCTTGTCATTCTCGTCCTCGGCGTCCTCGTCGCGCCCCTCGGTATAGAGCCGGATGAAGCCGTCAAAGACCAGCACCTGGCCGGACGCGCGCAGCCCGGCCCGCTTGTCCTTCGAGACAAGGTCGATCGTGGTGCGCTCGAATTCGGCCGGCACCATCTGGCTGGCCGTGGCGCGCCGCCAGATCAGCGCATAGAGTTTCCACTCATCCTCCTTGCCGGAATACTGGTCGGGGTGCAGGGCGAAATCGGTCGGTCGGACCGCTTCGTGCGCTTCCTGTGCATTCTTCTGTTTCGAGGAATAGCGGCGCGGTTTTTCCGGCAGGTATTGCGCGCCATAGGAGGAACGGATCTGCTCGCGCGCGCCGTGATAGGCCTCCTCGGCCATGTTCACGCCATCTGTCCGCATATAGGTGATGCGCCCTTCCTCATAGAGTTTCTGGGCGGCCTGCATGGTGCGCCTGGCGGTAAAACCGAGCCGGCGCGAGGCATCCTGCTGGAGGGTGGAGGTAATAAAGGGCGGCGGTGGATTGCGCTTGACAGGCTTGGCCTCGATAGCGCTGACGGTGTAACCGCCCACACGGACGGCTTCGAGCGCGTCTTCGGCCGTATCCGCATTCGGCAGGTCAAACTTCTTGAGCGTCTTGCCGTCAAGGGTATGCAGGCGCGCCTCGAAATCGGCCCCGTCCGGGGCGCGCATCTGCGCCTTGACCTGCCAGTATTCCTGCGGCTTGAAGGTCTCGATCTCCAGTTCGCGCTGGCAGATCAGGCGAAGCGCCACCGACTGCACGCGGCCCGCCGAGCGCGAACCGGGAAGCTTTCGCCAGAGCACCGGCGACAGGTTGAAACCGACAAGGTAATCCAGCGCCCGCCGGGCGAGATAGGCTTCGACAAGCTCGTCATCCACCTCGCGCGGCTGCTCCATGGCCTGTGTGACCGCGCCCTTGGTGATGGCGTTGAAGACCACCCGCTCGACATCGACACCCTTGAGGGCCCGGCGTTTTTTCAGCGCTTCGAGCAGGTGCCAGGAAATCGCTTCGCCCTCGCGGTCCGGGTCGGTGGCGAGGATCAGTTTCTCGGCGCCCTTCACCGCTTCGGCGATTTCCCGGATGCGGGCGCTCGATTTGGAATCGGCCTGCCAGACCATCTCGAAATCATTGTCCGGATCAACCGAACCATCCTTGGACGGAAGATCACGGATATGCCCGTAAGAGGCCAGCACCTGGTAGTCCTTGCCGAGATACTTGTTGATGGTCTTGGCCTTGGCCGGGCTCTCGACGACGACAACTTTCATAAGGTGCGCACCTTTCCCCGGTGGCTGGCTGAAGGCCACGGAAAGTGGGAGAGCATATCCGCCAAGTCAAGCCGTCGCGCCGCGCCGCGCCAGGGCCGGTTCCAGCTGTTCACTCAATAGGCGGCCAGGTCGAACGTCTCATACGCCTCGATCGACAGGACGTTGCGGGCCGTCGCCGAACCCATGGCGCTGCGGATGGCTTCCGACAGGTTGATGCCCTCGGCCGCCTCGGCCACCCCCAGAAGGACGACCCGGCGCTGCGGGGATGTGGCGCTGCCGGTACAGCTGCCATCTCGCATGCAGGGGGTTTCGGCTGTGAATTCTCCCAGTGTGAGCCCGTAAAGCTCCGGCGGGGTCTGCTCGGCGCAAAAGCCCGCCAGCCGCTTCATCTGTTGGCCGAGTGTTGCGGCCCGGCGCCGCGAAAGGGCGCGGTTGACCGCGGGGTCGCCCTCGAAGGAGGCCGCCCCCAGCGCGACAGCGGCATCGCCCTGGCAAAACTCCCCGAGAAACATGGGCCGACCGAAGATAAAGGACAATTTCGCCGGTTCGCCGGCATCGTCCTCGATCTCGCGGGAGGATCCGAAAGACCAGGAGAAACGGTCCTCGAGGACATAGATGCGCATATCGGCCCGGCGGCCGGCGCTGTCGGTCCCGCTGAAAAGGGCCGTGCGCTGCCAGACGCCGTCATCGATCTCCTCGAAGACCGGCGCGCTCGCAGAGCAGGGGCTCGCCGCCTCGCCAAGCACCATCCGGTCCCAGGCCGCCGAGCGCGCATAGCTTTCGTCCAGCGCCTCGTGGCCTTCCCCGCGCCCGTCGCCGTCGCCGGTGCAGATCACCTTGCCGGTGCCGCGCTCGATGCCGAAGGTCCCGGCCTGATCACCCGACTGGGCGAGTAACGGCGCAGGCGACCCGAAAAAGCCGGCAATGAGCGCAGCGGCGGCCAGCCGCAATGCAGTTTTCACGATCAACCCCCTTGTTCCCGTTTCGCCAATAAGCCGCAGCCGGATATCCGGATCAAGCCCGGTTGGCAGTTGCCGCGCACTACAGCGCTTTGCTAACCCGGAATATCCACGAAGTCTGCGAGTGACCGACCATGACCAAGACCTGGGACAAGTCCCGCCTGCCAAGCCGCCATGTTACCGAAGGGCCCGCGCGCGCCCCGCATCGCAGCTATTATTACGCCATGGGGCTGTCGACGAAGGATATCCGCAAGCCCTTTGTCGGCGTCGCCTCCTGCTGGAACGAGGCCGCGCCATGCAACACCGCGCTGATGCGTCAGGCTCATGCGGTGAGTGAAGGCGTCACGGTGGCTGACGGCACGCCGCGCGAATTCTGCACGATCACGGTGACTGACGGGATCGCGATGGGCCATGAGGGCATGCGCTCCTCGCTCGTGTCGCGTGACGTGATCGCTGACAGCGTGGAGCTGACCATGCGTGGGCACAGCTATGATGCCTTGGTCGGCGTGGCGGGCTGTGACAAGTCCCTTCCGGGCATGATGATGGCGATGCTGCGCCTGAATGTGCCTTCGGTTTTCCTCTATGGCGGCTCGATCATGCCCGGCAGCTTCGAGGGACGCGACGTGACCGTTCTCGACGTCTTCGAGGCGGTGGGCGCTCACGGCGCCGGTTCGCAGGACATGACGGATGCGAAACTGCATGCGCTCGAAAAGGTGGCCTGTCCGGGCGACGGAGCCTGCGGCGGCCAGTTCACGGCCAATACCATGGCCTGCGTGTCAGAGGCCATCGGTCTTGCGCTGCCGCTCTCATCGGCCCTTCCGGCGCCCTATACCGACCGGGACGGTTATGCCCGAGCCTCGGGGGAAACGGTGATGGCACTGGTTGAGCACAATCTGCGCCCACGCGAGATCTGCACCCGAAAGGCCTTCGAGAATGCCGCCGTTGTGGTTGCGGCGACGGGCGGGTCGACCAATGCCGCACTGCATCTGCCTGCCATGGCACATGAATGCGGTGTCGAATTCGATCTCGCGGATGTTGCCGAAATCTTCCAGAGGACGCCCTATATCGCGTCACTGAAGCCGGGTGGGGATTATGTCGCCAAGGATTTCGGCGAGGCGGGCGGCGTGCCCATGTTGATGAAGACCCTGCTTGACGAGGGTTTTGTCCATGGCGACTGCCTGACCGTGACGGGCAAGACCTGGGCGGAATTCCTTGAGGACGTGAGTTTCGACACCCGCCAGAAAGTCATCCGGCGGGCATCGGATCCGATCACGCCGACCGGAGGTGTGGTCGGCTTGTGGGGCTCACTTGCCCCTGACGGGGCCATCGTGAAGGTAGCCGGCCTTGAAAAGCTTCAATTTTTCGGCCCGGCCCGCGTCTTTGACGGCGAGGAGGCCTGTTTCCGCGCGGTTGAGAACCGCGACTATAATGAGGGCGACGTTCTGGTAATCCGCCATGAGGGCCCCAAGGGCGGGCCGGGCATGCGCGAGATGTTGTCCACCACGGCGGCCATCTACGGGCAGGGCATGGGCGACAAGGTTGCGCTGATCACGGATGGCCGCTTCTCCGGGGCCACGCGCGGCTTCTGTATCGGCCATGTGGGGCCCGAGGCGGCCGAGGGCGGCCCGATCGGCCTGATCGAGACCGGCGACATGATTTCCATCGACGCCGAAAAGGGCACGATCGATGTCCGGCTCACCCCGGACGAACTGGAGGCGCGCAAGCGCAAATGGGTCCCGCGTGAGACGCAATACGGATCCGGCGCCCTGGAAAAATTCGCGAAACTGGTCGGCCCGGCGCACAAGGGCGCGGTCACCCATTCCGGCCATGCCGGCGAGCGGCATGTCTATGCCGATATCTGACAGGCTGGTGAAGAAAGGATCCTTCGGCCATCCATTGGCTCAGGCAGGCGTGCGACTCTCCATCCTTCGAGACGCGCTTCGCGCTCCTCAGGATGAGGTGAGTGCGTTGTTTCGAAAGCTTAAAATCCTCATCCTGAGGAGCGATCCGTTCAGGATCGCGTCTCGAAGGATGGCGACGCGATCATGCGTTCAGGTTCGAACGACCCAATTGCAGGAGTTCTTCAGCCGCCTGGTAAAGCACCGGGCGTTCGATTCAATCCAGACTGTCGCTTTACATCCCTGTTCTGGCGCAAGTGTCCGGTCGCAGGCGATTGCGTTCGCCCCGAACCTGCCCTAGCCGCCCACCGCCAGCGCCATGACGGTGAGGGCCCCGGCCAGGCCCAGAAAGCCGAACCAGCCCCACCAGGGGGCGAAACGCTCCCGGGGCGGGTGAGCGGGGGGCGCAGCGCTGCGTTCCAGCGCGGTTTCCAGCTTGTCCATCATCTCGGGCAGACGTTTCAGCCGGTCGCTCATCTCGCGGGCATTGCGCGCCGTCAGCCGCGCCGCGCCCGACGGCCCGAATTCGCGGCGTACCCAGCCCGAGACAATCGGCTCGGCCGCCGCCCAGATATCATGGGCCGGATCGATACCGCGCGCGACGCCCTCAACCTGGACCATGGTCTTCTGAAGGAGGACGAGTTCAGGCCGCAGATGCATGCCGAATGTATGCGTGTAATCCATGAGCTGCAGGAGCAGTCGGCCCATCGAGACGTCTTCGGCCCGCTTGCCATGGATCGGCTCGCCGACCGAGCGCAACGCCTGCGCAAATTCGCCCACGGACTGGTCGGCCGGCACATAGCCGGCTTCGAAATGCACCTCGGATATGCGCGTATAGTCGCGCTTGATGAAGCCCCAGAGGATTTCTGCCAGGAAGCGGCGCTCATCCGGGCCGATCCGTCCGATAATGCCGAAATCAATGAGGCCCAGCCGTCCATCCGGCAGAACCATCATATTCCCTTCGTGCATGTCGGCATGGAAGACGCCATGCTCGATTGCATGGCTGAGAAAGCCGCGCGTGACATGATTGGCCAGCGCCGCGCGGTCTAGATCTGGCCCGGCGAGGGCGGCCGGATCGGTCAGCGGGGTGGCATCGAGCCAGTCCATGGTGACCACGCGCCGGCCGGTGCGCTCCCAGTCGATCTGCGGGATCGTGAAATGGCCGTTCTCCTGGGCCAGAACGCGCAACTCGTCGGCGCCGCCGGCTTCCAGGCGCAGGTCCAGCTCACGCGTCATGGCGCGGGCGATGGTCTCGGTAAAGGCGATGGGTTCAAGGCGCCGGCTGTCCGGGCTGGCGCGTTCGATGGTGCGCGCGGCGCGCTGCATGGCACTCAGGGCCCGCTCGATCCTCTTTTCGATGCCCGGGCGCAGGATTTTCACCGCGCGCGGCCCGTCGCCGGTTTCCATACGGTGCACCTGCGCCAGTGAGGCGGCCGCGACCGGCTCGCCGAGATCGGGAAACAGGCGCGTCGCCTCGTCCTTGCCGAACTCGGCCTCGAGCGCTGCGCGGGCCGCTTCATTTGAAAAAGCCGGAAGCTTGTCCTTGAGCCGCGAAAGATCGTCAGTAACCTCAACCCCGAGCACGTCGGGACGGGTCGCGAGGAATTGGCCGAGCTTGACATAAGCCGGCCCCAGCTTCTCAAGCGCCTCGGCCAGGCGCTCGCCCGGCCGGCCCTCCGCCCCGCCCCCGGTCAGGCGCAGCATGCGGCCCGCCAGGCGCGCCGGCAGCGGCAGGCGGGACTGGTATTCGCCCGGAAGGATCACGTCATGTCGGGCCAGCGACACACCCGCCCGCATCAGCCGCCCATAATCGCCCAGCGCCTGCCACATGGGGTCAGACCGCCCAGCCGAAATGCAGCGCAGCAATCCCGCCGGAGAAATTCGTCACCGAGACGCGCGAAAAACCTGCCGCGCGGATTTCTTCGGCAAAGGCCCCCTGGTCGGGAAAACGCCGGATGGACTCGACGAGATACTGGTAACTCGCCGAATCGCCGGTCACGAGGCCCCCGAGCCGGGGAATGACGTTGAAACTGTAGCGGTCATACGCCGCCTGCAGCGCCGGCAGCGTCATGTGCGAGAATTCCAGTATGGCCAGCCGCCCGGCGGGCTTGAGCACCCGGCGAAACTCCGCCAGCGCGGCGGCGCGATGGGTGACATTGCGGATGCCCAGACCGATGGTCAGGGCATCGAAACTGCGATCCGGGAAAGGCAGTGCTTCGCCATTGCCGCACACCCAGCCGAGACGCTCGGCGAAGGCGTTGGCATCCGAGCGCGCCTTCCCGGCGACCAGCATCGCATCGTTGATATCGAAGACGACCGCCCGGGCCGGCTCGCCGCCGCGCCGCCGGCGCACCTTGTCGGCGCGTTTCAGGAAGCCGATGGCGAGGTCACCGGTTCCGCCGGCGACATCCAGCAGCCATTCGCCGGGCTGAGGGTTGAGCTTCGAAAGCGTGTCATGCTTCCAGACCCGGTGAATGCCTGCCGACATCAGGTCGTTCATCAGGTCATAGCGAGAGGCCACGGAGCGGAAGACCCCGCCCACCCGGGCGGTCTTTTCCTCCGGCGCCACATCCTCGAAGCCAAAACTCACGCGTTCGCCGCTGTCATCGATTCCCGTCATGCGCGCGACCATAGTTGCCATCCGACCAAAGCGCTATATGCGGGCTTATGCCCGAATTGCCCGAAGTCGAGACGGTTCGCCGCGGCCTGGCCCCGATCATGGAGGGCCGGGAGATTGTCGCGCTCACGCAGAACCGTGCAGACCTGCGCTTCCCGCTGCCGCTCCGTTTCGCCGAACGCATCCTCCATCACCGGGTCGAGCGGCTCGGCCGGCGGGCCAAATTCCTGTGTGCGGACCTTTCCAGCGGCGAAACACTCGTCATGCATCTGGGCATGTCCGGCCGGTTCACCATCGATGACCGCCGTGCCGGCCGTTTCCATCACGCCACCGGCACCGATCCGCGCCATGATCATGTGATCTTCTCGTTCAGCGGCGATGCGCGCGTGACCTATAATGATCCGCGGCGGTTCGGTTTCATGGAGCTGTGGCCCAGTGGCCGGATGTCAGACTATGTGCGCCTGCGCGATCTGGGCCCCGAGCCCTTGTCGAACGCCTTCCACCCCGCCTATCTGCGCGGCGCGCTCGCCGGCCGGGCGACGCCGATCAAGGCCGCGCTCCTGGACCAGCGTGTCGTGGCCGGGCTCGGCAATATCTATGCCTGCGAGGCCCTGTTCCGGGCGGGCATATCCCCGCGCCGCAAGGCTGCCAGCGTGAAAGGCCGGCGGGCTGTCCGGCTCGCCGAGGCGATCAATGCGGTCATTGCCGAGGCAATCGAGTCGGGCGGCTCGTCCCTTCGCGATTTCGCGGCCGCCGACGGCGCGCTCGGCTATTTCCAGCACGGCTTTCGCGTCTATGATCGGGAAGGTGCGCCGTGCCCGGCCTGCGACACGGCCATCCGGCGCATCGTCCAGTCCGGCCGCTCAAGCTTCTATTGCGGCACCTGCCAGCGTTGAGCCGCCGTGCGCGCTGTCGCCTGAGGGATGAAAGCGCTGGCCTGCCGGTCCTGCGGCGCTAGGATCGACCCTGGCCAGGATCATCGACCCTGGCCAGGGTCGAGGTCTGAAGGAGTTGTCTGCCCATGCGCTTCGCTCTCATCGCTTTCGTCATTTCCGGCTGGCCTGTTGTCGCCATGGCCGACGGGCAGGGCCTTTCCGGCGCGCCCGAGGCGCCGGCCTCGCTCAAGCCCCGGGGCCATGATGGGCCGGCCTGCAACGCCTCTGTCGAGACATCCTATCCGGTGGCGGGCCTGCGCGTCACACGCGGGCGCGGGCCGTCATCCGCATGTGACGTGCCGGATGAAGGGCTTTCCGGGCAGGACGAGAGGACCGCGGTGCAGGTCTCCCAGCAAGTTGTGATTGTCGAGCGCCCCTATCGCTGGCGCAGCGATTTCGCGACCCATCCCCGCGTGCTCGGCGCGCCGCGCCCCCGGCGCTACTGAACGGACGGGCCGCGCCCCCCCGTGCGCTCTCAACCATTTCGTGATTAAACCCGTCCATAGTCGGGATTTCGGCAACGTGCGCGGCAGGTCAAATGGACGGCAAACGCATTCTTCTCATAATCGGCGGCGGAATTGCGGCCTACAAGTCGCTCGAGCTCATCCGGACCCTGTCGAAGCGCGGTATCGCCAGCCGCTGCATCCTGACCCGGGCCGGTGCCGAGTTCGTGACGCCGCTCTCGGTCTCGGCCCTGTCGGGCGAGAAAGTGTTCGGCGATCTGTTCGACCTCACCGACGAGGCGGAAATGGGCCATATCGAGCTGTCGCGCTCGTCCGATCTCGTCGTTGTCTGTCCGGCCACTGCCGACCTGATGGCCAGGGCCGCCCAGGGGCTTGCCGGCGATCTCGCCACCACCGCGCTCCTGGCGACGGACACACCCGTGCTCATGGTCCCGGCAATGAATGTGCGCATGTGGGACCATGCCGCGACCCGGCGGAACGTCGAACGGCTGCGCGCCGATGGCGTAACCGTCATGGAGCCTGATGAGGGGGCTATGGCCTGCGGCGAATTCGGACCCGGCCGCCTGCCGGAGATCGACCGGATCGCCGAAGCGATCACGACACAGCTTGCGCGAAGCCAGCGCCTGTCCGGGCGCCACGCCATTGTCACGGCCGGGCCGACGCGCGAACCGCTCGATCCGGTTCGCTATCTTTCCAACCAGTCTTCAGGGCGGCAGGGTTATGCGATTGCCGAGGCGCTGGCGCGCGAAGGGGCGCAGGTAACGCTCGTCTCGGGGCCGGTCATGCTGCCCGCACCGCCGGGCGTGACACGTGTCGATGTCGAAACTGCGCGCGACATGCTCGCGGGCGTCGAGGCGGCGCTGCCCGCGGACATATTTGTTTCCGTGGCCGCCGTGGCCGACTGGCGCCCGGCCAGGTCGGCGGACCGCAAGCTGAAACTCAAGGACGAGGCGGGCGAGACCCCGCCGCTCAATCTGACCGAGAACCCCGATATTCTCGCCACCCTCTCGCGCAAGCGCAAACACCGCCCCGAACTGGTGATCGGGTTTGCAGCCGAGACCCATGATGTCGAGGCTCATGCCCGCGCCAAGCTCGAGCGGAAGGGTTGCGACTGGATCCTCGCCAATGACGTCTCCGGCGATGTCATGGGGGGCGGCGAGAATGAGGTATTGCTGATCCGCGGGGAGGGGTCCGACCACTGGCCGCGTGCCGGCAAGGCGGAACTGGCGCGCAAGCTTGCCGATGAAGTCTCGGAACATTTCGCAAGGGCGCAATAGCCCGATGCGCAAAGGCCGGCGCGCGCTGAATAGCTCTCGCAAATACAGATTGCCCGCTGTTGCGCGCATTTTATCAACAAGCCTATCCATGATAACGATATTCCATGCTGCCGTGCCGCGCCAGAGCGACTCCCGGCACGGCCCGGCTGTGCTGGTCCGAGACTTGCAAGCCGGTCAGGCATGTGTCGCAACATAGCGAGGTAGTGTTCCAATGAAGTTTTCCCGTTCTGCAGTCAGCGCGACAGCCATGATGGCCCTGTTGCTCGGGCCTGCCGCCTTTGCCGCGCCTCAGGAGGCCGAAACCGAAACGATGCAGGAAAGCGCAGGCGAGGCCTCCAAGCTTTCCACGGCCAACGAAGCCTATGCCAAGTCCGTGGCGGAGGCGCAGCGAGAGCGCGATGCAGCTCTTGAAAGCGCTGCGTCACTGCGTGATGACCGGCTTGAAGCCGCCGATGAGGAACTGGAGTCGGCACGCCAGGCGCATAGCGAGGCTGTTGCTGAGGCCGAAAAGGCCTTCGAGGAAAGGATTGCCGCGGCCGAAGAAGAATTGAATGCCGCGATCGATGGTCATGATGAGGCGACAAAGGACGCGCGCGAACGCTATGAGGCGACGCGTGAACGCGCCCGCGAGACATACCGCAAGAAGCTCGACGAGGCTGTGAAGGCGCGCGAGGCGGCCCAGGCCGAGGCAGCCGCGGCCGAAGCCGAGGCCGCTGAAGCCGAGGCCGCAGCGGCCGCTGAAGCCGAGGCTGAAGCGGAAGAACAGGCCGAGGCCGAGCCCGAGGAGACAGTCGAAACCGGGGCAACGCCGGACGAGGTCGAGAGCCAGGAGTCGGGCACCGCGGCCGCATCGGCCGAGGATGAAGCGGGCGCCGAGATGGGCGAGGATGTCACGCAGGATGGCGAAACGTCCGCTGATGGCGCGCATGACGAGATGTCCGACAAGGCCGAAGCCGCGATGTCTGACGAGGCCATGTCCGAAAAGGGCGAAGACGCTTCGCAGCTGAGCGAAGAGGCCGGTGACATGGTCGATGAGGCCGAGGAGATGTCTGAAGACGCCGGGGAATCGTCTGAAGCCATGGCGGATGCGGCTGGTGATATGGCTGAAGACGCCGGCGATGAAGCCATGGACATGAACGATGAGGCCGGCGAGGCCGCCGATGACGTCATGGACCCGGCGACAGAGGCTGCTGACGCGGCGGCCGACACGATTGGTGACGCTGTGGCCGAGACGGCTGAAGAGGCCGACGGGACCGCGAGCGGCGCTGAGGGCCTGTCCGAAAGCGCTGTCGAAGAGGCCGTTGATGCCGGCGATTCCGCCATGGAAGACGGTGACGCCCTGTCCGACGCCTCAGAGGAGGCGGCCGGTGACATGATGCCGGATGCCGACGAAAACGAGGAGGCAACGCCCGAATAAGCGCGCGGCGCTCCAGCGTTCCGATGGGGGGCAGGCGCGTTCAGGCCTGCCCCCTTTCTTTTTGTCCGGAGCCGGTTCAGGGCAGTCCGCTTCAATGGCCGCCACAGGCACGGGGCAGATGAGGCCTCGGTGCGGCGGGGAAACGAAAGACGGGCGCTCTGGAAAAGTCTGCGGCATTTGCCCGTCGTTAAGCCTGTTGGGGTTTCAATCACGGCTGTGATGGTGACCCGAACAGACAATGCCGACATGAGCGATTACCCGATCGAATACAGCGCGCGCCGGCCGGTGTCAGATCCGGTCTGGCGTATCCTGACAGGTACGGGCGCCTTTGCGGGCGGCGTTTTCATCTGTGGGGCGGTCGCGTCTTATGTTCCGACCGATCCGAGCTGGAATGCCGCCACGGGCGCGGCCGCCCAGAATCTGTTTGGCAGCGCCGGTGCCGTGTTTGCCGATTTCGCGCGCCAGACGCTGGGATGGTCCAGCTGGGTCGGCGGGATCGCGCTGATGACCGGCGGCGCGATGCGCGCCACGCTGATTGGCCGTCCGCGGCGCTGGCGCTGGTTGCTGGGCCTCGTTTCGGTTCCGCTTTCAGCGGCCTGTTTCGCGTCCTGGCCCGTGCCCGCGTCCTGGCCGCTTGCGACAGGGCTCGGCGGGGTCATCGGCGATGGCCTGTTCTGGTTGGCCGAGATGCCATTCAAGGCCCTGATGCTGCCCTGGACACAGGCGCTGGCAGGGATTTCGCTGGGCGCCTTGTCGCTCGCGGCCGGTCTCAATGCGCTCGGTTTCGGCCGGCGTGACGCGGCCGCCCTGCAAACCGCCGCATCGGCCTCCGGCCGCGATGCGGCCCGTCATGCGCGCAGTTTTTCCGGTTGGGTCGCCTCGCTGGCGGGGCGGCTGACGGACAGGCTGCGTGCCGGTCGCCGGCAGGCCAGCGACGAGGATTACATGGATCTCGCAAGCCGTTCTCATGGCGAGCCGCTCTTCCTGCCGCCGCAGCATGACGATTCCTCGCCCGACGGCCCGGATGCTGAGGAACTGTCGGATGAGGAGCACGAGAACGCGCCCGCCTTTGCTCCCCCGCGCGAGGAAAACCAACCCGCCGCGTCGCCGCGCCCGAAAGTAAAGCGCAAGGCCGGTCCGCGTGAATCGAGGCTCCCTCCGATCGATCTTCTCACCCCGGCGCCTAAGACCCGTGGCGGTGTCGACGAGGACGCCCTGATCGCCCGCGCGCACCAGCTGAGCGAAGTGCTCAAGGAATTCGGCGTGCGCGGGCGCATCAAGGAAGTGCGCCCCGGGCCGGTCGTCACCCTGTTCGAACTCGAACCCGCCCCCGGCGTGAAATCGGCGCGCGTGATCTCGCTGGCCGATGACATCGCCCGCTCGATGAGCGCGACCTCGGCGCGACTTGCGGTTGTTTCGGGAAAGAATGCCATCGGGATCGAGCTGCCCAATGAGGATCGCGACACGGTCTATCTGCGCTCGCTGCTGGAATCGGAGGCCTGGCACGGGTCGAAAGCGCCCCTGCCCATGGCGCTCGGGGCCGATATCGGCGGCGCGCCGGCCATTACCGACCTTTCCAGGATGCCGCATCTCCTGATTGCCGGGACGACGGGTTCGGGGAAGTCTGTCGGCGTGAACGCGATGATCCTGTCGCTGATCTATCGCCTGCCGCCCTCGCAATGTCGCTTCATCATGATCGACCCGAAAATGCTCGAACTGAGCATCTATGAGGGCATTCCGCACCTGCTCTCGCCGGTCGTCACCGACCCGTCAAAGGCGGTCAATGCGCTCAAATGGACGGTGCAGGAAATGGAAGGGCGCTACGAGCTCATGTCAAAGGCCGGCGTGCGCAACCTGGCCGGCTATAACGAGAAGGCCGCCCGCCACCGCAAGAGCGGCGAGCCGATGACCCGCCGTGTCCAGACCGGGTTCGACGAGGATGGCAAGCCCGTCTTCGAGACCGAGCACCTGCCCACGGACCATATCCCGAACATCGTTGTTGTCATTGATGAAATGGCCGACCTGATGATGGTTGCGGGCAAGGAGATCGAAGGCTGTGTCCAGCGCCTGGCGCAGATGGCGCGCGCAGCCGGGATCCATCTCATCACTGCCACTCAGCGCCCCTCGGTCGATGTCATCACCGGCACGATCAAGGCGAATTTCCCCACCCGCATTTCCTATATGGTGACCACCAAGATCGACAGCCGCACCATTCTCGGCGAGCAGGGCGCCGAGCAGCTGCTCGGCATGGGCGACCTGCTTTACCAGGCTCCCGGCGGCAAGACGAAACGCTGCCACGGCCCGTTTGTCTCCGATGAGGAAGTCGAGACCATCGTCGAATGGCTCAAGGCACAGGGCGAGCCGGACTATGTATCTGAAATCCTTGAGGAACCTTCGGAAAGTTCCCCGGTCATGGATGCCATGCTCGGCACCTCGACGGGCGATGAGGCCGAGGATCTCTATGCCCAGGCCATGGCCATTGTCATCCGCGACAATCGTGCCTCTACATCCTACATCCAGCGCCGCCTGAAGGTCGGCTACAACAAGGCCGCCACGCTGATCGAACGGCTTGAGGAAGAGGGTGTCATTTCCGCGCCGAACCATGCCGGCAAGCGCGAAGTCCTGAAAAAAGGCGATGAGGGCGAAGCGGGCTGAAGGCCACCGGCCGGCATGGACAGGCGAGGGTCGAAGCGAGGGCCCGACCCCGGTTTTTCGAGGGCCTTGTCGAGGGTCACGAGGGTTTCACCCGCCACGGCCGAACCGGGCGCGGAAGGCTCGCCCCCGACGCGAATACGCGACATCGCAAACGGTCGCTTGTGGTGATGTCTTAACACGGTCTCGCAGACGATCTTGCCGCTCGAGGCATCTTGACCAATGTTTGCGTCGGTGTTGCGCATGCCCGCACTGAGGGGCAGCGGGATAAGGCGGGCCAAGTGCCTTGCGCCATTGCCTGCGCCGATCAGGCCGCCAGCTTTTTCTCTTTGGCGAAGGGGCTGAGCCCAAGCCAACTCTGCATGTTCCTGGCGAGACCAGCATGACCGAGCAGTGTGAGTTTCTCCCTGTCGACGGCCCACGCAATCGTTTTTAGCCCCATCCATATTTCGGTCATCGTCCGCAGGTCCGTCGTGACATAAAGGTCCACCTCGAAGCCCGGGTCTATGTGGCAAAGATCGACAGACTGATCCGGCTCAACAAGACGCTCTTGTTATTCAGCCTGTTTCATGGCGGTGTCCTGCTTAGGATTGCAGAGATTCAAGATTGGGCAGCGGGCATGGATTTCACTGGATTATCGGCGTTCCCCATTACGCCGTCAGACGAGAATGGGCGCGTGCAAACTGACCAGCTTCAGGTGTTTCTTGACCGTCTCAAGACGGTCGACCTCGGGTCGATCTGTCTTCTCGGGAGCACCGGAACCTATGCTTATCTGTCCCGGTCCGAGCGCCGCCGGGCTGTCGGCGCAGCGGTCGAGGGTCTTGGCGGCCAGGTGCCTCTGATCGTCGGGGTCGGCGCGCTCAGGACAGATGAAGCGTGCGATCTGGCGCAGGATGCTGCTGCGTCTGGCGCAGATGCCCTCTTGCTGGCGCCGGTTTCCTACACGCCCCTTACGCAGGAGGAGGCCTTCCAGCATTTCCGTGCTGTTGCCGCGGCCACCGATCTGCCGCTGTGTATCTACAACAATCCGGGCACGACGCATTTCACCTTCAGCCTTGAGCTGCTGGAGCGGCTTGCGCATGTCCGCTGCATCAAAGCGGTGAAAATGCCGCTGCCCGCGCAGGGAAGTAGAACTGCTGACGAGCTTTCGCGGCTGCGAAACGCGCTGCCAGAAGATTTCTCCATCGGCTACAGCGGGGATTGGGGCTGTGCAGAGGCTCTCCTGGCCGGTGCCGACGCCTGGTACAGCGTGGCTGGAGGATTATTTCCGGAGATTGCGGCGCAGCTGACCCGCGCGGCGCAGGCCGGGCAAACGGATGACGCGCAGCGGCTCGATGCACAGTTTGCGCCACTCTGGGCCCTGTTCAAGGAATATGGATCCCTGCGTGTGATCTACGCCGCAGCCAGGCAGATCGGGTTGACGACCTGCGATGCGCCCCGGCCAATCCTGCCGCTCGGGAAAGAAGAAACCCGGCGCGTGGCAGAAGCCGCTGAACACCTGGCTTAGCCCGTCAACTACGATCTGAAATGTCTGCGGAGACTTGAGTCCTTGGCGGCCTTGTTTGCCTGCAGAAGGCGGCTCACAGGACTGATCCCTCGTGG
>JAAANZ010000059.1 GCA_009909065.1 Alphaproteobacteria bacterium | reverse complement strand
CATCCCGGCCTTGTCGGCGATGCCTTTGGCGGACCGGACATGCGCGAGCGCCTGCCGGGCCATATCTCCATCGGCCATAACCGTTATTCGACATCCGGGCGCACGGTCCCGCGCAACATCCAGCCGATCTTTGCCGACCTGGCCACGGGCGGCTTTGCCATGGCGCATAATGGCAACCTCACCAACGCCCGCGCCCTGCGCGCCGAACTTGTCGAAAGCGGTTCGATCTTCCAGTCGACGATGGACACCGAGGTCATCCTGCAGCTCATCGCGCGCAGCGAGCGGGGAAGCCTGGTCGACCGCGCCGTTGATGCCATCCGGCGTATCGAGGGGGGCTATGCCGTTGTCGGGCTCACAGAGAACGCGCTGATCGGCGTGCGCGATCCGATCGGCCTGCGCCCGCTCGTGCTCGGCAAGCTCGGCCAGGCTTACATACTGGCCTCGGAAACCTGTGCGCTCGACATTATCGGCGCGCAGTTCATCCGCGAAATCGACAATGGCGAGATGGTCATCATCGACGAAAGCGGCGTGAACAGCATCCGCCCGGTTCCGGTCAATCCGCCGCGGCCCTGCGTGTTCGAATATGTCTATTTCGCCCGCCCGGACAGCCGGGTCCAGGGGCGCAGCGTCTATGAAGTGCGCCGACGGATGGGGCGCCAGCTCGCCCTGGAGACAGGCGTCGAGGCCGATGTGATCGTCCCGGTGCCCGACAGCGGCGTGCCCGCCTCGATCGGTTTTTCGGAACAATCGGGACTGGCCTTCCAGCTGGGAATCATCCGCAACCATTATGTCGGGCGCACCTTTATCGAGCCGACGCAGCTCGGCCGGGAATTGTCGATTTCCAAGAAGCACTCCCCGAACCGCGCGGTGATCGAGGGCCAGCGCGTCGTCCTGGTCGATGATTCCATCGTGCGCGGGAACACATCGCGCAAGATCGTGAAAATGGTGCGCGATGCCGGGGCGCGCGAGATTCACTTTCGCTCGGCAAGTCCGCCGATCACGCACCGCGATTTCTACGGTATCGACATGGCCGCGCGCAAGGAATTGCTGGCCGCGACGCACACGCTTGACGAGATGGCCACGCATCTGGAAGTCGACACGCTCGGCTTTCTTTCCGTCGCCGGCCTCTACAAGGCGATTGGCGGGCTGGTGCGCGACGAGTCGGCGCCGCAATTTGCCGATCACTGTTTTACCGGCGACTACCCCACGCGGCTGGTTGACCATGCCCGCCAGCAGGGCGACAAGGATTTTCAGCTCTCCCTGCTTGAAGACCCCCCGCTTCGTGCCATCAGCTGACCCGGCATGGCCGGCGCGGACCGGAAAACGGAACCCACGGACATGACCGAGAAACGCTTGACCCTGGTCACCGGCGCCTCGCGCGGCATCGGACGGGCTGCGGCCCTCCAGCTGGCCGGAACGGGGCATCACGTCATCGCGCTGGCACGTTCGAAGAAGGCGCTGGAAGCCCTGGATGACGAGATCCGCGCCGCCGGCGGCGAGGCGACACTGGTGCCGCTGGACCTGAAAGATGCAAAAGCCATCGACCAGCTCGGCGGCATACTGTTCGAGCGCCATGGTCGGCTCGACGGCCTGTTGGCGAATGCCGGCATTCTCGGCACGCTCGGTCCCTTGCAGAGCATCGGCCCGCGCAGCTTCGAGGAAACGATCGAGGTGAACCTGACCGCCAACTGGCGCCTGATCCGCTCGCTCGCGCCGCTGCTGCTGGCGTCCCCAAGCGGCCGTGCGGTATTCGTGACATCCGGCGTGGTCCCGCGCCCGCGGGCTTTCTGGGGCGCCTACCAGGCATCAAAGGCCGGGCTGGAATCGCTGGTGCACGCCTTTGCCGAGGAAAACGAGAAGAGCGCGCTTCGCGTGAACCTGTTCGACCCCGGCGCCACGCGCACGCAGATGCGGGCGATGGCCATGCCGGGCGAGGATCCGATGAGCCTGCCGGCCCCGGAAGCGGTCGCCGCTGAGCTCGTGCCACTGCTTGGTGAAGGTGAGACGCGCCACAATGCGAGGGTGGTTTTTGGCGACGAAGGGTGACGGCCCGGCGCAATTGCAGTATACGCAGGAATGGCCAAGACAAGCGGCTGGCGGCGTCACAGAATGCGACACTGACAACAGCCCGGGTGCCAGCGAACACAAGTTTCCATGAGCAACGCGGCCAGCGCGCGCGTGCAAAAAGGACAGCCCCCCAATGTCATACCAAACGCTCCTGACCGAGGCCGAAGACGGCGTGGCGGTGATCACGCTCAACCGGCCCGATGCGATGAATGCCTTCAATTCGCAACTGATGGACGAGCTTTCGGACGCACTGGACGGCTTTGACAATGATGCCGGCATCCGCTGCGTCGTCATCACCGGCTCGGAAAAGGCCTTCGCAGCTGGCGCCGACATCAAGGAGATGCAGGCCAAGGGCTTTCCCGACACTTATTATGAAGACTTCATCACGGCCAACTGGGAACGGACCGCGCGCATGCGCACGCCCGTGATCGCGGCGGTCAACGGCTTTGCGCTCGGAGGCGGCTGCGAACTGGCGATGATGTGCGACTTCATCCTGGCCGGCGACAAGGCGAAATTCGGCCAGCCGGAGATCACCATCGGTGTCTCGCCGGGCGCCGGCGGCACGCAGCGTCTGACGCGGTTTGCCGGCAAGTCCAAGGCGATGGAGATGTGCCTGACCGGGCGCATGATGGACGCTGCGGAGGCCGAACGCTGCGGCCTGGTCTCGCGCGTCGTGCCGGCGGACGAACTGCTGGCCGAGGCCAAATCCACCGCCCGCAAGATCGCCTCGATGCCGCGTGCGACCGCGATGATGACCAAGGAAATGGTCAACACGGCCTATGAAACCACGCTCAGCCAGGGTGTCATGTTCGAGCGCCGCCTCTTCCATTCGCTGTTTGCGACCGAAGACCAGAAAGAGGGTATGGAAGCCTTCGTGGAAAAGCGCTCTCCCCATTTCAAGCATCGCTGAGCGCCGGCCGGACAGCCGGGTGGCTCTCCCGCGGACAGGTGAGGGTCGCCGCGAGGGTCGAAAGCCCGCATTTCGAGGGCCGCGGCGAGGGCCGTGAGTGCCCGGCCAACGCCCGGGCGCCTCAATCGATCAGCCAGCCATTCGGGTCGCGGCGTTCCGGCCCCCTGACCCGCGCGCGCCCGTCGCCGAATTTCGCGTCACGCCCCTTGAGAGTGGCCTTGAGGCCATTGTCGCGAACCGATTTGCGAAAGGCGCGCGCGGCGGGCGTATTATGACCGCGCACGTCATTCTCTGCCGCCATGCGCTGAAGCGTGCGCGCGCCCATCAGCTCCAGCGCCATGTTCACGATGCGCTTGTTGGCCGAAAGAAGATCCGGGTCGATCATGGCGAGGCGACCGGCAAGCCCCTCGCACTCGGCGGTCAGGTCGGCCGGCGGAACCGATTTCATCACCAGCCCGATCTCGGCCGCTTCCGCACCGGTGACCGTGTCGCCGCTCAGCATCAGGCGCTTGGCCCATTGCGGCCCGCAATGATACACCCAGAACTGGTTCGGTAGAGCGCCGAGGTCGCGCGCCGGGGGAAAGCCGAAAACGGCATCATCGGCCGCCACCACCATGTCGCACATCAAGGCCAGGTCGCTGCCCCCGGCCAGACAATGGCCGTGCACCTCGGCGATCACGGGCTTGTGCATGTCGAACAGTGTCATCCGGTAGCGCTGCGCGCGTTCGAGTTGCCAGGCATCGTCATCGAGGCTCGTCGCCCCGCGATAGCGGCGCCGCTCGCGATCCTCGGCCGGGGACACCGGCACGTCTGCGTCTTCGCCGGTCAGGTCATAGCCGGCACAGAAGGATCGACCGGCCCCTGCGAGGATGACGCAGTGCACATCGCGGTCATTGTCGGCCTCCCAGAGCGCGGCGGACAGTTCCATCTGCATTTTCAGCGTCAGCGCATTCAGCTTTTCAGGCCGGTTGAGCGTGATTCTGACCCGGCCCTGCTCGCGCGCGAACTGGATCGATTCGAATTGCGACATGGCGCTATCCCTTTCTGGTTGCGGCGGCCCCGACTGCACAAACCGCATGCAATCATCGTTCCCAATCGGCGCGCCGGGATCAAGAGCGCGCCGGAATGGCTGGCAGCGGCCGATTGTCGGCTCGCACCATTGCAGCCGCTCGAAACGCTGCCTATGCTGGGAAGGTTAACGGGAGAAGCCGATGGCAAAGGACACGACCCCCAAGGTCGATGACCTCTCATTCGAAACGGCCCTTAAGGAGCTGGAAGGCATCGTCGCCAAGCTGGAGCGCGGCGACGTCGACCTGGAGGAGTCGATCTCAATCTATGAGCGTGGCGCGGCCCTGAAGGCGCATTGCGAGGCCAAGCTCAAGGCCGCCGAACTGAAGGTCGAACAGATCGTCCAGGGCGCAGGCGGTGAAACCACGACCGAACAGGCCAACTACGACTGAAGGCTGACAGGCGGCCTCCACGGGCGACGAGGGGACAAGACGGAAAACGCATGGACTTTGAAACCCGCCTGCAACAGGTCGCCGACAAGCTGACCGTCGCGCTGGATCAGCTCATCCCGCCTGCCGCCGGGCCGGAAGCCGACCTGATGCGGGCGATGCGCCATGCCGCCCTTGCCAATGGCAAGCGTATGCGGCCCTTCTATGTCATCGAGACCGGCCGGATGTTCGATGCGCCCGAACAGAGCCTGTTGCGCGTGGCCGCCGCCCTTGAAT
>JAAANZ010000017.1 GCA_009909065.1 Alphaproteobacteria bacterium | reverse complement strand
GGTCACCTTCCGCCTGCACGGCATCTCGCCGCGCGGCTGGATCGATCAGCAGAACGCCACACGCGCCTTCTGGACCAATGTGGCGCTCACGCTCGTCTTCCTGACAATCGCGGCAGCATTGATCGTCTATTTCGATCTCGGCACCCGCGTCAGCCTGCCGGGCACCGAGTGAGCGCTTACCGCTGCGACAATTCCTTCGCGGTGCGCTGAACCGCGCCATAGTCGAGCTTGCCTGTGCCGAGCACGGGGATCTCGTCGACATGAAGAATCCGGCGCGGCACAGAGAGTTCCGAAACGCCGTGGTTCTGGGCCCATGCGAGAATATCTGAGCGGTTCACGTCCGGATTGTCCGTCAGCAACACGATCTGTTCGCCCTTGCGCGCGTCCGGCAGGGTCGCGGCCGCATGCATCGAGTCCGGCCAGATCGCGGAGGCACAATTCTCCACAACCGCCAGCGAGACCATCTCGCCGCCGACCTTGGCAAAGCGTTTTACCCGGCCGCGGATGCGGATGAAGCCGTCATCATCGATCGAGACAATATCGCCCGTGTCGTGCCAGCCATCTTCGATCGCCTCCAGCACGCCGGGGTTTGACGCGCGCAGATAGCCCATCATCACGTTCGGGCCCTTCACCTTCAGCCGCCCGCCCTCCTCGATTCCTTCGACCGGAACGAGTTCATATTCCATATCGGCCATCAGGTCGCCGACCGAGCCGGGCTTGTTCTTCTCCCAGCGATTGGCGGCCACGACCGGCGCGGCCTCCGTGGCGCCATAGCCCTCGAGGATCTCGATATTGAATTTCCGCCGTACCAGCTGGCGGGTGTCGTCACGCACACGCTCGGCGCCGCAAACGGCCAGGCGCACCGAATCCATGTCTCCCTCGCTGCTGGCACGCGCATATTGCGAGATGAAGGTGTCTGTCGCGAGCAGGATCGTCGCCTGCGTCTCGCGGATGCGCCGGGCAATCTCGCGCGGCTGCAGGGGAGAGGGGTGAAAGATCGCCTTGACCCCTGCGATGAGGGGCAGGATCGCCCCGACGGTCAGGCCGAAACAATGAAAGGTCGGCAGCGGATTGAACACGCTGTCCGTTTCTGCGCTGAGGCCGATATGGGCGCGTACCTGCTCGACATTTGACAGCACATTGCGATGCGAGAGCACGACGCCTTTCGGGTCACCCTCGGTGCCGGAGGTGAACAGAACGACGCCGGGTCGGTTATAACGCCCGGTGCGCCGCACAAGGCCCGGCATGATGGGGCCGAGCCCGCCGGCTATCTTCTGCTTCAGCCCGATCGTCTCGCGGATGTCTTCCAGATAGAGGATGGTGGCATCCTTGCCCAGTTCATCGATCAGCGGCTGAAGCTCGCCGAGCTCGATGAATTTGCGGGCGGTCACGATGGTCCGGGTTTCAGCCGCCGCCATCGCCGATTTCAGGTTTCGCGCACCGGCCGTGAAATTCAGCATCGCCGGCACCCGGTGATAAGCGCTGAGCGCCATGAAGGCGAGCACCGCGCCGATGCCCGTAGGCAGGAGAACGCCGACATTCTCCTCGCGCTGGGTATGTGTCTTCAACGCCGCGCCGAGCGCGAAGGCGCCGCGCGCAATCGTGTCGTAATCGAACTCGGTGCCATCGCCGTCGACCACGGCGACACGCTTGCCGCCATAGGTCTTGCGCGCCCTGAGAAAGCCCGCGAACAGGTCGGTGCGCGTTCGCATGTCATCATAGGGCACCGGCGGCGGGATATCCGGATCGGTCAAATCGCCGCGTGGCTGGTCGGCGGTATCGGATTTCTGTAACATTTGCATTCCAGACTACTGTAATATGACAGGTTTGCAATATCGCCGGGCTGGCATGCGCCATGGCCCGAAAACTTGATGCCTGTCCCATGAAAGGCCATTTCCCCGCCATGGCAACGCTCATTGACACCACTTCGCAGCCTCGCCGCCAGCACCGGCACCCGGAAAAGCGCAACCGGCCGGACACGCCGGTCCTGCGCAAGCCCGACTGGATCCGCGTGAAAGCGCCCGTAGGCAAGGGCTATCTGGAAACCCGCGAGATCGTGAAGTCAAAGGGCCTGGTGACGGTCTGCGAGGAAGCCGGCTGCCCCAATATGGGCGAATGCTGGGAGAAGAAGCACGCGACCATGATGATCATGGGCGAGACCTGCACGCGGGCCTGCAGCTTCTGCAATGTGTCCACCGGCAAGCCGCTGGCGCTCGACAGTGACGAGCCGCGCCGCGTCGCCGAGGCCGTCGCGCAGATGGGCCTGGAACATGTCGTCATCACCTCGGTGGACCGCGATGACCTGGAGGATGGCGGCGCGGTCCATTTCGTCCAGACCATCGAGGCGATCCGCGCGGCCTCGCCGGGCACCACGATCGAGATCCTGACGCCGGATTTCCTGCGCAAGGATGGCTGGGAAAACCGGGTGATCGACGCGAAACCCGATGTGTTCAACCACAATCTGGAAACCGTTCCGCGCCTTTACCTGCCGATCCGCCCCGGCGCGCGCTATTATCACTCGCTGCGCCTCCTGGAGCGCGTCAAGCAGCGCGACCCGGCCCAGTTCACCAAGTCCGGCCTGATGGTCGGCCTCGGCGAGACCCGCGAGGAGGTCATGCAGGTCATGGATGACATGCGCTCGGCCGGGATCGATTTCCTGACCATCGGCCAGTATCTCCAGCCCACGCGCAAGCATGCCGCCGTGGACCGCTTCGTCACGCCAGACGAATTCGCCTCCTATGAGGAAATCGCCCGCTCCAAGGGTTTTCTCATGGTGTCCGCCAGCCCGCTGACCCGGTCGAGCTATCATGCCGGCGAGGATTTCGCGAAACTGCGCGCCGCGCGCGAGGCCCAGCTCTCCGGCGCCGGCGCGCCCGCGGCCTGACCTCGCTCATGGCCCGTTACGAGAAAACCCTCACCCTGGCGCACGACGCAGGGAACCTGTTCGAGCTCGTCTCCGACATTCGCCGCTATCCCGAATTCATCCGCTGGATCCGCACCATGACGGTGAGCGACGTTCATGAGGTCGACGGCGCCTGGCACGGGCTCGGCGAGGCCCAGGTCGGCTTTCGCGGCTTCAGCGAGCGCTTCGCCACGCGCGTGGTCGCCGACCCCGAACGCCTGACCATCCGGGCCAGCCTGGTGCGCGGCCCGTTCCGGTATCTCGACAATCACTGGAGCTTTCACCGGCTCGAAAGCGGCGAGACCCGGATCGATTTCACGATTGAATACGAGTTCCGCAACTTCATGCTGAAAATGCTGGCCAGGAACAATCTCGACCTGGCCGTGCGCAAGATCATGGAGGCCTTCATCGCCGAGGCGGACCGGCGCTATGCCCGCACCACTCAGCTGATCTGAGCGCGGATCATTTCCAGCGCCACCTCGACACTGGCCAGGCGCACCGCCTCGCGCCCGATTTCGCCGAAATGGCGGACCTCATGGACCATCGCGCGGTTTTCCCGCAGGCAGGCGAAATGGACGGTGCCCACCGGCTTCATCGGCGTGCCCCCGCCCGGCCCGGCAATGCCGGTGATCGACACCGCGATATTGGCGCGCGCATTCTCAAGCGCGCCTTCCGCCATCATCCGCGCCACCGGTTCCGACACCGCGCCATAATCGGCGAGCATGTCGCCCGGCACGCCGAGCACCTCTTCCTTGGCGCGGTTGGAATAGGTCACGAAGCCGCGCTCGAACACTTTCGAGGACCCGGCAAGATCGGTGAACAGCGCGGCGACCAGCCCGCCGGTGCAACTCTCCGCGGTGACAATCCGCAGCCGCTTTTCCGCAGCATCATCGAGGGTGAGAAGGGCGAGATTCTTCAGGCGATCGGGAAACATGGACCCCAGTCTAGGCCCGTGAGCGCCGCATGCAAGCGTGACAGGGACAAGGACCCTTGGCCGGGCTCCGCCACCGGCCCGGCCCTGACGGGGGCTTTGCGGCGCGCGTGGCGCCTTACGGCGATCGGCGGCTTGATCCCGATTTCTGTAATTCGCGTTGGGCGAAGAATCTATGAAAGCGCAGGAATTGCTGCGATGTTGTCTCAATGATCCCAGACTACCAATCCTTGATGCGGCCTGTCCTCGAACACGCAGCAAAAGGCGAAGTTCGCATCGGCGATCTCATTGAGACGTTGAGCGAAGAGCTTGGCCTGACAGATGAAGAGCGCGAGGAGATGCTGCCGAGCGGTAGGCAATCTGTGTTCTCCAATAGGGTTCATTGGGCGAAGACCTATCTGAAACAGGCTGGACTCGTGCGCCCGACGCGCCGTGCCCACTTCGTCATTACCCAGCGCGGGCAGGCTGCGCTTGCTGATCCGAGCGCAACAATCGACAATGCATACATGAAACAGTTCGAAGAGTTTCGGGCGTTTCAAAACCGGAGCAGCGACCACTACACTCAGACAGAAACGAACGACGGCTCGGGCGAGATCACGCCAGACGAAGCGCTGCGCGCCGCCCACAGAAAGATCAACGAGAGCCTTGCTGCCGATTTGCTCGATCGGGTCAGGGATGCCTCGCCTGCATTCTTTGAGTCTGTCATCGTCAGCTTGCTGGTGTCCATGGGATATGGCGGGTCGAGCGAAGAGGCCGGTCGCTCGCTTGGCCGGTCAGGCGACGATGGCGTTGACGGTGTAATCGATCAGGATCCGTTGGGCGTCGATCAGATTTATCTGCAGGCTAAAAGATACGCAGAGGGCAACAGCGTCGGCGCTGGTGCCATTCGCGATTTTTTCGGAGCGCTCAGTTTGAAGCGGGCGACTAAAGGCATCTTCGTTACGACCTCGACATTCTCTCCCTCAGCCACCGATACCGCACGTGATCTAAGCAGCCGG
>JAAANZ010000007.1 GCA_009909065.1 Alphaproteobacteria bacterium | reverse complement strand
GCCGGCGCGACGGGCTGACCGAGGACGCGACGGCCGATGCCGCGGCGGGCGCGCTCTCCCGGCTGGCCTCGCGAATGGAAGTGGGTTCGGACAATACGCTCGAGGGGCTTGTGCGCGAACTCATCAAGCCGATGATCAAGGTCTGGCTCGATGAAAACCTCCAGCGCATCGTCGAGGAAAAGGTCGAGGCGGAAGTCCAGCGGATCTCCCGCATGGCGCGCTGAGGATTGCGCGGTCCGTTTTCCGGCAATCGCGGCGGGAGGCCCTGGCACGGGGTCTCCCGCCTTTTTTGTCAGGGACCTGAACGCTCCGCGCTGGCGCCGTTCGGCCGTTTCGCGTCACGCCTCTGGCTTTGCGCGCCAGGCCGGTGATGGCTATGTTGGCGAAGGCACTGGAGGTGGGAGAGACGCGAATGGACAGTGCGACAGCCAGGCCCGACCCGGCGCTCGTCGCCGCGCTGGAGGGGCTTCCCGGCGATCTTGCGGGTTTTGCGCGCACCTATGAGACGAAGATCCGCCCGGAGCTTCTCAAGCGCGAAGCCGAGCGCGTGAAAGCCGCCGACACCGCGCGCAAGGCGACCTGGGGCGGGGGCGCGCTGGCCCTGGCCACTGGTCTGGGCGGAGTGTTCGGGCTGAAGATTCCGCTGCTCGGCATGCTCGGTGTCATGGCCGGTTTCGGTGTGATTGCCTTTGGCCGAAGGCCGCTGGGGCGCCTGCAGAAAGACGCCAAAGGGCTGATGGTCCGCCCCGTCGCGGAGGAATTGGGTCTTGCCTTTGACGATGAGCCCGGCGCCCTGGCCGATCTGTCGGGCCATCGCCGGCTCGGCCTTCTGCCCTCATACGACCGCTCGCGCTTCGAGGACCGGCTGAGCGGCCAACGCAACGGTATCGATTTCGAGTGTTTCGAGGCTCAGCTGAAGCGGCGCAAGACGGAAACACGCAACGGGCGCACAACCACGCGCTATGTCACCGTGTTCAAGGGACAGTGTTTGCGCTTCGATTTCCACAAACGCTTCTTCGGCGAAACCCTGGTCACGCGCGATGCCGGTTTCTTCAACCGGTTTGGCGGAAAGCAGGGCATGGACCGCGCGCGCCTGGAGGATCCCCGGTTCGAAGAGGCCTTCGAGGTCTATACGAGTGACCAGGTCGAGGCGCGTTACCTGCTCACGCCCGACATGATGTCGAACCTGCTCGATATGGAAAGGGCGTTTCATGGAAAGAAGCTGCGCTGCGCCTTTTCCGGCGAGCAGATGCTTGTGGCCGTCGAAGGCGAGAACCTGTTCGAGCCGGGCAGCCTCTTCGACCCGCTTGATGACCCGGCGCGCCTGCGTGCGATCCTGGACGATTTCTCCGCCGTATTCGGGCTGATCGATACCGCCTCGGCCGGTCGCCGGCGCGAGGCGGACGAACGCGATGGCCAGCCGGATCAGGGCGGAACCTGACCTGGCCCGGGGCCTGACCCGCGCGGTCGCCCGCAGGCCTTCCATTCCGGCGAAACCCGGGCATTTTTGACCCTCCGGCAGATACCGCGGGACTATTCAGGAAGATTTCACCTCGAAAATGCCATGGCTGCGGCGTCAATCGCCATATGAACGCCAATTTGTCCGGGGAGACTCCTGCCCATGAAACACATCTTATTTGCTACAATTTTCGCAATGACCGCAGCCGCGCCGCAGGCCGCTGCGCTCAGCCAGAAGGATGTCCAGGCGTGCAAGGCGATGACCGAGCGTGTGACTGAAGGAAAGGCCGAAATCGCCGATCTCAGGGCCCGGCGCGACAGCCTTGCCGAAAGCGCGGAAACCGCAGGCGCGAACTGGGAAGAAGCGGAAGTCCACCGCAATATCAGCGCGCGCCATGGCGCTGCCGCCGATCAGGCCAAGGCGCAGTGGGAAGCCGCGCAGGCAGAGCTGGCCGAGGCCGAAACCGCGCTTCAGGCGCGCATTGCCGAGGTCAACAAGACCAGCGCCCGCTTCAATGAACGCTGCGCCGCAGATGAGTGACGGCCGGGCTGGGCGAGCCCGTCCGGCCGTGCTGGGGCGGGATCTGCCCTGAAGCGGCGCGTTCCCAAATGAAATCAACGTGCCGCTTCAAGTTCTTGTTTTTACGCGCTTCCGGACGGCCAACCGGGACCCACTTCGCCTGGAAGCGCTTCAATTCATCAGCCTGAGCCATTCGCGCGCGGCCTTCTGGGCGGCGCGGATTTCCTCGGCACTCATCTGGTCGGCCATTTCCCGGCGCAGCGACCGGGCTTCCTCGACGCCTTTCAGGGCGGCAAGGTTGAACCATTTGTGCGCCTCGACAAGGTCTGTATCGACCGTCTCGCCAAGGGAATAGGCCAGGCCGGCCTGGTAGAGCGCATCACCATCGCTGTCCGCTGTCAGCCCGTCACACGGTGTCTCGATTTCATATTCGGAAAAAGCCATTGCCCTTGTTTCCTCAAACCCGGCGCAAACAGTTTCCGCCTGCGCCATCACCCATCGCCTCGTCGTGCGATGGTCAGAGCCTGGCGCGAAGGTTTTGCGTTAAGGTTAATGCTGAAAGCCCTGAAAAGGCAGAGAGTTAATGGAACCGAGCGCGAGCTTAAACTTTCATTCTGCGGCTTCCGGAACGAGGTCCGGCGCGCTTCAAGGCCCGTAATTCATCCCCGATATCGACACGGCGCAACGCCTGCCCGCTTCGTTTCAAACCGCCTCTCTGGCTTGCGTCCAAGCGCCGTCACATTCAAAACATCCGCGAATGAGCCGTTCGGTGCCCGAAGGACCGCACGGCGCTGAACGAGGTGTCTGGCAGCATGAGCGAACTGTTCGAACCGATCTCATATCATGGCTGGCAGGCCGACCGCGACGCTTTCGCCGATCGCCTCGGGCGCAGTTTCCGGGAGACCGGCTTTGCCGTGATCCGAGACCATCCCGTCAGCGCGCAGGTTATCGAGGCTGCGCTTGTCGCGACGCGGGATTTCTTCGCCCTGCCTGAGGCGGTCAAGCAGCGCTATGACGATACGGCCGGTGGCGGCCAGCGGGGCTATACGCCCTTCGGCCAGGAAAATGCCAAGGGCCAGGCGGTCTCGGACCTCAAGGAATTCTGGCATCTCGGCCGGGCTGCGCCGGCCGGATCAGGGCTCGAAACGGTGATGCGCGAGACCCCATCGGTCCGCGAGGTCGAGGGGTTCGACACGGCCACGCGCGCCCTTTTCGATGCGCTTGACATGATGGGACAGTCGCTGCTGCAGGCCGTGGCGCGCCATCTCGGCCTTTGCGACAACTGGTTCGACGACAAGGTCCGCTCGGGCAATTCGATCCTGCGCCTCCTGCACTATCCCCCGCAGACCACGCCGCCGCCGGAAGGCACGATCCGCGCCGGTGCGCATGAGGATATCAATGTCATCACGCTGCTTCTCGGCGCCGAGGAAGCCGGACTGCAAGTGCGCCACCGCTCGGGGCGCTGGCTCGACATCAACCCCCCGCCCGGCGCGCTCGTCCTCAATGTCGGCGACATGCTGGACCGGCTGACAGGTGGTATACTGCCCTCGACAACGCATCGGGTTCTCAATCCGCAGCCGGCGCGCGCGCGCTTCCCGCGCTATTCCATGCCCTTTTTCCTGCATTTTGCACCGGATGTCCTGATCGAGACGCTGCCGGAATGCCTGGCCGAAGGGGCCGCTGCCCGCCCCGCGATCACTGCGCAGGAGTATCTCATGGAGAGACTGCGCGAAATTGGCCTCGTGCGCGCATGAGAGCGCACTGAGCGGCTTGTGAGGCCGCAGCGGCGCGCCGCCCGTCTGCTGGAGCCGCCTTTGCCTGCGCTCTAGCGCGGGGCGCGCTTGGCGAGAATGCGCTGCAAGGTCCGCCGATGCATGTTCAAGCGGCGGGCCGTTTCGGAGACATTGTGATTGCACAGCTCGTAAACGCGCTGGATATGCTCCCAGCGGACGCGATCGGCCGACATCGGATTGTCCGGCGGGGCCGGCTTGTCTTCCGTCGAGGCCGTGAGCGAGCGGACAATGTCTTCCACATCAGCCGGCTTGGACAGGTAATCCACGGCGCCGGACTTCACGGCGGCTACGGCCGTCGCGATGGCGCCATAGCCGGTCAGGATCACCGCACGCGTATTGGGATTATACTCGTGCAGCGTCTCGATCACGTCGAGACCCGAGCCGTCATCGAGGCGCAGGTCAAGCACGGCGAAGGCGGGCGGATTGAGACGGGCAATATCCTTGGCCTCGGCCACGCTGGAGACAGCGGAGACGAGGAAGCCGCGCTGCGTCAGGGCGCGCGAAAGACGCTGCAGGAAGGGCCCGTCATCATCGAGCACCAGGCAGGTGCGGTCCTCGATGTCCTTCAGGGCGTCATGCATCGTCACCGTGACGGGGCGGTCTGTTGGGGTCTGTTCGGTCATGTCATCCTGTTATATATCGTTTTCCTGTGGCGCTTCCAGTATTTCCCGCGGCCAGACCGCCTGGACAACCGCCCCCGTGCGCGGCGGGGTGCGGTTTCGTGTGGCGACACGGCCGCCGGTCTGTTCGACAAGGGTTTTTGCAATAAAGAAGCCAAGCCCCATGTCTCCGCCGCCCTGCTGGGCCTCGCCGCGCTGGGAGACATAGGGTTCTCCCAGCTTGGGCAGGATTTCCGGCGCGAAACCGGGCCCGTCATCGGAAATCGTCACGATCACCTGGTCGCGGGTCCAGCTGGCCTGGGCGCGTACCTGGCTGTGGGCGAAGCTCACGGCATTCTCGATAAAGGCCGATAGGGCATGCAGCGCTTCCGGGCTGCGGCGCAGCATGGGCGGTTTCTCCTCGCCGCCCTCGCCGGGCTCCCAGGTCACGCGCACCTCCACGCCCAGCCCCTTGTGCGGCGCGGCCGCCTCCTCGGCCAGTGAG
>JAAANZ010000079.1 GCA_009909065.1 Alphaproteobacteria bacterium | reverse complement strand
GCGCCAGATGGAGGCCACGCCCCATTCCGGCCAGTGCAATCATGGCCGCCCGACCTATGTCGAGTTGAAGCTGGCCGATATCGAACGCCTGTTCGGCCGGCGTTGAGAGGGGCGTGCCGGGCCGGTTGGTGCTGTCGGTTTCGGGGGGATGTGTCCTCTTGCCGGTATGTCCCGGGCCTGACCTGGGACCTCCCAGCCATCACACCTATCTCACCCCACGCTCCGTCATGGCCCGGTTCATCCGGGCCATCCAGCTCTGGCCGGAGAGATCAGGCGCGTAGGATGAGGCCAGGTCCGGTGCGGAAGACGGGCGTATTTTGGCTGAAATTTTCGGGTGTGGAACAGGGGCGGGCTTTGTCCCTGCCCGCTGTTATTGGCGACCGTGGGAATGAAAAGGCCGGTATTCGCCGGGAATAGCCGGTTTGGTCTCAATCAATTTTGTGGGTTGTCGGCGGTTTTCCATCAGGCTCATCCTGAGCGAAGGCGAAGGATGAGCCTGATCCGATAGGCTTGCATCAGCGGCAAGACGGCGCTCATCCTTTGCCTTCGCTCAGGATGAGCGCCTTTGAAGTCGTGTCTCTGCCGGCTTGATGAAAAGCCATCAGGGGACCAGCACCATCATCATCGGCGCCTTTGGGCCCACCATGGCCTGTTGGCGCGTTGATCCTTTCGTCGGCTTCGCGCCGTGCCCGGCCATGGCCATCTGCCCTGACGGGGTGTTGCCGGACTGTGAGTGCAAGCCGGCCCGGCAGGCGGCGTGACTGGCGGGGGCACCGCGGCCCCCTGCCGAAAGACGGCTGGACGGGCAGGGGCTTTCCTCCATAGACTCCGGCCGCGAGCAGACAGGAGCCGGCCATGGGCGCGCATGTGCTAGTGATCGATGAGGGGACGACCTCGACGCGGGCGATCGCCTATGACCGCGCCTTTCGCGAGACCGCTTCGAACGCGCGCGAGATCGAGCTGCATTTTCCGCGCGAGGGATGGGTCGAGCAGGATGGTGCCGAGATCTGGGCGGCCAGTCTCGATGTGGCCCGGCGCACGGTGGCGCGCACCGGCGGGGTGGACACGATTGCCGCAATCGCGATCGCGAACCAGCGCGAGACCACGCTTGTCTGGGAGCGCGCCAGCGGCAGGCCGGTTGCAAATGCGATTGTCTGGCAGGACCGGCGCAGCGCGGCTCTGTGCGAGGCGCTGACCGGCGCCGGGCAGGCCTCGCGCGTGCAGGCTGTCAGCGGGCTGCTGGTCGATCCCTATTTCTCCGCCACCAAGCTCGCCTGGATGCTGGAGGAAGGCCTCATCGACCGCGCCGCGGCAGAGGCCGGGGAACTGGCTTTCGGCACCGTGGACAGCTGGCTCATCTGGAAGCTGACGGGCGGGGCGCGCCATGTGATCGATGTCACCAATGCCTCGCGCACACTGCTCATGGATCTTGAGAGTGCGAACTGGTCGCGCGAGATGCTGGACCTGTTCGCCATTCCGCCCGCGATGCTGCCGGAGATTGTCTCGAGCGGGGGCGCGCTCGGCGAGACGGCGCCGCATCTGTTCGGCAAACCCGTGCCGATCCTCTCGGCGATCGGCGACCAGCAGGCCGCGCTGGTCGGGCAGGGTTGCCTGCAGCCGGGCACGGCGAAGATCACCTATGGCACCGGCGCCTTCCTGGTCGCCAATACCGGCGGGCAGAGGCCGTCCTCCACGCACCGCCTCCTCGCCACGAAGGGTTATGACACCGGCACCGGCGCGGCCGCCTTTGCGCTGGAAGGCTCCATTTTCAATGCCGGGACCGTCGTGAAATGGCTGCGCGACGAGCTGGGGCTGATCTCGCAGGCGGCCGATACCGAGGCGCTGGCGCGCGAGGCCGGGACGAATGCCGGGGTCTATTTCGTGCCGGCCTTTACCGGGCTGGGCGCGCCGCACTGGAAGGCCGGTGCGCGCGGAGAGATCACCGGGCTCACGCGCGGGGCGCGGGCGGCCCATATCGTGCGGGCCGGCCTCGAAGCGGCGGCTTACCAGACCCGCGACCTGGTGGACGCCTTCGCCGCCGATGGTGCGCCGGTCGAGCGCCTGCGCGTCGATGGCGGCATGGTCGACAATGACTGGCTGATGCAGTTTCTCGCCGATATCTGTGAGCGCGATGTCGAGCGCCCGGCCTATCGCGAGATGACGGCGCTCGGCGCGGCGGCGCTGGCGGCCATGCAGCTGGGATGGGTCACGCCGGAAGACTGGGCGGCGCGCGATCCGGGGCTGACACGGTTTTCTCCCCGGATGGATCCCGAAGAGCGCGCGGCCCTGCTGGCCGGATGGGCCCGAGCGGTGGCGAAGGCCGCCGGCTAGGGGCTTTTCATCTCAATCCGAGCCGCCCGGGCGCCGGCCTTTTGCGCTCGGCGGGGCGTGTTTGCTTGATGGCGGCGGGCGGTCGCGATACAGCCCGGCGATCAGAATGTTTCAAGTCTCGAAAGGGCCTGGCCATGGATTTCGAAGCCGCGCGCCGCACAATGGTCGATACACAGATCCGACCGAATGACGTGACCGAGCCGGACATCGTCGGCGCTTTCCTGAATGTGCCGCGCGAGGCCTTCGTGCCCGCTTCCAAACGCAGCATCGCCTATTCGGAATTCGAGATCCGCACGGGCGAGGGCCGGGCGCTGTGGACGCCGCGGGACACCGCCAAGCTGATCAAGACCCTGGATCCCGATCCCGACGACGCCTGTCTCGTGATCGGGGCGGGCGCCGGTTATGAAGCCGCGATCCTCGCCCACCTCGCCGAGACCGTGATTGCGCTGGAAGACAGCGAGGAACGGGTTTCGCGCCTTGGCCAGCGCCTCGCCGATCTCGGGCTCGACCGGGCCGTCGCCGTCGAAGGCAAGCTGACAGAGGGGCTTCCCGGGGAGGGGCCGTTCGACGCAATCATGATCTGCGGCATGGTCGAGCAGGTGCCCGAGGCGCTGACCGACCAGCTCGCCGAGGGCGGGCGGCTGGCCGCGGTGGTGGAAATCGATGAGGCGCTCGGGCGCGGCCGTGTCTATACGCGCAGCGGTGACGTGACCGGCTATCGCGAGACGTTTGATGCCCGCCCGCCGAAATTCGAGGCGTTCGACAAGCCGGACATCTTCGAATTCTGAGGAACTGCCGGCCGTGAGCGATGTCGATCGCGGCAGGAGTGAACGATGTTCACTTTTTCTAAGCCTTGATTTTACACTCTGCGGCCAGGCAGCCGATTGCGGAGATTTTGATGATGGTTCGAGCAGGAATGGCCTGCCTGGCGGGGTGGCTTGTTCTGGCCATGCCGGCGGGTGCGGAAACGCTCGGTGAGGCCCTGCGCCTTGCCGAAGCCAACAATCCTGAACTGGAGAGCGGACGGGTCGATTCCGCGCTCGCCGAAGAGGGGCTGGAAGCGGCGCGGGCCGCCGGGCGCACAACCGTCAGCGTGACCGGCCAGGGCGGCTATGAATCGATCGATTCGAACCGCGTCTTCGGCGCCAATTCCGGGGACCGGTCGACCGCCAGCCTGCAGCTTGAAGCGGCCAAGCCGGTCTATACCGGCGGACGGATCGCTTCGGGAATCCGGTCTGCGAAAGCGGGCATCGACGCGGCCGGTGAAGCGCTCGAGCAGCTGCGCCAGACCGTCTGGTTCGACACCGTGTCGGCCTATATGAACGTGAAAGCGGACCGCGAGACGGTCCGGATCCGCAAGAACAATGTCGGCCTGCTGGAAGAGCAGGTGCGCGCCGCGCGGGACCGTTTCGATGTCGGTGTCGTGACGCGGACTGATGTTGCGCTGACCGAAGCGCGGCTTGAAGGTGCCGTGGCGGGCGTGGCCGCCGCCGAAGCCGCGCTGGAAGACAGCATCGCGCAATACGCCGCGATAACGGGAGGCCCGCCCGGCGAACTCGCCCCGGCGCCGCCACTGCCGCGGTTGCCCGAAACACTGGAAGCGGCCGTGATTACGGCGCTGGAAACCAATCCCGGCCTTCAGGCTGGGCGCGAACGTGTGCGTCAGGCCCGTGAGCGCGTCAGTGCCGCGCGCGCCGGCGGGCGCCCCCAGCTCGAGATTGTCGGCCGGGCCGGCGGCCAGCAGGATTTTGCCGACGACATACATGACACCGAGGTCGCGGCGCTGGTCCGCGGCAGCATACCGCTGTGGCAGGGCGGACAGGTGGCCAGCGAAGTGCGCAGCGCCCGGCTGCAGGAACGACAGGCAAGGCTGGAAGTGCAGCGTCTCGAGCGTGAGGTCCGGGCCGGGATTGCCTCGGCCTGGTATGGCTATGTCGCCGCCGAGCGCGCCATTGCCGCGTCCCGCAGGCAGGTCGAAGCCGCGGAGATTGCCTATGACGGCGCCACACAGGAACTGGCCGTCGGCACACGCACGACGCTCGATGTGCTCAACAGCGAACAGAATCTGCTCGAGGCGCGCCTCTCGCTCGTCTCGGCCAAGCGCGACGCGCAGATCGCGGCCCACAGGCTGCTGCAGACCATGGGCCTTCTGACCGAACAGCGCCTCGGGCTGGAAATCCGATAGTCACGATCCTGCGGAATTCCGGTTTCAAGGGCTTGTTAACCGTGCTCCGTTAACCGTTAAATCGTAAGGTTCCAGAATCACGCCGGACGAGGATCGCCATGGCCGAACAGGCACAGAAAGAACCCACGATGGAGGAAATCCTCGCATCGATCCGCAAGATCATTTCCGAGGATGAGGAGGCGCCGGCGGGCCGGCGCGAGCCGGTTGAGGAAACGGCGTTCGACCGTGAACAGCCTGCGGACGGGGGCGAGCCCGGGCTTCACAACGAATCGGAACTCACGCTTGAGAATGTTGCGCCCGCTTCCAGTGCGGACAGCGACATATTCGACGAGGCCCGACCCGAGGCGGCGTCCGAACCCAGCTTTGGCGCGAGCCCGGCGGGCCCCGCG
>JAAANZ010000083.1 GCA_009909065.1 Alphaproteobacteria bacterium | reverse complement strand
TCTGGACCTCGAAGGCCCGGCGATCATTGCCCGCGCGGAAATAGTCTCCGGCGATCGCGTCCCAGAGCTTTCGCTCGCCCGGATTGCGCGCCAGCAGGGTTTCCAGAAGCTCGGCCTTCTTGGCCAGCTGTCCGGTCTTGTCATAAAGGAATATCAGGAAGTCATAGACCTCCCGCTTGGCATTCGGCCCATCCTCGCGAAAGACCTGTTCGGCCCATTTGACCGCCTCGCGGTTCTTGTCGACCTTGTGGTTGAGCACCGCAAGCTGCCATTTCTGGTCGCGGTCGGGCTCGCCGCCCGCCTGGATCCACCTGTCCATATATTCCAGCGCCTTGGGAATATTCTCACTTTGCATATAAAGCTGTGATATATTGTAGTAGGTGGAGGCCCGCTCTGAGGCGGGGATCAGACCGCGATTGAGAGCGGTTTCGAAATCCCGCACCGCCCCGACATAGTCTTTCGTCTCGACCTTGACTGCCGCGCTCAATCGCAAGGCGGCGCCTTCCTCGTAACAATTGAGCTCATTGGCTCGCAGCTTGTTCAGCGCCTGCAAGGCAGCCTGTGGATTTTCGTTCACCAGCAGCTCATTCTCGGCCTTGAGATAGAGCTGACCATTCCCCGAAGAGAATTCCGTCTCGGTACATTGCTGGGCGGCCGCTCCGCCGACCGTGGCCAGGGCCAGTAGGCTTGCGGCCGCGAGGCCCCTGACAAAGCTCTTGATCACCATGGTGTTTCACTCCTTGTCCGCGACGGCTCGCGATCCTCGTCTGTTAATCAACCGGAACTTCGGCCCGTATTCAAGTGCAGCCCGCCGCTTGACAGCATGTTTTTCCGCCCGCCAGCCGGGCGCAACGGCTGCGGCGTGTCTGCATTCCAAATCCGTCATCCATGGGTCGCGATCCAAGCTGGGGGCCCCTTGCCGAAACCCGACCCGTGGTGCCGCGTCATTCAGTTGTAACGTCGGGACCGGCAAGGTCCGAGCGAAAGCCTCTTATAACGCTGCCAAAGAGGCTTTCGATAAACGGTTCCGGCGATGACCGCCCGCGCCGCCTAATCCTCCAGCTGGAATTCCAGCGGATAAACGACATTCTTGCGCTCGGCCGCCTTACCCCGAATAATCTTGGGGGCGAATTCAACCCGCTCGACCGCGCGAACCGCCTCCCGCCGGAAGACACTATCCGTGCATGTGGCCTTCACATTATAAGGCTTGCCGCGCGGATTGACATCAAAGCGAACCTCGCAGCTCCCCTCGATACCCCGCTCCGCGGCCCGGCGCGGATAAGTCGGCATGGGCGGACGGATGGGCTGGGCGTCCCGATCGGAAACGGCGACCGGGTCAATCGCAAGTGACTGCATACGGTCGAAATTGAGTTCCTGCGGCGCGGCTCCCTGGATATTCGGGGTCGGCAGGTCAATGTCCGACTTGCTGGACGACAGTTTCGGCGGCGGCGGCGGCTTGTTGGCCGAAGCCAGTTTCTGCGGTTTGGACCTCTGGGTCCGGCGCACTTCCTGGGTCTCTTCCTGCGGCGTGATGGCCTCGAGCGTGCGCATCGGCCCCTGGTCGGGCTCCTCGAAATCCTGCGAGATCACGAAAGGCATGAACCAGGCAAACAGGAACCAGACCACGGCAAAGGCGATCGGAATGGCGACCACCAGGCGAATAAGGGGGCTGTTGAACATTTTGGTTCCTCCTCAGTCCTGCGCCGTGGACACGTTGATCACGGTAGAACCGTCGGCATCCTTGATCGTCTCCATCAGCCCGACAAGCGTTTCGGCATTCGCCTCATTATCCACCTGAACGACCAGTTTGCCCTTCGGATTGTCCTCACGCATCTCTTTGATGGTGAACTCGACCTCGTTCGGCTCCACCTTCTTCTTGTCCATGAAAATATCACTATTCTCGTCAATGGCAATCAGGATCGCCAGCGGCTTCACCTGCTCGTCATTGTCGACATCCTGGCGGGCAATCTCCACGCCCGGCTCCTTGATGAACTGGGCGGTCACGATGAAGAAGATCAGGAGGATGAACACCACGTCGAGCATGGGGGTGAGGTTGACATCCTCCTCCCCTCCGCTTTCGCCAGCCTGTGTGCGTTTCTTACGGGCCATATCGTTCCTCCTAGCCTGCACTCAGGACAATGTTCACCGGCGACGCATTGGCGGAATAGGCCTGGTCGCGAATATTCACGATCAATCCCGATTTCGCCTCGGGATGCGCCTGGATGATGACGGCGCTTTCCGGGTTCTCCGCCTTCAGCCGCTCGATATTGGGCCGCACGGCGCCGATATCGGCCACACGGCCATTGACCCGGATCAGCCCGTCCTGATTGACGAAGATCGTGATCGTCGGGATCTCCTGCTTGGGCTGGTCCGGCGGGGGCGGCGGGGGCGGAGGCTCGAGGCCGATCGCCTGTTCCTTCGTGAACACCGCCGTCACGATGAAGAAGATAAGCAGAATGAACACCACGTCGAGCATCGGCGTGAGATTGACTTCCGCCTCCTCGGGGCGTCTCTGGGTGCGTCCGCGCATCAGCCGATCTCCATGTCATCTTCGACCGACTGTACCAGACGGTTCACCTTTCGCATCACATGCCCGAGGCAAACGGAATGCCGGTGATCGAGGCCACCATGCCGGCCATTGTCGGAATGGTGGCGCGCGAAACGCCGGCCGCCATCGCCTTGGCATCGGCACCATCCGTCAGGGCCAGCACGTCGAACACGGTCACCATGCCCGTCACCGTGCCCAGCAGGCCGAGAAGCGGCGCCAGCGCCACGGTGGCCTTTGTCAGCTGGACATTCGCCTCGGCCTTCTGGCGCACTTCCGAGACAAGCTTGTCGCGGACCCATTGAGCATAGGCCGACTTGCGATCCGAGCGCGACTCCCACTCTTCGATCGCCCGGTTCGCCACACCCTTGTGAGCGAGACGGAAATAGAACAGGCGCTCCAGGATCAGCCCCCACATCACGAATGTGGCGAACATGATCACGATGAGAACCGGCCCACCCCGCTCAAGAAAATTCTGAAGCGTATCAAGTCCCATGGGGGATCTCCGATCGGGTTGGGGCGGGCATGGCCATCAGGCCATGCCCCGCTGTTCACCTTCCGCACGCTCGGCCACGAGGCCGGCCGCCTGCTCGTCGAGAACCTGCTGGTTGCCACGGGCCATCGCCGCCGCAATAGCGTGGAGCAGGATCAGCGGAATCGCCGCCAGCAGGCCGAGCACCGTGGTGACAAGGGCCACCGAAATACCGCCGGCCATCAGCTGCGGATCGCCCGCACCATAGATCGTGATCGCGGTAAAGGTGATGATCATGCCGATCACCGTGCCGAGCAGGCCGACCAGCGGCGCCACGGCGGCAAGCACTTTCACGATCTCGTTGAAGCGTTCGATCTTCGGGGTTTCCTGCAGGATCGTCTCGTCGAGCTTGAGTTCCAGCGTCTCGACATCCTGGTTCTTGTTCTCCTCATAGGTCTCGAAGACGCGAGCCAGCGGATTGCCCTTGCCGGCCCGGCGGGTCTTGGCCGTCGAGCGCATGGAATTGCCCATCAGGAACAGGGTGACAATCTTGTAAAGGCCCAGAAGCACGCCGATCGGGATCAGAACGAGGATGATGATCCGGCCGACAAAGCCGCCATCATTCCAGAGCCGGTCCCCCCAGCTGGGAATGTCGCCGAGAATGCCGAACAGGTCGCCCTTGGACGGGTCGACCGGCGCGCGAACGACTTCGTCCGGCCCGGCATCGACCAGTTTCATCATCTGCGACCTGAATTCGCCGCGCGGCTGCTTGCGGAAGCGGAAGGCCCGCAGGAACGGCTCGTCGCGCGTGCCCTGCGGGGAGACCACCTCCACGAACTGACCGCCGGAGACGCCGTCATCGGCGCCCGTCGTGGCAGCATTGAAGACACCGACACGGAGCAGCTCGACATCCATGTTCTCTTCTTCGGGGCCGATATTCGCAACATTGGCCGTGAAGGTTGTCACCTCGGACTGGGCGATCATTTCCTGCAGGATCGACTTCGGCAGGCTGTCTAGGTCCTGCCGGGTCGGCAGGGTCCGCGCCTGCGAAATTTCCGAAAGCTGCTCGACGCGGCCCGTATACTGGAAATTCGCAAAGGAGCTGCGGATACTGCGGATCTGCGGCATGGTTTCGCCGGCCGCGGTGCGGAACTGACCCAGCAATTCGGCAAAATCCCCGGCTTCGGCCTCGAGCTGGGCCTGAAGCTCGCCCAGGCGGGCCTCATTCTCATCGAACTCTGCGCTCAGCTCGCGCCCGCGGGCCTCCGCGGCCGCCAGCTCCTGGCGCGCCTCTTCGAGAATCTGCGACTGCTCATTGCGCTTCTGCTGGAATTCCCGAAGGCGCTGCTGGTTCTCTGCACTCATCTGCGAGCTGTCGCGGCGCACCGCTTCGAGAACCGCACTCAGCGAACTCGGGCCGTCCTGCGCCATGGCCGGAGCAGCGGCGAGAGAGGAAAGGCCGAGCAGCGCGGCTGCACCCAGGGCCTTGAAAGAGAAAATCGTCTTCATCGTATCTGTCCTTCGTGTGCCTGGACGCGGATTACTGAACCGAGAGGCGCTTGACCGGGCCGAAAAGCACTTCCTGCTGCTTCTTGCCGTCGGCCACGCGGATGGCCTCGCGCACATGCGGGATCATGCCTGACTCCAGCGGCACCCACGCGCCCTGGTCGCGGTCCCAGCGAGCCCCGGTGCGGTCATCGGTGGTGATCCAGACCAGCGCGGTGCGGCCATACTGGAACATGTCGACGGTCTGCGTACCGTCGCCGACCTCCTGCTCAGCCTGCCAGGTGTCGATGGTCGAGCCGTATTCCATCTCGGCCTGATAGGCCTCGATGATCAGGCGATAGCGTTCGGCCGTGGAGACCTGCGGGTCTTCCATGGCCGCATCGAGCGCATTG
>JAAANZ010000050.1 GCA_009909065.1 Alphaproteobacteria bacterium | reverse complement strand
GGTTCGGGTTTTTCCGTGTCGGTTTGCGGTGTCTCGCCCGCCTCGGCGACGAGAGCCTCGCCGGAGGCGGGCGGCGTCGGACTGTCAGCCTCTTCCAGAAGGCAGGGTGTGTTCACCACGCGGCCTTGCGGTGATAGCTCGCAGGGTTTCGGCGCCGGCGCCGTCGCCGTGTCGGCGCGTGCCTGCGAACCCTCTCCGGTCTTTGGAGCAGGCGGTGGAGCGCCACCTGCCGGCGCGTCCGGCTCGGTTGGGCTCCCGGGGAGCGGGCGGGTCAGGCGGCAGGGCAGGCTGACCGCCTCCCGAGCGTCGTTCCACTTACAGGCCGGCAGGCGCGCCGCCTCAACGGGTTGCGCGGGCTGCGCGCGCTCGCCAGCGCTCATGACGGACGCCATGAGCCAGAGGCTGAGCGCCATGAGGCCGCAGGCCAGGAAACCGGACACCGCCCATATCCAGCCGGTGGCCGGGCGCGGGTCTTCAGGCTGCGGGCGCGGTTCCAGCCGCCAGGCGCCCCATGGCGGGCGGGCATGGCGCGTATCGGCAAGTCTCAGCCGCATCGGAGAAATGATCTGGTCGATGCGCGAGGCGTCATAACCGGCATTCAGCAGGATCTCGATGGCGCTGGCCCGGTCGCCGCGCGCCAGGGCTTCGGTGACGGCCTCGAACGGCGCGCGGCCCGCCCATCCGGCGGCACCGGCAAAGCGTGAGATCAGCCAGTCGGCCATTTGCGGGTCGCCCGGCGTGGACTGGTCGATCCAGCGGGCCACCGGCTCGACCTGGCGATCGAGGTCGTGGACTTCCGGGCGCTGCGCCGGCCCCCAGCCCGCACCGCGCCCGGCCAATTGCGCGACGGCCGGAATTTCGTGATTGCCGAACCGGGCATAAGGTGAGGGCAGGGCGCGCTTCCCCAGCCCGGCCGAGACATTCAGGACGGGCCGCTGAAGCGTCAGCGCGCGCCGGGCCTCCGTTTCAAGGCCCGACGGATCGGCCAGGCGCGGCGGCGTCCAGACAAGGATGACCCGCGCGCTCCTTGAAAGCGCCTCGTCCATTTCCTGGTTGAAGCCGTTACCGATGCCAAAGGCGGACTTCTCGGCCCATATTTTCAGGCCAGGACGAAGACGCCTCAATTGCCCGCGCAGCGCGCGTGCCACCGGCTCATCCTCGACCCGGTAGCTCATGAAAACATCCCATCCGCCCCCGGGCGCAGGATCGGGCATGTCAGGGTCCTCGGTCATCGTCTCCCCGGCTGCGGGCGCTTGCAATGGGAAATCCTTGCAAATTCATGGCCATCAGCATGGCAAGACTCCGGAGCGTTAACAAATCGCGCCGAAAAATTCACCCGGCCCTAACGATTATTCATGAATTTGGCGTGTCCGAGGCGCGAATCGGCTGGTGCCGGTAAGAGAGTAGAAAGGCGGATAAGGGTTAATGCAGGCATCAATAATCTTTACCCGGAGCCATTCAATCATGCTGAGAGACCTCATCCGCCACGTCGCCACCGAAACGGGACTGACCCAGGCGAAGACGCGCGAGGCGCTTGGCGTCATCTTCAATGCGGCCGAACGCCAGGGCTCACCCTTTGCCGAAGCGCTGTTCCGCCGCCTGCCCGGCGCGCGCACGCTCTCGGCGCGCACCGGTTCCCAGATCGATGCGCCGAACGGTGTGATTGCCCGCCTGATCGAGCAGACCCCGGGGGGGCGGCGCAGCGTGGCCGCCGCGATGATCCGCGAGCTGCAGGCCCTCGATCTCGGCCACAAGCAGATCGGCGCGATCCTACCCGCGCTCGCGGCTTTTGCCGAAGAACATTATGACATTACCGGCTTCGGCCATCTTGGGGATCTGATCGGATCCGATCTCGACACGGACGCCGGGGAAACGGGCAAGGTCTCGAAAGTCGCCTGACCGGGGCAGGCAGCATCATCGCCTGCCACAGGGCCCGCAGCCGGATCGCTGCGGGCCCTTTGCGTGTTCAGGGATCAGCCGCGCCAGCGAAAGCGTGGCGGGCGCTTTTCCAGGAAAGCCCTGTAGCCCTCGCGGAAATCCTCGCCCAGCGCCCCGTCGACAAATTCCGCGCGCGAGGCAGCATCCTCGTCGCGCTGGCCAGCCTCGACCTTCAATATGGACTGTTTCATGCCGCGTACGGCGAATTGCGACAGCGCGCCGATGTCCCGGGCGAGGCTGCGCGCGGCCGACACGGCCCCGCCGCGCTCGACCAGGCGATCGACAAGGCGCAGGCGGAAGGCCTCCTCGGCCGGGAAGATGCGTCCCGTCAGCAGGATGTCGCGCGCCGCCGCCCCGCCGACGGTCTCGACCAGCCGGCGCGTATCGGCCAGCGGGTAGACAAGGCCGAGCCGGGCCGGCGTGACGCCGAAGCGTGCACCTTCCGCCGCCACGCGCAGGTCGCAGGCAATCGCAAGCGAGACCCCGCCGCCGACACAGGCCCCCTCGATCGCGGCAATGACGGGCTTGGGGCAGGTTTCGAGGGCTTCCAGCGCCTGCGAGACAGTGTTCGCCGCGCGCTGCGCACTCGCCTCGTCAGCATAGATGCTTTCGAACTCGGAAATGTCGGCGCCGGCGGCGAACGCCCCCGCCGCGCCGCCATGCAGGAGGATGACCCGTGTCTCTGTTTCGGCGACGGCCCGGGCGACCAGGCCGGGAATGGCCGCCCACATCGCATCGCTCAGGGCGTTGCGCCGGCCGGGCACCTCGAGAATAATTTCGGCAATGCCCTGCTCGCTGACAAGCCGGATCGGGGCGTCCTGGTCGGGCATGGCGGTGAACTCCCTTCTGGTCGCCGGGCGATGGCAGGGGCCCGGCCCTCACGGCCCTGGCAGGCGGCGACAGCGTCACATTCTGGTGACGGCAACCGCTGCAGGAAAGCAGGTCCGGTTCAGTGATGCAGAGTCTCCATGGGACATCTGCCCAAATCACAGGAGTTTTGCGGTCCGATTAAATCCGGTCAACTCGACCTTTATCCGAACATGAAGTCCGCCTCGTTGACGTCGGCGATATCGAAATTCTCCAGCCGGACATTGCCGGAGTCGGTTTCGATGACGACATCACTGCCGGCCTGGCGGATGGTGTTGATGTTGGCAAACTCGCTGACGCCTGTATTCGCGCGGAAGACGATCCGGTCCACGCCATCCTCGAAATCGGTCACGCCGTCATTGTCGAAACCGGTGCCCGACAGGATGAACCAGTCCGCACCGCTGCCGCCGGAGAGCACGTCGAAGCCCTCGCCGCCATTCAGCCGGTCGAAGCCCGATCCGCCATCCAGCGTATCATTGCCGTCATCGCCGAGGAGCTGGTCCTCGCCCTCGCCGCCATTGAGCGTGTCGCTCCCGCCCCCGCCGACCAGTCCGTCATTGCCGGCGCCGCCATTGAGCGTGTCGATGGCGCGCCCGCCATTGAGGGAATCGTCGCCGGCATCGCCGTTGAGGATATCCGCCTGGCCGGCGCCGGAAAGCGTGTCATGGCCCGCCCCGCCATTGAGCACATCCTCGCCGCGCTCGCCGAACAGGGTGTCATCCCCTTCGTCGCCGTTGAGCGCGTCATCCTTGCCGCCGCCGCGCAGCTCGTCATTGCCGAGCCCGCCATTCAGCGTGTCCTCGCCGCCGGCCCCGCGCAGGAGGTCGTCGCCGGCATCGCCGTTGAGAACATCCGTCCCCCAGTCTCCAAACAGGTCGTCGTTTCCGTCATTGCCATGGAGAAGGTCATCGAAGCCGCCGCCATCGAGCGAATCATTTCCCGAGTCGCCCCAAAGTGCGTCGTTTCCGCGGTCACCCGTTAGCGTATCATCGCCGAGCCCGCCGGAGATCTCATCATCGCCGCCTTGCCCACGGACAAGATCATTATCCCCCTCACCCCAAAGAAAATCCTCATCGCCACCCCCAAAAATCTCGTCATTGCCGGCCCCGCCCGTGATCTGGTCCGAGCCAATCGCGCCACTGGCGACATCATCACCCTCATAAAGGTAAATTAAGTCATTGCCCGCGCCACCATTGACCGTATCGTCGCCTGAGAGGCCCCGAAGGGTATCATTCCCGGCCCCGCCGTTCAGCTTGTCATTGCCATCATAACCCGCGAGCGTATCATCGCCCTCACCGCCGGACACGGTGTCATCGCCGCCATAGGCATAGATGGTGTCGCTGCCCAGGCCGCCCGAGAGCGTATCGCCGTCGGCCCCGCCGATCATGAACTCGTCGAAGTCTGTTCCATTGTCGGTGATCGCGCCGGGAAGACCAAGCGTGACCAGGCTGAAGAAACCGTCATCAATCCCACCGGCAAAGACGAGATCGAATTCACCCGAAGTGATCGTCGTTGTCTCATCGGCGAGGCCATCGCCATCGCTGTCAAGCTCAATGAGTGTCTGCCCGCCGGACTTTTCGTATCGCACCTCGTTGATCGTTCCGCTGAAGGCCGCCGATCCCGCAAAACTGAACGGCACCTGATAATAGGCAGAGAAGGTGACGAGATCGCCGGCCTCGAAATCGGTGATCACATCACCGTCGATCAAGTCGGAGCTGCTCGCCGGATAGTCGAAAACGTCGCGATCGGAGCCGCCAGTGAGCGTGTCGGATCCGAGCCCTCCGACAAGCACATCGCTTCCGCCGCGCCCTTCGAGACTGTCGTCACCGTCGCCGCCAGAAAGCTCGTCAATGACGGATCCGCCGATCAGGACATCGTTCCCGGAGCCGCCGAACATCCGGTCATAGCCTTCACCGGCGTCCAGCAGGTCATCGCCGTCACCGCCTTTGAGCAAATCATTGCCGTTGCCGCCGAGCAGCTGGTCGTCGCCGTCTGAGCCCCAGAGATAGTCGTTGCCGTCGCCGCCATCGAGGATATCGTTGCCCGCGCCCGCATAGATCGTGTCATCGCCGGCCCCGCCGCGCAGGTCGTCTTCGCCGCCAAATCCCTCGAGCAAGTCGTTGCCCGC
>JAAANZ010000056.1 GCA_009909065.1 Alphaproteobacteria bacterium | reverse complement strand
CCGGTTTGCTGAAGACCGAAGATGAGATCATGCGCGTGGTCAATTTCTACAACCAGTTCGACGTGCCCTACCAGGCCGCCAAGCTGCTGGAAAAGGAAATGAATGCCGGGCGCATCGAGAAGGATTATGAAAAGCTCGAAACGCTTGCGAATCTGTATCAGGTGGCCCGCGAATTCGAAAAGGCGATCCCGGTGATCGAGGAGGCGGCGCGCCTGCGCAACTCCGGCGCCATGTATGAGCGGCTCGGGCGTTCTTATGCGGAGCTGAAGCAGTGGGAAGAGACCGAAGAGGCCATGACGCAGGCCCTGAATGCCGGCGGGCTGAAGGATCGCGGCACGGCCTGGGTCCTCATCGGCCAGTCGCGTTATGAGCGTGGCATGCGCGAGGAGGCGCGCGAAGCCTTCCGCAATGCAAATAACCGGGCCGGCCGTGGTTGGCTGCAATTCATGGATTCCGAAGAGCGCACCGAGCGCGAAATGTTCTGCTTCGATATCGAGAGCAAGGTGCTCGAAGCGAAGAATGAGCAGAAAGCGTGCGAGAAGATTGCTGTGTTCGGCGATGAGCAGCTTCCTGACAATTGCAAGACTGTGGACACGCGGTTGCAAGAAGCCGAAGCCGAGCTCGAGGAATCGGGCTGCGGCAGCGCCAGCTGATCGGCCCCGCCTTGCTTGCAATGAGAAAGATCCCGACCATGCCGGGGGATGGTCGGGATCCGGTTTTTACGCGCGCCTGTCCGGGCGCGGTTTGAACAGGCCGGCTCAGCTTCCGCTCAGCAGGCCCTTTTCCCGGCGGTCGCCCGCCCGCGCGGCGTCATAGCGTTTCTCGATGACGTCCAGATTGGATCGCGCCGCCTCGACCGTGCTTTTGCCTTCCGCAATTTCGCGCTCGCCCCGCTCGATCATGTCCTTTCCGTTGCGGATCGCCTTTTCGGCCTTGCGGATCTTGCGTTCGCCCTTTTCGATCCGGTTCTCGCCGTCATCGATCAATTCGAGCGCCTTGCGCTCGGCCTTTTTTTCACGCTCCCAGTCTTTCGCGAAGCCGAGATAGCGTTCCTTGCTCACCTCGAAGGTGCCGGCGCTTGCGCGCATCTCGTCAGCCAGGGTCGGCTCCGGCGCCGAGGCGCAGGCCGCGCTCATCAGCACGGCCGCCATCGCAGGAATGATCGCTTTTTTCATCATGTATCTCCTTTCATTCTGCCAGCCGGCCTCCTGGTCCTGCTGGCAAGAACCATCATCTGGCCATGTCCGGAGATCTTTCAAACCAATATTTCAGGCCTTGAATATTGGAAAAACGAATGCGTCAGCGATTCTTTGGGCGGCTCTTCCGGTCGCGGGGCCTGTCATTCAGGCTTTGTCGGCGCGCCGTCTGGCGTGCCGGGGACAAGCGGGGGCTCGTCTGACCAGAAGGGCGCCTCGATCGTGCAGGCGGCATAATCACGTGCCGCGCGGCGCAAGAGGTCCAGCGCCTGATCATAGGCCTGGCTGGGCGTGTCGGACTGATAGGCGACATAGAGCGGGTAGGGAAACGACGGCGCCTGGCTGACTTCGAACAGGTAGCCCTCGTCGATATGCGGATTGACCACGCGGCGCGGCATGTAACCGGCCATGTTGGCGGTGATCAGGAAGGGGGCGCCGAAGAAGCCCAGAGCGACTGTGGTCCGCACGGCAAGCTGTTCGGGCATTTTCTGGGCGTGGAGCTCCTGGAAACTCGGCCCCCAGTCGACATAGGCATAGCGATCCTCGAAACCGCCATTCGGATCCGTCGTGACGAGGATCAGTTCGTCATCCATCAGGTGCTCGACTTCGATATCGATGCTCAGGCGCGGCTGATGCATCACCGCGATATCGATCAGCCCCTCCGTCAGGCGCTGGCCCAGGGCGAGCGGCGTGCCGACTTCCGCGCGAAAGGCGAGGCGGGGCAGTTCTTCGCGCAGGGAGATCAGCCATTGTGTCAGGAGCTGGTTCCAAAGGCTGTATTGCCCTCCGATCACCAGCAATTCGTCATATTGCTCGGTCACGCCGGCTTGGTGGCGTCCTTGTTCCCAGGCGCGAACGATGGCGCGGGCATAGCGTTCGAAATGGATGCCGGCCGGTGTCAGGCTTGCGCCGGTTCGCGAGCGTTCGAAGACGGTGCGGCCCAGGCGTTCCTCCAGCGTGCGGATGCGCATGCTGACCGTGGATTGTGTCACATTCACCTTTTTCGAGGCTTCGAGAAACGTGCCCGCCTCGATGACGGCGAGGAATGTGCGGGCCACCTCGACATCAATCATGGCCGGACCTCCTGGTGGACGGCCGGCGGCGGCCGCCGTCTTTCATCAATCGAGCGCCACACCATCGGCCTTGCCCACCGCGGCCAGCGCAAAAGCGTATTCTATGGCGGTTTCCTTCAGCCCTTCGAAACGTCCCGATGCGCCGCCATGGCCGGCTTCCATGTTGATACGCAGGAAATAGGGCCCGGCTTCGGGGGCTTCGTGGCGAAGCTTCGCCGCCCATTTCGCCGGTTCCCAATAGGTCACGCGCGGGTCGGACAGGCCGCCGGTGATCAGCATGGCCGGGTAGGCGCGCTCGCGCACCTGGTCATAGGGGCTGTAGGCGAGGATCGTGTCATAGGCCTGCGGATCGGTGATCGGATTGCCCCATTCGGGCCATTCCGGCGGGGTGAGCGGCAGGCTTTCATCGCTCATCGTGTTGAGCACATCGACAAAGGGCACCGCGGCGACAATCCCGGCAAAGAGCTGCGGGTCCATGTTTGCCGCCGCGCCCATGAGCAGCCCCCCCGCCGAGCCGCCATGACCCACCACGCCGCCTTCATAGCCATAGCCCTGCGAGACGAGGTACCGCCCGGCGGAGAGATAATCGCGGAATGTATTGGTCTTCTTCTCCAGCTTGCCGTCGAGATACCATTGGTAGCCCCGGGCCTTGGAACCGCGGACATGGGCGATGGCGTAGATGAAGCCGCGATCGACGAGGGACAGCCGGGAGGTGCGGAAGTCGGCCGGGATCGTGATGCCGTAAGAGCCATAGCCGTATAGCAAGAGCGGCGCGGTGCCGTCGACCGGCGTATCCTTGTGGCGCAGCAGGGTGACCGGCACGCTTTCGCCGTCATGGGCCGGCGCCATGATCCGCTCGACCCTGTAATCCTCGCGATCATGGCCGGAAGGGACTTCGCGCGTCTTGCGCAGCGTGCGTTCACGGGTGACGAGACTGTAGTCATAAGTCTCGTCGGGGGTCGAGGGGCTGGCATATTCCAGCCGCATCCTGTCAGTGTCGTATTCATAGCCCGTGGAGATGGCGAGCGCGTAAGCGTCCCCCTCGAAGGCGATGGTGTGTTCCGAACCGCTTTCGCGCTCGCGCACCACCACGCGCGGCAGGCCGTCCTTTCGCTCGAGCCGGATGAGATGGTCCTTGAGCGCTTCCATGCCGAGGATCAGCGTGCCCGGCGAATGCGCCACCAGATCGCGCCAATTGTCCCGGCCCGGGGCGCTGACCGGCGCCGTCACCAGCTTGAAGTCAACCGCGCCATCGGCATTGGTGTTGATGACGAAATCATCGCCCCAATGCTCGACCGCATATTCCACGCCCGGCTCGCGCGCGGCGATCAGTTCCGGTTCCGGCGTTTCCGCGTCGGCTGGAAAATAGCGGATCTCGGAGGTCGTATGATCGCCGGCCGATATGAAGATGAAATCGCCGGACTGCGAGCGCCCGACATCGACGAAAAAGCCGGGATCGGGTTCGCGATAGATCTCGCGCGAGCCGGTCTCGCCCAGCCGGTGAGCATGCACGGCCACGGGGCGGCCATTATCATCGCGCTCGACCCAGTAAAGGGTGCGGCTGTCGCTTCCCCATTCGAAATCGCCGGCGGTGCGGGCAATGACGTCGCCGAGATCATCGCCCGTCTGCGTGTCGCGGACATGAATATCATAATACTCGCTGCCCTGATCGTCATAGGAATAGGCGACATAGCGGTGGTCCGGCGAGTGATCGACATTCCCGAAGCTGAAATAATCCTTGCCTTCGCCAAGCTTGTCGCCATCCAGCAGCACAGTGTCGCCCGCATCCTCATTATACATGTCGGCGGCGGGCTTTCGCGCGAAAATCGGGTATTCCCCGCCTTCGCGATAGCGCACCAGATAGGCCCAGGGGCCATCGACACTCGGCAGCGAGCTGTCATCTTCCTTGATCCGCCCGCGCATCTGCCGGAACAGCGTCTCCCGGAGGCCTTCGGTCGGTTCCTCGAGCACGGCTTTCGTATAGGCATTCTCGGCTTCGAGATATTCGCGGATGTCGCTGCGCAGGACGCTCGGATCCGCCATCACCTTCTGCCAGTTCTCGTCCTTCAGCCACTGATAGGGATCGGTGCGCGTGCGGCCGGCCTGTTCAATCGTGACTTCCTTGCGCTTGGCAACCGGCGGGGCGGGGCGTTCAGTCATGCGGGGCGTCTCCGTGCTTCCTGTTGCGCCAGCGGCCTCGGCCGGCAAAGGGGGGCGGGCTGACGGGCCGGCCATGCAGGATGCCAACAAAGCCGCTGCGGAGAGCGTCGTTGTGAAGAACAGCGATAGGCTTTTCAAGTGGGCCTCCCGATGCGACAGACAACGTAGCGAAGCCGTGTTTCCGGCAGATGTAAAGGCCTCGCCGGGACGACGGCGAGACAGGGTTTACGCGGGGTTGATTTGCGGTAACATGCAACCAGGATAATCGTTGGAAGGGCCCGAAGGATGAAAAACGTTTCGCGGGGCACGGGCCGATCGCGCCTGGCAGCTGTGATCGCCGCCGCCGCGCTGACCGCGTGCAGCGGCGGGGGAGGAGGCTCGAGTGCGCCGGCGCCATCTCCGCCCCCGGCGCCATCTCCGCCCCCGCCGCCTCCTCCGCCGCCGCCTCCACCGCCCCCGCCGCCTTCGGGACCAACCTTCACGCCCGGCGAGTTCGCGCCGGCTTCCGAGTTCAAGGATCTTTGCGAGAATCCGCGTCCGGGTTCCGACTTTGAGGGCAATGCCTATACCGATCAGCAGGGCGAGCGCATTGATGAACTGTTCTG
>JAAANZ010000124.1 GCA_009909065.1 Alphaproteobacteria bacterium | reverse complement strand
CGCCATGACCGGCGCCCGAGCGCGCTGCGGCTTCGAGCGGCAGGAAGATGCCGGTCAGCCGCTCGACCGGATCGCGCCCGTCTGTTGCAGCCTGGGGAATGATCTCCAGTGCCGATTCGACACACATTGCGCCAATGGACGGCCACCAGCGATAAATCGTCTGCTTGGACGCCTTGGCGCGCTTGGCGACATTGTCGACGCTGAACTTGCGCCAGCCCTGATCGGCCAGCTCTTCACGCGTGGCCTCGAGAATGGCGGCGCGTGAGGTCTCGCTGCGCTTCGGGCCCTGTTTGCGTGTTTCTGTTGACATGACATGCCCCGAAAAGCGTTCTCCCGGCGGTCCAGACCGCTCCCGACCCTTGTTTTAGACCACCCGGCCTATCGCAGAAACCCCTTGCCAGTACGTATTGTTCAGTTTGTATTTGGATTTGTCAGGCCGCCGTTGCATGGCTAGCCCTGTAAATGACTCACGGCGGAAGAAGGCCCCAGCGGCATGCCAGCACTTGTCGAACTCCTTGCAGGTTATCGCCGGTTTCGCGAGCGCAGCTGGGCGGTCGAGAAACACTTCTACCAGGAGCTTGATTCCGGGCAGCATCCGGGCGTCATGGTGATCGGGTGCGCTGACAGCCGCGTCGATCCCGCCAAGATTTTCGACCTCGTGCCCGGGCAGGCTTTCGTGTTGCGCAATGTCGCCAATCTCGTGCCGCCCTATGAGGAAGGCGGCGGCCTGCACGGCGTCAGCGCCGCGCTCGAATTCGCGGTGCGCGCCCTCAATGTGTCCTATATCCTGGTGATGGGCCATCAGGGCTGTGGCGGCATCCGGGCGGCTCTCGACACGCCGCCGGGATCCGAACCGAGCGGGGAGTTTATCGCGCCATGGGTCGAGATCATCGGCGCCATCCGCGACCGGGTCATGCAGGAGAATCCCGGCGCAAGCCGTGAAGAGCTCTCGGCAAGGCTTGAATTCGAGGCGATCCGGGGATCGCTGGACAATCTCATGACATTTCCATTCGTCCGCGAGGCCGTAGAAGCCGACAGGCTTGCGCTGCGGGGCGGGCTGTTCACCATTGCCACGGGCCAGCTGCACTGGTGCGATCCGCAAGACGGCCGGTTCACGCCGATCGGGGCCTAGTTTCAGTTGACAGGCAGGGCCCGCCCCCGGCATCGGCGGGACCGGGCTTTTGTATTTTGGGGAGGGTAAAACATGGATGTTGCGATCTCGACGCTCCTGTCGCCGATCATCCTGTTCTTTGTTCTGGGCATGGGCGCAGCGCTGATGCGCTCCCAGATGTCGGTGCCCGAGGCCTTTTCGAAGGGCCTTGCCATCTATCTGATGATGGCGATCGGTCTGAAAGGCGGGATCGAAATGTCGAAAAACCCGCTGACGGGCGAGGTCGCCCTGGTGCTTCTCGGGGCGGTCGTCCTGTCCTTTTCCATTCCGCTGATCGCCTTCACCTTTCTCAGCCTGACGACAAAGCTGGACAGGACCAATGCGGCGGCCACCGCGGCCCATTACGGATCAATCTCGATCGTCACTTTCGTGGCCGCGAGCGAGGCGGTCCAGTTGTCGGGACTGGTCAGTTCCGGGCACCTCGTGGCCGCTGCGGCGCTGATGGAAACGCCGGCGATCATTACCGCACTCTTCCTGGCCCACAAGGGCGCCGGTTCCGATGCGCAAGTGGCCGGCTCGGAAAGTGGGGAGCTTATCCGCGAAGTCCTGCTGAATGCCTCTGTCGTCGTTCTGGTCGGCGCGCTGGCGATTGGCTGGATTGCCGGCGATGAAGGCACACAGAAGGTGCAGCCCTTTTTCACCGACATGTTCCAGGGGGTTCTTTGCCTGTTCCTGCTGGACATGGGGCTGAATGCCGGTCGCGGGCTGCGCCAGGGCTGGCGCCAGCTCGAACCGGCCACCATCGGCTTTGGCATCTATATGCCACTTGTCTCGGCCATGATTGCGGCGGCGCTTTGCCTTGTCCTTGGAATGAATGCCGGGGATACGGCCCTGCTCATGACGCTGGCCGCATCGGCGTCCTATATCGCGGTGCCGGCCGCGATGCGCCTGGCCCTGCCCAAGGCGACGCCATCCATCTATCTGACCCTTTCGCTCGGCGTGACTTTCCCGTTCAATGTCACCCTCGGCATACCGATCTATATCGCCATCGCGAAACTCGTGGCCGGTGAAGGCTGAGGGAGGACACAGAATGCATGAGAGACTGCGCATCGAGCTCATCATCGAGCGGATGGCCTATAAGCGCGCCGGTCGCATATTGGAGGAGGCCGGGATGACGGGCTATACCGTGATCCCGGCGCTTGCCGGCTTCGGCAATGGCAATCGCTGGAGCCGCGACACCGACATTTCGTCAAGCTCCGACATGGTCATTATCATCTCGATCGGCAGCGAGGACCGTGTGCACGAGGCGCTTGACGAGATCCGGCGGCTTCTCGGGGCCCATATCGGGGTGGTCACCACTTCGCCGGTCTCGGTCCTGCGCCCCGACCGGTTCTGAACTTCAGGGAGGGCGTTCTGGAACCGTATTTCCATTTCGATGGCGAGACCGCGATTGCCACGGCGCATGGTGCGGGCCCCTGGGATCCGGCCATGCTGCATGGCGGGGCGCCTGCGGGCCTCATCGCCCGGCGGGTCGAGGAGCTGCCGAGCCGTGTCCCGATGCGGGTGACGCGCCTGACCATCGACCTGCAGCGCCCCGTACCCATAGGCCCGCTCGAAGTCAGCGCCGAGGTCACGCGCGAGGGCCGCAACATCCAGACCTCGCAAATCACGCTCAGCGCGAACGGCAAGACCGTCGTGCGTGCGAGCGCGCTGAGGGTCCGCGCGGCCGAACTCGACCTGCCGGCCGAAGCCGCGCTGCCGCCGGCGCCGGGTCCGGTGCCGCAGGCGAGTGGCGGTGAGCCGGGATTTCGCCCGGAGGGTTTCAACAATGCTGTCATCATGCGCGAGGCCGAGGCTGGCGACCTGCGCGGGGCGGCCAAGGCGGTCTGGTTTCGTATCGAGCGTCCCTTTTTCTCTGACCGGGAGACCAGCCCGCTGATGCGCGCGGCGGCGACCGGGGACTATTGCAACGGTTTCGGCTCGCCGCTCGATTTCGAGCAATGGACATATATCAATGCTGATCTCACGCTGCATTTCGCACGCGCCCCGGTGGGTGAATGGATAATGCTGGCGGCCCGTTGCTGGATCGGCCCGGACGGGCGCGCCGTGGCGCATGGAGACCTGGCCGATCAAGACGGATATTTCGGCCGTGCGGCCCAGTCTTTGGTGATTGCCAGGCGCTGAGAGAGCTCTCCCGCGCGAGAGCCGGCCATCGGGTCGCGGCCGGTATTTTGATCGGCCTATTCCCTCGGCGCAGCGAAACCGCTAATCGGCTGGAATGACATCTGCGATTCATGAACGCGCTCTCATTGTCGATTTCGGCAGCCAGGTCACGCAGCTGATCGCGCGGCGCCTGCGCGAGAGCGGCGTCTATTGCGACATTCACCCTTTCAACCGCGTTGATGGCGCCTTTCTGGAGGCCTATGGCCCGAAAGCGATCATCCTTTCCGGAGGCCCGTCCTCGGTCACGGATGCCGACAGTCCGCGCGCCGATCCGGCCGTGTTCGAGGCCGGCGTCCCAGTGCTCGGCATCTGTTATGGCCAGCAGGTGATGACCTGCCAGCTCGGCGGGCAGGTCGAGGCGGGCACGAGCCGCGAGTTCGGCCGCGCCTTCATTGAGAAGGTGTCGGAGGATCCGCTGTTTGCCGGCCTGTTCGGCGGTGAGCATGAAGAAGTCTGGATGAGCCATGGCGATCATGTCGCGGAAATGGCGCCCGGGTTCGGCATCATTGCCCGCTCGCCCGGCGCGCCCTATGCGGTGATCGCCGACCCCGAACGCGGCTTTTACGGCACGCAGTTCCACCCGGAAGTCGTTCACACGCCCCATGGCTCGCGCATGCTGCGCAATTTCACCCATGAGATCGCCGGGATGCGCGGTGACTGGACCATGGCCGCCTATCGCGACGAGGCCATCGCCAGGATCCGCGCGCAGGTCGGCGACGGGCGCGTGATCTGCGGGCTGTCCGGGGGCGTGGACTCCTCTGTTGCGGCGGTGCTGATCCATGAGGCGATCGGCGAACAGCTCACCTGCGTTTATGTCGATCACGGCCTGATGCGCGAGGGGGAGAGCGAGGAAGTGGTGAGCCTCTTCCGCGGCCATTACAACATCCCGCTCGTACATGTGGATGCCAGCGAGACCTTCCTTGGCGCCCTCGAGGGCGTCAGCGATCCAGAGACCAAGCGCAAGACCATGGGCCGGCTCTTCATCGACGTGTTCGAGGCCGAGGCGAACAAGATCGGCGGCGCGGAGTTCCTGGCCCAGGGCACGCTCTATCCGGACGTGATCGAGAGTGTCTCGCCGCATGGCGGGCCATCGACCACGATCAAGTCCCACCACAATGTCGGCGGGCTGCCCGAGCGCATGAACATGGCCCTGGTCGAGCCCCTGCGCGAGCTCTTCAAGGATGAGGTGAGGGCGCTTGGCCGGGAACTGGGCCTGCCGGAGAGTTTCATCGGCCGCCATCCCTTTCCCGGCCCGGGCCTCGCCATCCGCATTCCCGGAGAAATCACCCGCGAGAAGGCCGACACGCTGCGCAAGGCCGATGCGATATATATCGAGGAGATCCGGGCGGCCGGGCTTTATGATGAGATCTGGCAGGCCTTCAGCGTGCTCCTGCCGGTCAGCACGGTCGGCGTGATGGGTGATGAGCGCACCTATGAGGCGGTTCTCGCCCTGCGCGCGGTCACCTCAACCGATGGCATGACGGCGGATTATTACCCCTTCGACCACGCCTTCCTCGGCCGCGTCGCCACCCGGATCATCAACGAGGTCAGGGGCGTGAACCGCGTGGTCTACGACGTGACATCAAAGCCGCCGGGCACCATCGAGTGGGAGTAGGTGTGGCGTAGTCTGGCTTGGGTCAGATTCCGTCCAAATTGAACCACTTGGCCGGTTGGGTTTTTCGTCAGGGCTAGGAGCGTGAAGTCCGGCGATGCGGGCATCGTCGGACCTTGCGAGGGCGACGATCCTGGCGGAAAAGACGAGTGGCTGTTGAGCCTCTAAGAGCCCAACCGAAAATTAAGGTGAGTGATTTCAGCGGCTTG
>JAAANZ010000001.1 GCA_009909065.1 Alphaproteobacteria bacterium | reverse complement strand
CGCTGCACCGCGCCGTCGCGGTCCTCGCCGGTGTCGGTGGTGTCCTGCGCGAAGGCCGGCATGGCGAAGGCGAGGACAGCGGCGGATGTGCCAACTGTCAGTGAACGGCTGAAAATGCCCATTGGTGTTCTCCCTGTTGATCGAGCTTGGCGTGCTTTTGTATTGCGACGTCTTTCGCAGACCTTAAGATCGTGACGCGTGCGTCAAGAATGATCGGGATCAAGCCGAATGTCACTATCTGCAAGGATTTTCGGTCACGTTTTTCCGCTGGTCATGCAAATACACACCACGGACATACGCCGGCAGGCGAGCCTGTCGAGCGGAGGCGACTTCTCGATCGGCGGCGATGCGACCTATGTGATCGAATATGACGTCGATGATTTCGATATCGAGGGCACGGTGATTGAAGGTGGCGATCGCGCGGGTCAGTTCAATCGGTCGAACTTCTCGCGCTCCATGCCGCAGCTGAAGGCCAACGCCTTTGCCAACCTCGCGGTCGGTTCGCACAATATCCGCGCCGTGGTTCGGTTCATCGACAGCTATGACGATGAGCGCGGCACTCCCGATCTCTCACAGGATTTCGATCCTGAGGTCGGATTCGAAATCGACAGCCAGACCACGCTCGACCTGTTCTACAACTGGGACTATGAGCCGTGGCAGACCAATGTCGGCCTCTCAGTGGTCAATGTCTTCGACGAGGACCCGCCGCTCGTTTTCTTCGATACGAGCTACGACCCCTACACCCACAATCCCTTCGGACGGACCTTCAAGGTCTCCGTCACCAAGGAGTTCGGCCTCGGCCGGTAGGGTTCGGCTGCTTCGGATACCAAGGAGAAGGGCGGGGCTTCGGCGCCGCCCTTTTTCCTTGGGCGGAATCTGACCTCAAGCGCCTGTCTTCCGTTCCACTCCAGACCGGCGCTTTATCTCTTTGTTTGTGAGCAAGTCTCCGTTCGCAATCGATTCCGATTGCGCCGAACTTGCTTTAGAAACCTCATCCTGAGCTTGTCGAAGGATGGACGGGGAGCGCGCGTCCGCCATGCTTCGAGACGGGCCGAACGGCCCTCCCCAGCATGAGGGTCAGGCGCGTTCCTCGCCCGCTTTCAGCGCGCCCAGCGCGCGGCCGACAACGTCTCCGGCGGCGTGGATCGCATCGCGCGCGGGAAAGGAGACGGCCGTCAAATTCATGAAACCGTGCACCATGCCAGGATGTTCGCGCACCGTGACCGGCACGCCGAAACTCGCCAGCTTGTCGGCATAGGCGCGCCCCTCGTCTTTCAGCGGGTCCCAGCCGCACAGGACGACATGCGCCGGCGGCAGGCCGCGAAAATCATCCTCTTCGGCAAACAGCGGCGAGACGCGCGGATCCATCCGGTCGGCCTCATGCTGGAGATAGGCATCGCGAAAATAGTCGAACAGGTTCGGCGAGAGGAAGAACCCGCCCTCCTGGAAGGTCATCGGCTTGGTGCGGATATCGACGAACTGGACGAGCGGATAGAGCAGCAGCTGGAAGGCCGGCATCGGCCCGCCCGTCCGGTTCATCTCCTGGCAGACAGAGGCGGCAAGATTGCCCCCCGCACTGTCGCCGGCCACGGCCAGGCGCTCGGGGTCGAGATTGAAATATTCGGCGCGCCCGATCGTCCAGTGCCAGGCCGCCTCGGCATCGGCATGCGCGGCGGGAAAGCGGTGTTCCGGCGCCAGGCGATAGTCCACCGAAAGCAGGCGGCAGCGCGAGGCATGGGCCAGGCGCCGGCAGATGATGTCATGGCTGTCGAGATCGCCGAGCACGAAACCGCCGCCATGATAGAAGACAATTCCGGGCCCTGCCCCGATCCCTGCGCCCAGAGGGGTGTAGAGACGGCCTTTCAGCGTGCCCTCGGCGCCATCGACCGGCAGGGTCGATACCTCGGCCATTTTCGGGGCGTCAGCCTCGATCGCACGCGAGGCGCGATAAAAGCTCTGGCGCAGGCGCTCGGTCGTCTGGCGCCAGTCGAGTTCGGAAAAGTCCGGCACCTGCATCTCCGGCAGTTTCAGCCCGGACAGGAACCGGCGGATGGATTCGTCAATCGCCATGGTTGGCAGGATGCGCCGGCGCGCACGCCCTGCCAAGATGGATTTGTGCGCTCACGGCGAAAAGATCCATGACAATTCGTTCAGCCGGCCCTCGGGGCCAAGCCGGGGCCATCCCCCCCGAGCGCGCCGTCACATGTCGACCGGCGGTTTCAGGCGTCGCTTGGTGCGGTGGTCTTCCACGCTCTCTCCTGTGACTTTCTGGCCGCGCATATAGTGGCGCTGCCAGCGTTCCTTCATCGCCTCGGCCTCGCGGCTGCCCAGGCGCTTGTTGAAATCGGCCCGGCTGTCGCGCCAGGCCTCGTATTCGGCAACGAGGTCGGGATTGCTGGAAAGCTTCATGCGTTTCGGCTCGATCTCCTCGAGCCGGCCATGCTCCATCAGCGTGATGAAACAGAAGGGCTCTCCTTTGAGGAAGGTCACACGCCCCGGCCGGGTCATCTGCCAGTTCATCGTGAAGGGAAAGGGCAGCCAGTCGGTTTCGATCAGCCCGGTCAGCGGGGCAATGCCGTCCTTCGGCCAGTTGGGCGCGCCCATGGCCCAGACGCCCCAGCCAGGCGATGTTCGGAACAGGTGGCCGGTGTGGAATGTCACGATCCCACGCCGGAAATGACTGTCGACAAAGGATTTGAGCGCGCGCGGGTCGCCCGCCGTGGTGAAGCCGATATCCTCCGCGGCCGGCCCGCCATTCCATTCGATCGTCACATCCATGGGAGCCAGGATTTCCCAGCCCGTGGAATTGGCCATTGTCAGGGGCAGGCACCGATAGGGGTGGCGGTCGGGAAAGGCATCCATCCAGTCGCGCTGGCTGCGCGCGGGCACGATGTCGGGTGCGACCTCATAGATCTTGTAGCAATCGAGCTGCATGGCGCGCGGGCTCCCTGAAGGCTTGACCAACCCGTCAAGGCTTGCCGAATGGGGGCCATGGCTGCAACCCCCGACGATCTGTTCGCCTTTCTTGACGCTCATGGCCTTGCCCATCGCACACGCTGGCATGCGCCGGTCTTCACCGTCGAGGAAGGGCGCGCACTGAAGGCCGAGATGCCCGGCGGGCATACAAAGAACCTGTTCATGAAGGACAAGGATGACACGTTCATCCTGATATCGGCCCATGCCGACAGCGAGCTTGCGCTCAACCGGCTGCACCGCGCCATCGGCACGCGGCGGCTGTCCTTCGCAAGCGCGGAACTCATGGAAGAGCTTCTAGGCGTCACGCCCGGTTCCGTCACGGCCTTAGCGCTTATGAATGACATCGGCGGGCGCGTGCGTTTCATCCTCGACGCGGCACTCTGGCGCCATGACTGGCTGAACTTTCACCCGCTAACCAATACGGGCACGACGGCGATCCCTCGAGCCGATTTCGAGCGCTTCCTCGCAGCCACGGGCCATGAAGCGACCCTCATCGATTTCACGGCGCTCGAATGACAGGCCGGCGCCAAGGGCCGGAGCCTGGCCAAGGCTGGCGCAGCGTAAGACATTGCAGTCATGCGCAGCTTCGCTCATAGACGAGCGTTGCGCATGCGATTCTTGCAGGCCGGGATCTGGTGACCGAGGATTAATGGACGGGGAAATGCTCAGCCGCGACGCAGAAGGCGTCGATACGGCGCCCTCGCGCCCGCTGCGGCTTGCGATCCTGTCCTATCGCTCCGCGCCGAATGTCGGCGGGCAGGGCGTTTATGTGGATTACCTCTCCCGCGCGCTGGCCGGTCTCGGCCACGAGGTCGACGTGATTTCCGGCCCGCCCTATCCCGATCTTGCCGCCCCGGTGCGCCTGATCCGGCTGGACTCTCTCGATCTGTATGCCCGGCCGCATAATGGCCATTTCGCGTTGCGCCCGCGCCACCTGATGAGTGCGATCGACAGTTACGAGTATTTCGGGCATCTCTCCGGCCGGTTCGTTGAACCCTACACCTTCGGCGAACGCGCTTTTCGCCACCTGAGGGCGAACCGCCAGCACTATGATGCGGTGATCGACAATCAGACGCTGGCCGATGGAACCTTACGCATACAGGAGCGGCTCGGCCTTCCGCTCATCACCATGATCCACCATCCGATCACGCATGACCGGCGGCTGGCCGTGGCCGCGGCGCGCGGCTGGAAACATCGCTGGCTGGCGCGGCGCTGGTACAGCTTCCTGAAGATGCAGATGCGCGTGGCACCGCGGCTGCGTCATGTCACCTGCCCCTCGCAGAGTGCCCGGCGCGATATCGTCAGCGAGTTCGGCGTCGATCCGGCGCGGATCACGCCGATCCCGCTTGGTGTCGATTCATCGGCCTTCCGTCCGCTGGGCGATGTGCCGCGCACCCCGGCGCGGCTGGTGACGACGGCGAGCGCTGACACGCCGCTCAAGGGCCTGCCGGTCCTGGTGGAGGCGTTCCACAGCCTGCTGGCGGATTTTCCCGAGCTGGAACTCACCGTTATCGGCAGGCTGCGCAAGGGCGCGGCGAAGGATCTGATCGCGCGGCTGGGCCTCGGTCATCGCATCCGCTTCGTCCATGACCTCACCCGCGAGGAGATGGCGCGCGAATTCAACGCCGCGACGATAGCGGTCACGCCCTCGCTTTATGAAGGCTTCGGCCTGCCCGCAGCCGAGGCCATGGCCTGCGGCACGCCGGTCATCGTCAGTGATGGCGGCGCTTTGCCCGAGGTGGCCGGCGAGGCTGGCCTTGTCGTGCCCCGGGGCGATGCCCGCGCTCTGGCAAGCGCCATTGCCGGGCTGCTCGGCGATCCGGCTCGCCATCAGGCCGTGGCCAGGGCCTGTCTTGCACGCGCGCGCACCGTTTTCGACTGGAGCGCAATTGCCCCGAAATATGACGGGCTCATCCGCCGGGCGATGGCGCCGGCATGCTGACAGCGCGCCTCGATCGCTTGTGCCTGAAACCCGGCGCACGCGTGCTGGACCTTGGCTGCGGCGAGGGGCGGCATGTTCATGGCCTGCACATGCGCGGCGATGTCGATGTTGTGGGGCTGGATCTCGACCGCGCATCTGTCGCCCGGGCGCGGGACGGGCTGGCCTGGCTCGAGAGCGAAGGGCTTGCCCGGCCAGGCGTTTCGCCGCGGCTGACGGGTTTCCTCATCGGGGATGCGACCTGCCTGCCTTTTGCCGATGGCGCCTTCGACGCGGTGATCT
>JAAANZ010000046.1 GCA_009909065.1 Alphaproteobacteria bacterium | reverse complement strand
ATCGCGTTATAATCGCCGGATCATGGCGGACGGCACGGCGATCCGGCTGACCGGTCCGGCCGCCGGCCATGAACGGCTGAAGACCTCTCTCGATGAAACGGGCAGCCTCGTCATGGGCACGATGAACAATTGTGCCGGCGGGATCACGCCCTGGGGCACCTATCTGATGGCCGAGGAAAACTTCAATGGCTATTTCCTCGGCGAGCTCCCCGAAGCCCATCGCGAGGCCGCGAATTACCAGCGTTACGGCATTCCGGGCGGCTGGTATCAGTGGGGGCGCTATTTCGACCGGTTCAATCTCGAAAGCGAGCCGAATGAACCGAACCGCTACGGATGGGTCGTCGAGGTCGACATTCTCGATCCGAATTCGACGCCGCGAAAGCGCACGGCGCTCGGCCGGTTCAAGCATGAGGGCGCGGAAAGCGTGATCGCGCCGGATGGCCGTGTCGTCGTCTACATGGGCGATGATCAGCGTTTCGACTATCTCTACAAATTCGTCTCGGCTCGCCCGGTCGATCCCGGCAACCGCGCCGCCAATATGGAGCTTCTCGATGAGGGCACGCTCCATGTCGCGCGCTTTGCCGATGACGGCACGCTGGAATGGAGGCCGCTGGTCCATGGCGAAGGGCCGCTGACGGCCGAGAACGGCTTCGACAGCCAGGCCGATGTGATGATCGAGACGCGCCGGGCCGCTGATCTGCTCGAAGCCACGCCGATGGACCGGCCCGAGGATGTCGAGCCCGACCCCGCCAGCGGCCGGGTCTATGTCATGCTGACCAATAATTCCCGGCGCAGTGCGGATGAGGTGGATGCCGCCAACCCCCGCGCGGCCAATGAATTCGGCCATATCATCGAGATCCGCGAACCCGGCGGCGATTTCACGGCGACACGTTCGGACTGGGAGATTCTCGTCAAATGCGGCGATCCGGCCCGCCCGGAAGTCGGCGCCGCCTGGAACCCGGCGACAAGCGAAAATGGCTGGTTCGCCAGCCCGGACAATTGCGCAGTCGACCCGGCAGGCCGGCTCTGGGTCTCGACCGATGGCAATGAGGATACCGGCGCGGCCGATGGTGTCTGGGCGCTGGAAACGGACGGGCCGCTGCGCGGGACCGGGCGGGCCTTTTTCCGCGCGCCGGTGGGCGCGGAAGTCTGCGGGCCGCGTTTCACCGAGGATGGAGAGACATTGTTCGTCGCGGTCCAGCATCCCGGCGACGGGGATGGTGCAACCTATGAGGCGCCGACCACGCGCTGGCCGGATTTCGCCCCGGACATGCCGCCGCGCCCCAGTGTCATGGCTCTGCGCCGCAAGCAGGGCGGCCCGGTCGGCGCCTGAGCCCAGACGGCATCCCCGCACAGGCAAAAGCCCGGGCCATCACCGCCCGGGCTTTTCCGGTTCTCTGCCGATGGCGCAATGCGCCTGTCATGCCCCACGCACGGCCCGTCAGCCGATGATATCGGCCTGGCTGAAGAACTGGCGGATCTCCATCTCGGCGTTTTCCGGGCTGTCGGAGCCGTGCACGGAATTCTCGCCGATAGAATTTGCATACAGCTTGCGGATCGTGCCGTCGGCGGCTTCTTCAGGGTTGGTGGCGCCCATGACCTCGCGGTATTTCGCAACCGCGTCCTCGCCCTCCAGCACCTGAACGACGACCGGGCCGGAGGTCATGAATTCGACGAGCTCGCCATAGAAGGGGCGTTCGGCATGGACCTCGTAGAACCGCTTGGCCTGGCCCTCCGTCATCAGGATGCGCCGCTGGGCGACGATGCGCAGGCCGGCTTCCTCGATGACCTTGTTGATCGCCCCCGTGAGGTTGCGCGCGGTGGCGTCGGGCTTGATGATGGAAAAGGTGCGCTGAATGGCCATGTCGGGATTCCTGCTGGCTGGACGGTGTCTGGATACTCGCCGCGCCTATAGCCGGCGCCACGCCTGCCGGCAACCTGTGGGGTGTGCCGGTGAAATGCGCTATATTGACCGCGTCAAGGAGGCCTCGTGATGAAAGCCGTGATCGCTTATTTCAAGCTTGTTTTCCTCGTCGCGCTGATCGCGGCGCTCTATCCTGCGATCCATTATATCTGGACCGGGACCCTGCCCGGCGATTTGGTGCCCATCGGCGCCACGCTCGGCTTGCTTGCCCTTGTCGGACTGGTGATCACCCTGATCAGCCGGCCGGGCAAACCGCCGGCCGACAAGACCCCCGTGTGAATCCCGGCGCTGTCAGAAGGCCCAGAGTCGTGCCAGCGTGAATGAGCAGGCCACGGAGACGCCAATGGCGGCGAGCTGGGCGTTGAGCGGCGCGACGCCCCATGCGCCGATAAGATGGGCCAGCGCCGCCTCGCTGATGATCAGCGCGGCCAGCGCCACGAGGAAGAAACGCGCAATCGCCGCCCCTTGTCCCGTCTCCAGTTTGAATGTGTAGCGGGCATGACCGGTCGCCGCGACAACGAACCCGGCGAGAAAGCCGGCGACATGGCCGTAAAGCGGCGAGATCGGCGTGAGCAGCAGCAGCGAAACCGACACGGCGGTATGGACGAGTGTCGCCATAGCGCCAATCAGGAGATAGCGAAGGATGAGGTGCCATTCGCTGCCGCCACGCGCGCGTATGCTTGCGGCCAGGTGATGAGGGGCGCGCGGCGGCTCGGCCATTCTGCCGTCTGCCCGTTCAGCCGCCGGCTTTCTGCCAGCCACCGGACGGGGTCTGCTGGTAGTAGCGGCAGGTGAGCCCGGCCTGTCTTGCCGCCTTGAACTGGTCCCGGGCGATGCTTCGGGTTTGCGTGTCGCTGCCGTCGAACATCACCATGCAGCGCCTGAAACCGGCCTGCGGTTCCAGCCGTGTTCCATCAAGCAACAGGGCGACCGAGGCGGTGTTGAGATTTTCCGGTTCCGGGGCGATCAGCACTGGCTGGCGGGCCGGGTCCAGTCCCTCGGCGCCGGCCTCGCCATGCGGCAGGAAACTGTCATCGCGCCAGGACCAGAGCGTCTCGTCGAGCCGGGCGCGCCGCTCGGCATTTGCCGACACGACGAGGACCCGCCAGTCACGCTCCAGGCATTTCTCGATCAGCGGGGCGGCCGCGCGTTCGAGGCTCGAGCGTTCGAGGTGATAGAACCACCATTCCGGACCCGTCTGCGCGCTCATGTCAGCTGCACCGCAAAGCCGAGGCCGCGCCGTGTCAACCGCTCGAGGAAGGCGAGGACGCGCCGATAGGCATCGACAAGGCTGTCCAGGCACGCCGGATCGTCCCAGGCGCCGTCCGGATAGAGGTTTTCTGCGATCATGCGTTCACTGTCATAATTGCCGCGAATGCCGGCCTCGCCGAAATCCGCGAGCGAGGCCGTGATTTCAGCGGTTTCACCCGGCCCGAACACGCGGGCGGACTGATAGCCGTCGTGTTGCGAGATCGGATGACCGCCCACATCCATGAAGGCAAGCGGATACTCGCCCCCGTCGGGCTGGCCGGTCAGGCAGAAATGCAGTCCGTGCCAGGCCTTGCCCGTGTCTTCGCGTTCGCCCTCGCCGACGCTGGGATCGAAGACATGGACCGGCTCGGGATCTGCCGGTTCGGGCGGCCGCGCCAAGCCGATTGCGCCGAGCAGGCGGGACCAGGTGGTGGCCCGGCCTGCCGCGCCCCCGGCGCTTTCCTCGCTGTCCTCGCAAATCCCTGTCGCGGTCACGAAGTATGAACGGCCCGGCCCGGCGAGGAGCTTGTCGATCGTCTCTGGCTTGAGCGCGGTGAACTGAATGATGAGATCCATGTCGCAGACCCGCTCGTTCGACCGGGAGCGTATCAGGCTTCGTAGGATTCGGCGATCCACTGGCTGAGCAGGCGCGGGCCGAAACCCGAGGCCCATGCCGGATCGGTCGCGTCCTTTTCGCCATCACGCCAGGCCACGCCGGCTATGTCGAGATGGGCCCAGGCAATATCCTTGCTCACGAAGCGCTGCAGGAATTGCGCGGCCGTGACCGAGCCGGCGGCCCGCCCGCCAATGTTGCGCATATCGGCGAATTTCGATTTCAGAAGCTTGTCATAGGGCTCGCCGAGGGGCAGGCGCCAGACGGTCTCGCCGGACCCTTCGCCGGCTTGCGTGATCGCGCCGGCCAGCGCGTCATTGTTCGAGAACAGGCCGGCATGTTCATGGCCGAGCGAGATGATGATGGCGCCGGTCAGGGTCGCAAGATCGACAATCGCGGCAGGCTTGAAATGCTCCTGCGCATACCAGAGCACGTCGGACAGGACGAGCCGGCCCTCGGCATCGGTATTCTGCACCTCGATGGTCTGGCCCGAGGCAGAGGTAAGGATGTCTCCCGGGCGGATCGCATTGCCGTCGGGCATGTTCTCGACAAGGCCGACAAGGCCGATCACATTGGCCTTTGCCTTGCGCCGCGCCAGCGCCAGCATCGTGCCGGTGACGGCGGCCGCCCCGCCCATATCGCCCTTCATGTCCTCCATTGAGGGGCCGGGTTTCAGCGAGATACCGCCCGTGTCGAAGCACACGCCCTTTCCGCAGAGGATGACCGGATCCTCGCCTTCACTGCCGCCCATCCATTTCATCACGGCGAGCTGGCTTTCGCGCACCGAGCCCTGGCCAACCCCGAGCAGGGCGCCCATGCCGAGCTTTTCCATCTCCTTCTCGCCCAGCACCTCGACCTCGAGCCCGTCGCCCTCCAGATCCTTGATCCGTTTGGCAAAGGCGGCCGGGTAGAGGATGTTCGGCGGCTCATGCATGAGGTCGCGCGCCAGCGCGGTGCCATCCGTATCGGCATCGACCGGCTGGAAGGCCCTTTTCGCGCCCGCATCATCGGCCAGGACCAGCGAGAGTGTTTCCAGGCTCGGCTTGTCCTCGTCCTTCAGCCGGGTGAAATAGGTGTCGAAGCGATAGGCGGCGAGCTTCGCGCCCCCGGCGGCGGCCGCGGCGTTTTCGGGCGTGTCGGCGTGCAGGGCGAGCGACTTGAAACCGCTGCCGGCATGGGATTTGACGAGGCCCGCGCCGATCTTCTCCCATGCACGCGCGTCACGCTCGCCGGCCTTGCCGCCGCCGACCAGCACGGCGCGGCGGGCCTGGCACGTCCCGGGCAGCACAATCATGACCTGCTGGCCGGTCTTGCCCTTGAAACGGTCGGCCGCCGCGGCTTCACTGAGCAGCCCTCCGCAAGTCTCGTCCAGCTCTTGCGCCGCCTCGGGGAGCTTTGCCCCCTGATCGACGACAAACGCAACAATGTCTGCCTTAGCTGTGTCGCTGAATGTAATTTTCATATGCATTTCACTCCGTTTACGCGGGAAACTAAGCATCGACGGCGCGAGCGCAACTCGCTAGCAAGGGAAATTCAGGGCCGAGCCAAGGCCGGCCCGGTCATTGGCAGTCGCGGCATCCTCATGAACCTGATTCAGACCTATCTGTTCCGGCAGGTGTTTCGCACCGTCCTGATCATTGTCGGCGGTCTTGCCCTTCTCGCGCTCCTCGCGCAGGGGCTCTCGCGCACAGACCTGATCATTGAGAACCGCCAGTCGGCGCTGACCTATTTCTATGTGGTTGCGCTCGGCGCTCCGCAGATCATTGCGCTTCTCACGCCGCTCGCCCTGTTTATCGCGGCGGTCTGGTCGCTCAATCGTATCCACAGGGACAGCGAAATCGTGGTCGCCCAGTCGGCGGGCATGTCACGCTGGCAGGTCGCCTCGCCGGTGATCCGGCTGGCCGTGATGGCGGCGATCGTTCACCTCCTGATCGGCCTGTTCGTTCAGCCGACCGCCCAGCGCCAGTTACGCGAAACGGTCTCGGATGCGCGCGCGGACCTGGCCGCCTCGCTGATCCGCCCGGGCCAGTTCACACAAGCCAATGACAACCTGACCTTTTTTGCGCGCGATTCCCAGGGCGGCCAGCTTCGCGGAATTCTCATCTCCGATTCGCGTGATCCCGAACGGGCCGTCGATTACCTGGCCCAGTCCGGCACCATGATCGAGGTGGACGGGCGGCCGGCCATCGTGATGCGCAATGGCCAGATCCATGATCTCGACGAGAACAATTCGCTTTCCATACTCGATTTCGAGCAATACACCTTCGACCTCACCCCTTTCCTGCGCGAGGAAGGCGAGGTCATCCTGAAATCCTCCGACCGGTATCTCTACGAGCTCTTCTTCGTGGATCGGAAAAACTATATGGAGGTGCAGAACGCCGATGCCTTCCTCGCCGAAGGCCATGCGCGCCTGACCACGCCGCTCTTGAACATCGCCATGGCGTTGATCGCGGTCATGGCGGTCATCGGGGGGGATTTTTCCCGGCGTGGCTACAGTCGCCGGATTGCGATCGCGACGGTCGGGGCGCTGGTGCTCGTCATCGTCCAGCTCTCGGTGCAATCGGCCAGCGCGGATGATCCCGCACTGAACCCGGTCCAGTATGGCGTTCCGCTGGCGACCATGGCGGTTCTTGCCTGGCTCGTCTTCAGGACACCACGGCTTTCGAAAACCGCGCGCCGCCGGCGCTTCCTGCTGCGCGAGCGCCTGGAGAGCCGGGAGGCGCCGGCATGACGCTGTTCCCGCGCCTGTCGCGCTATATCCTCATGCAATGCCTTCAGGGACTTGCCCTGGTGCTCAGCGTGTTCATCCTGGCCATCCTTCTGGTCGATGTGGTTGAGCAGATGCGCACGGTCGGGGGAGACGTCGAGCTCGATGCCGGCCAGGCCCTGAGCCTCTCGCTGATGAAGATGCCGATGCTGATCGAGCAGACGCTGCCCTTTGCGCTCCTGATCGCGGCGATGATTGCCTTTTCTCGCCTCAACCGCCGCTCGGAACTGTCCATCATCCGCGCCAGCGGCATGTCGGCCTGGCGCTTCCTGACCCCGCTTGTCTTGCTGGCGCTCCTGGCGGGGCTTGTATCGACAATGATCATCAATCCCGTCGGTGCGCGCATGATGGCCACCTTCGAAGCCACGCGGGCGGAAATACTGCGCGAGGGCAAACCCGTTGCCGCAACGCAGGACCGGGGCGATATCTGGCTGAGGGAGGGTGACCGGACCAGCCAGATCGTCATTCATGCCGACCGTGTGCTCGAGAATGGCGCCGTGCTCGCGGACGTGAAGCTGCTTGAGGAAGAGCGGATTTTCCGCGATGGCCAGCCAAGCGGCGATTACCGTTTCGTGCGCCGGATCGATGCGCGCCGCGCGCTGATCCGCGACGGCTTCTGGCAGCTGGAGGACCTGACGGAAAACGTGCCCGGTCAGCCGCCGGTCAGCCGGGACTATCTGTCGATCCCGACAAGCCTGGATGCCGGCCAGTTGCTGGACCGCTTTGCCAGCCCGGCCACGATCGGCTTCTGGGACCTGCCGGCTTTCATCGAGAGGACGTCGGCGGCCGGTCTCGATGCTTCGCGCTACACGATGCGCTGGTGGTCGCTCCTGGCCGCGCCGGCCCTGTTCGTGGCCATGGCCCTGATCGGGGCGCTGGTCTGCCTGCGCCTGTCGCGGCTCGGGGGAAACTCGCAGCTGATCGCCGCCGGGGCGAGCGCTGCTATCGGGCTGTTCTTCATCACCCAGCTCTCGTCCAGCCTCGGCGCTGCCGGCGCCGCCCCGCCGGCCATCGCGGCCTGGTCTCCGGCCCTGTTCGCGCTGTTTTCGGCCCTGACAGTCCTCGCCTATCGCGAGGATGGCTGATCAGCCAGCCTCGCTGCGGGGCTCGCCGGGCCGGCAGACGAATTGCCCATCCTGGGCGCAGGTGGCCATCGCGCCCCTGATCCATTCGGCGAAGCTCTTGACGCGCACATAGAAGGCCCGGTCATAGGGCGGGCAGGCATCATTGGTGACCGAGGACAGCACACCGGCCACGACAGGCTCACGCCCGCCGCCGGTCGCATAGAGCGGGCCGCCGCTGTCGCCGACACACGGGCCGAACCCCCCGGTTTCATCGGCCAGGACGAGCGTCTCGCCAAGGGCGATCAGGTCCAGCATGCCGCCCTGCAGGAAACGATTGTCGCCATTCTTGCCCCAGCCGGCGAAATAGAGCCGCTCGAAGGCCTGTGGCGGCAGTGAGAAGCCGTCCGCCCCGTCGAGGCGCGCGACAGGGACATCGGCCAGCCCGGCGGTGTCGGCGACATAGACAAGCGCGACATCATCATCGAACTTGTTCGTCTGATCATACCAGGCCTCGTGACAGACCGCGCCTTCCACGGGCAGGATGCGCGCATCCGCGGTGGCCACATCCGCCTGCGGGGCGATGATCAGCATGTCATAGACACTCGCCGCGTGGCCGCGGAACTTCACGCAGTGGGCTGCGGTCAGGAACCAGTTTTCGCCGATACGGGTGGCGGCGCAGTGATGGCGCTGCGCGCCGGCCGGCGAGAGGATCTGCTCCAGCTTGACGAGGCCGGGATGGTCCGAGAGGTCCGGCGCGGGCCGGGCCGGCTCGCGCGCCGCATTGCCGGGACCGAGCGCGCGGCGCTGCATCCAATCCGGCGGGGCCTGCTCATACGCCTGGTTGCGGCTGAAACAGGCGCGCAGGCCGTGCTCGGCAAGGGCGCCCTGCGGCAGGGTGCTCGCCCCTTCGGCAAGCTTTACGAGCGGTGCATCTTTGCCCGGCCAGATATCATTGATGACGGGCCGGGAGGCCGGATGCCGGTCGGCGAGTATGCCTATGGCGAGCCCGGCCAGAATGGCGAGCCCAAGCAGGATGAAAGTGCGCAAATTCCCCTCCCTGAGTGGGGTGTCCGAACCCTTGCTAACCCGGGCCGGGGCGCTTGCGCCAGTGCCTGTCTGGTGTTCAGCTCTGTTTGCTGATCCAGTCGAATTCCGGCTCGTCCCACCAGGGCCAGAAGCTCGGCAGGCCGTCGGAGACCTTCACCGGATAATCGGGCTTGCGCTTTTCGAGGAAACTCATCACGCCTTCCTTGGCATCGGCGCTCTGGCCGCGCTCATAGATGGCCGCACTGTCGACAATATGAGCGTCCATCGGGTGCGGCGCGCCGAGCATGCGCCACATCATGTGGCGCGTGAGCGTCGTCGAGACGGCGGCTGTGTTGTCGGCGATCTCATGGGCCATTTCGCGCGCGACATCCAAGAGTTCGGCCTGCGGATGGATCGATCGCACGAGGCCGCCGTCCAGCGCCTCCTGCGCGGGAAAGACGCGGCCGGAATAGCACCATTCCAGCGCTTTCGAGATGCCCACGAGCCGGGGCAGGAACCAGCTCGAGGCGGCTTCGGGGTTGATGCCGCGCCGGTTGAACACAAAGCCGAAGCGGGCATTTTCCGAGGCGATGCGGATATCCATGGGCAGCTGCATGGTCACGCCGACGCCGACGGCGGCACCATTGATCGCGCCGATCACGGGCTTGAGGCTGTCAAAGATGCGCAGCGTCAGCCGTCCGCCGCCATCGCGCTTGATGTCGATATCCTCGGTGCGCCCGGCCTCGCCGGTTTCGGCGCGCGCGTCATAGTCGAAGGTTTCGGCGCCCGAGGACAGGTCTGCCCCGGCGCAGAAGGCGCGGTCGCCATGGCCGGTGACGATCACCGCACGAATATCGTCATCGGCGTCGGTCTGGTCGAACGCATCCATCATCTCGTACATCATCTGCCCGGTGAAGGCGTTCATCTTCTCCGGCCGGTGGAGGGTCAGCACCGCAACGGCGCCATCCTTCTCCAGCTTGATCGTCTCATAATCCTTCACGGTCTGCATGGCGCGTCTCCTCCTGATTGGTTACTATCGGCAGCCAAGAGACTGCCCCTGACGCAAGGGGCGTCAAGCGGGGGTCACGCCAAACGTATCGAGGCCGAGAAAACGCGCCGCATTCGCCTGCTGTCGGTCTGCGGTGACGAATCTGACCGCCTGATGATGCAGCGCCGTCTGTATGTGCAGGGCGTCAGCCGCCCGAAGAGGCAGGGGGGCGATCTCGCGTATCAGCCTGACGGTGGCGGCTGCGATCTCATCGTTCAGGGGCAAGACATGCAAGTCGTCGATGTGTTCGCCGAGCCAGACATCGAGTATGAGTTCGGCGTCCTCTTCGCTAAGGCGCTCCTCTCGTTGCGCCTTCCTGGTAGCGGCGATCGCTTCAATCATGGCCAGCCGTGATACAGCGAGATCTGCGCGCCCAATCAGCATCGCATCAAGCTGATCAGCGCCGGGTTCATTGAACGTGACCTTCAACAGGGCACTGGTATCAAGCAGCCACATCAGTAGCGTCCGCGCGCGTCGCCAAGCAACTCCTTGATGGTCCCTGCGGGCCATTCCGGCAGCTGTTCACGCAGCTCACGGCGTCCAGCGAACGCCTTCGGCTTGTCCGGCTTCTGTGTCACCACAGCGATAACATCCCCGTTCCGCGTGAGTTCGATCTCGCCATGTTCGGCCAGTTCATGTTCGATCCGTGAAAGCGCGGCGCGCAGTTCGCGTACGCTCATCTGTTTGCCCATTGCCGGCACCTCGCGATTGTGACACAAAATGTGTCACATGAACCTCCAGGGTGCAAGCGCGCCAGCGCACGCGCTTGACACTTGCTCGCCTCCTGCTCACACGAAGCGTATGCCCGACATGCCTGCCTTTCCCGCTGTCACGACACTTGCCGCGCCGGCATTCGTGCTGGCTGTTGCCATCGAGTGGTGGGCGGTGGCGACGGGACGCGCGGGCGGGCGCTATGAGACGAAGGATGCCATCACCTCCATGGCGATGGGGCTCGGCAATGTCGTGGTCAACACGCTGACAGGCGCGGCGGCGCTTTGGCTGATGTTGCTGGCCTGGCCTTACCGGCTGTTCGAGATGCCGGTGACCTGGTGGAGCTTCATTGCGGTCTTCGGGCTTTATGACCTCGTCTATTACTGGAAGCACCGTTTCGCGCATCGCATACGCTGGTTCTGGATGGAGCATGTCACCCATCATTCCTCCACCCATTACAATCTCACCACCGCGCTCAGGCAGCCCTGGTTCGGGCCGTTCACCGGACTGATCATCCTGGGCTGGCCGATCGTGCTGCTCGGCTTCCACCCAGCCTATGTCTTCTTCGCCAGCGGGCTGAACCTTCTCTACCAGTTCTGGATCCATACAGAGGCGATTGGCCGGATGCCCCGCTGGTTCGAAGCCGTGATGAACACGCCGAGCCATCACCGCGTCCACCACGCCACCAATCCGCGTTATCTCGACCGCAATTATGCCGGCGTCTTCATCGTCTGGGACCGGATGTTCGGCACTTTCCAGGCCGAGCGCGATGACGAGCCCTGCAATTACGGCATCGTGAAACCCCTGCACAGTCACAACCCGCTTGTCGTTGCCTATCACGAGCTCGCAGCGCTCGTTCGCGACTGCTGGAGTGACGGGCTGCGGCCCTGGCGCTGGGCCGGGCGCATGGTCAACCCGCCCGGCTGGAAGCCGGACGGCGCCCATGACCGTTCAGAGGATATCCGCGCCGCCTGGATCGCCGCACAGGCCGGCTTTCCAACGGAAAGCCCCGGCCCGGAGCCGGGCGTTCCGGCCGAATAAGCCGGCGGGCAGGGCCGGGCCGTGCCGGCGCATCAGTAAGCCTTCTTGTCATCACCGGCGTCATTGCGCCGCCGGGCAAGCTCGCTCTGGATAATGCCGATCTCGTCGAGTTGCTGGGAAAGCGAACGTTCCGTCAGCATACCGCTGTCGACCAGGCGTTCCAGCTCTTCCAGCTTGCCTTCCAGCTCGGCGGTCGAGAATCCGCGCCAGGCCCGTGTCCGGTCATTCATGGCCGCCCCTTGCCGTCTTGCCGAGGCGCGATGGATCCGGCGCATAGCGCACACAGAGCCTGTCGAAATCCGCCGGGGCCAGTCGATCCCCGGTGCAGGCGCAGCCGGGCAGGCCGCCTTCCGTATCCTCGGCCGGCGTCAGATTGCGGCAATCCCCGCAGGTGCCAAGCACGGCCGCCTCCTGCGCGCCGGCGACCGCTTCCATCGAGGCTTGCAACACCTCGCAAAGCCGGCGCACATCGCCCTCCGACAGCCGCCCAAGCGCGGCTTCAAGCCGCCTCATGGGATCGCGGGAAAGGCGATCACGGCCCGCCTCGGTCGGCTCGAAGCTCACGCTTCGCCCGTCCTGCGGGGCGCGCACGCGGGCGAGAAGCCCGAGTCGTTCCAGCGATTTGACGGTTTGTGACGCCGTTCCGCGGGTCGTGGCGTGGAAACTGGCAAAACCCGACGGTGTGCGTGACGGCCGGCTCGCACGCGCGAAGAAGCGCAAGGCCGCCCATTGCGCCGGTGTCAGCGGCGTTGCGCTGTCATCCTGGCCGGCGGACCGCGCCAGGTGGAACAGCATGTCGGCGGCGCATTGCGGCGAGGCGGGGCCGGTCTTCTGCATCATGACCGATTAATAGCGTTTCGAAATCAGTTTGACAAGCCTGCGTCAGGGCGTTTAGTTTCGTATCGAAATCAAAAAGCCTCTGGAGCCATGTATCTCAATCGTCAGATCGTCCTTGGCGTGAATGCGCTGATCCATCTTTCACAGCCCGGCCGGCCGGCTTTGACCCGTGAACGGATGGCCGACGCGCTCGGCGTATCCTCCGGGGTGGCCGGGCTTGTGCTCTGGAAACTGCGCCTTTCCGGTCTGGTCCGGGCGGATGACAGCACGCCCCGCCTGTTCCGCCTTGCCGAAAAGCCGGAACAGATCGCGCTTGTCGACATTTTCGACCGGATGGATGACGAACGCCCCTGGCGCCGGCGCCAGAGGCCGGCCGGCGCCGGCGCGCTCGGCCGCATCGATGGCCCCGACATGGTCTGGAGCGGTGCGGAAGCCTGCCTGCGCCTGTTCCTGTCCGACATGACCCTGGCCGACCTTGCCCTGGGCGCCAGCCGGTTTGACCCGGTCTCGCTCAAGGCATTCCGCCGTGCCGGCGGCCTTCCCGACTGGTCAGCCGAACCCTGATCACCCACCAGACAAGCCGATGGAGCGCGCACACATGACAGGTTTCACGCAAGCCGCCTGGCAGGCCAATCTCGAACTGTTCGAAACGACACGTGACATGCCGTTCAACCGGGAACTGGCCGAGGGCGTCCTGCCGGAAGAGAAATTCCGCCACTACATGATCCAGGACGCGCATTATCTCGAAGGATTTGCGCGCGGCCTGTCGCTGGTGGCGGCCAAGGGTTGGAGTGCCGATCATGTCGTCCAGTTCGCAAAGGGCGCCGAAGTGGCGATCCTGGTCGAGCGCGAGCTGCATGCGGAGTATTTCGAACGGTTCGGCGTCTCGCAGGCCACCTTCGAGGCCGCCGAGCTGAGCCCGGCGTGCCATCATTATGTTCATTTCCTGCAGGCCAGCTGCGCGCAGGAGCCTTTCGAGGTGGGCCTTGCCGCGCTCCTGCCGTGTTTCTGGATCTACCGGGAGGTGGGCCTGGCCATTCATGAACGCGCCGGTCCGGACAATCCCTATCGCGCCTGGATCGACACCTATGCCGGGGAGGATTTCTCCGAGGCTGTTGATGGGGTTCTCGAAACGATCGACCGCGTGGCTGCCGAGTGCGCCCCGCGCAGTATCCGCCGCATGCAGCTGGCCTATCGCCGCTCGGCGCAACTGGAATGGATGTTCTGGGACAGCGCCTACAGGCTGGAGACCTGGCCGGTCTGATGGCGGAGCGGCTTGAAGAATGCCTTGTGGCCGCCGCCTGCGCCGGCCGACCCCTCACCTATGGCGAACTGGCTGCGCGATTGCAGCTTCGCCCGCCTCACCGAATACACCGCGCGGCCATGATGCTCGAAGACCTGATGCGCGAGCAGGCGGGCCGCGGCGAGCCGCAACTGGCCAGCATGGTGATTTCGCGCGCACGGGCCGGGCTGCCGGCGCCGGGCTTTTTCATCCTCCTGCGCGAGCTCGGCCTTTATGACGGCCCTGAAGACGGCCAGGCCGCCCGGCAATTTCTGGCGCGCGAACGCGAGCGATGCGTGCGGGCCTTTTGCACGGGCAAAGGCTGACAGGGATGCGACGCGGCTGCAACGGACTGGCCCGAAACCGGGTTTCGCCGGAACTCCTTCTTGCCCTGCCGGGCCTTTTCGTCACACACATCGCGCCATGTCGGAACCCGAAGACCACACGCCTGAAGAGGAATCGCCGAAGATCGACGCGGTGCTGATCGCGGACATGGCCGATGCCGTGGACGAGGCCGATCGGCGCTGGCTGTCGCGCACGCTTCTGCGCCTGCACCCGGCGGACGCCTCCGATGCGCTGGAACAGCTCGACCGCGAGGTTTTCTGCCGGGCTGTCGGCCTTCTGGGTGGGGAGCTGGCGGCGAATATACTGATTGAACTGCGCGATGAATATCGCCGCGATGCGGTACGCAACCTGCCCGGCGAGGTGGTGCGCAGCGCGCTCGACGCGCTCGATTCCGACGATGCGACGGCCATCCTGGAGGATCTTGACGAGGAACGCCGCACAGCCCTGCTCAAGGATGTGGCCCCGCGCGAGCGCGCCCAGCTGGAACAGGGGCTTGCCTATGACGAGGAAACGGCCGGGCGCCTCATGCAGCGCGAATTCGTGGCCGTGCCGGAGTTCTGGACCGTCGGCGAGACAATCGATCATGCCCGCGAGGAGGGCGAGCGCCTGCCCGAGCAGTTCTACGAGATCTATGTGGTCGATCCCGGCATGCATCCCAAAGGCGCGGTGGTGCTCTCCATGCTGCTGCGCGCTTCGCGTGATACGGCCCTGACCGACATCATGGTGCCGCTGGAAAGCGACATTGTCGGCGACATGGACCAGGAGGATGTCGCCTACCAGTTCCAGAAATATTCCCTGGCCCAGGCGCCGGTGAAGGATGGCGACGGACGCCTGATCGGGATCATCACGGTCGATGACATGGTCGATGTCATCCAGGACGAGAATACCGAAGACCTTCTCGCCCTTTCGAATGTCCGCTCGGCGGATGGCTCGGACACCGTGATCGAGGCGGTCCGTGCCCGCGCCCCCTGGCTGGCCGTCAATCTCGCCACGGCCTTTGCGGTGGCGGCCGTGATCTCGCTTTTCGAGGGCACGCTCGATGCAATCGTGCAGCTGGCAATCCTGATGCCGGTCGTGGCGGCGCTCGGCGGCAATGCCGGCAGCCAGGGCCTTGCCGTCTCCGTGCGCGGCCTGGCCGAACGCGAACTCGAGGGCTCGGCGGCGCGCCGCGCCGTTCTGCGAGAGACGCTGACCGGGCTCGTCAACGGCTTCATCTTCGCTCTTGGCGTTGGCGCGATTGCCTTTGTCTGGTTCCGTGATGGCATGCTGTCGCTGGTGATTGCCATCGCCATGCTGGCAACCTTTCTCTGGGCCGGCCTGTCAGGCATTCTCGTGCCGCTGGGGCTGAAGCGGATGGGCGCCGACCCGGCCGTGGCCTCGTCCGTCTTTGTCTTGACGCTGACAGATGTCATTGCCTTTTTCAGCTTCCTGGGACTGGCCACGCTGGTCTTGATCTAGCCGGGCCCTTGCAAGCCGGTCCGGCCTGTCGTTTGCAGCGGCAGGGCACAGACAGGGGCGGCATGTCCCGTATCGGAGCAACCGATGGCTCGACGCATGCGGATTTCCAGAGCGGGGCTTGATCTCATCAAGCGGTTTGAGGGCTACCGGGAGCATTCCGTGGCGATCGGCGGCGGCGAATACATGATCGGCTATGGCCATACGCGTTCGGCGCGCGAGGGCCTGAGAATCAGTGAAGAGAATGCCGACGCGATCCTGCGCGAATACGACCTGCCGCCGGTCGAGAAAGCGGTGGCCGAGCATGTCCATGCCCCGCTTGCCCAGAACGAATTCGACGCGCTCGTCTGCCTGGCCTTCAATATCGGGATCGAGGCGTTCCTGGGCTCTGAAGTGCTGGCGCTTGTCAATTCGGGCGAGAAACTGCGCGCCGCAGAAGCCTTCTCGGCCTGGCGCAAGGCGCAGATCGAGGGGCGCACCCTCCTTGTCGATGCTCTGGTGCGCCGGCGCGGTGCCGAGCGGGCGCTGTTCCTGGAAGACGCTTTCGACCTGCCGGAATCGCCGAGCCCGGTGATCCGCCCGGTTTTTGACGGCGCAAGCGCCGTGCTCGCCCCGCGTGAAACGGCTCAGCGGGTCGAGACGCAGTCCGGCGAGGCCCGGATCGCGATCATAGAGGAGGCCGACCCCTCCGATGAAAGCGATACGGGCGATACCAGTACCGAAGCGGCCGCGCGCGCCGTGTCCGAACGGCTCAGCCGAATTCTCGGCGAAGACGACACGCCGGAAGCCGAACCGGCGGGCAGCGCAGCCCCGCGCGGCGATGAAACCGGCGCGGATGACGGCCCGAGTGTCGACGAGATCACCCGTGCGGTTTCCGAACTGGCCGGCGAAGAGGACACGCGCGCCGATGACGCTGAAACCCGGGCGGATGACGACCTGCCCTTCGCGCCCGCCCCCGAGGAAGCCCAATTGCGTCAGGGCCCGCGGCGCGTGGCAACGACCTTCATAGATGATCTCGAAACGGGCGATGCTGACGCGGTCGCGCCGCCGCCGGCGGCGGCCGAACCGTCGGGCTGGTTTTCCATCCTCCTGTTCGCGCTGGCGGCCTTTTCCGGTGCGCTGATTTCCGCCTGGGGCCTTGAGCATGTCGGAACAATCGTCGGCAATGACGCGCCGCCCGCCGATGCCTGGGATGTCTATGCCGGCCCCTTCGCGATCGTGCTCGGCGCCCTTATTTTCCTGATCATGCTGTATTATCTCATTCGCGCCCTGGCGAGCCGCGGCCAGGGGAGCGAGGCCGGCTGAGCCGTGGGGTGGCATGCTCGCCGATTGACCTACACGCCGGGCTGGTCCACCTCCCGGCGCCATGCAGGCGCTCTCAGACTCTCCGGCTTCCGACACCCGCATCCATCTGTGCGGCCACTGGCTGGTGGCGCTGCCGGAGGGCGCCCTCTGGTGGCCCGACACGGCCACGCTGATCGTCTCGGACCTGCATCTGGAAAAGGGATCCTCCTATGCCGCGCGCGGGCAGATGTTGCCGCCCTATGACACCCATCGCACGCTTTCCGGGGTTGAGCGACTGTGCCGGGCGCTGTTGCCCCACCGGGTAATTTCGCTTGGCGACAGCTTTCACGACCGGTCCGCCGAGACACGGCTCGATGCAGCCTGCTGCGAGCGCATCCGGGCGCTGACATCGGCGCATGACTGGCTCTGGGTCGAAGGCAATCACGACCCCGACCCGCCAGCGCATCTCGGCGGGCGGGCCGAGAAACGGGTCACGCTCGGCGCGCTCTCGCTCTGCCATGAGCCGACGGGCGCGCGCGGCGAGATTGCCGGCCACCTGCATCCGGCCGCACGGGTGCGCGGGCGGGGCCGCTCGGTCCGCCGGCGCTGTTTCGCCAGCGATGGCGAGCGGCTCGTGATGCCGGCCTTCGGCGCCTTTACCGGCGGCCTGAATGTGCGCGATGCTGCCTTCGCCAGCCTGTTTCCCGGCGGCCTGATCGCCTTCATGCTGGGCCAGGACCGCGTGTTTGCCATGGCGAGCCGAAAGCTCCTGTCCGACCGACAGCCCGCATCGTCCTGGCGGCTATGAGCGCATCCGGCATTGCCGGGCCTGCGAACAGCCCCGGAGAAACGAAACCCGGTCGGCCTGTTGGACAGGCGAGGGCCGGCGTGAGGGCCCAACCGCGGCATCTTGAGGGTCTGAGCGAGGGCGGCGAGGGTTTCACGCAGGCGCGAAGACGAACCGGCTTCGGGCGCGTCAGGCGGGTTGGTTCCTCTGCGCACCTGGCCGAGCCAATGCGACGAGGTCGGCGAGGCTTCCGGCTCCCGAGAATCTGCACCCGATGTCCTGCCGTGGCCTGGCGTCGCGGCACGAGCCGCCTGGGCCATCAGGCATGCGCCGCCGCATGCCGGGTTCAGAAGAATTTCAGGAAGACGCCGAGCGCACCGCTGGTGCCGAGGATCAGCACCGTCATGCGCAGTTGCAGCTTTTCCATGTCGCTGCGCATTCTCTCACGCAGTGCAGACATCTCGCCGCGCAGCTCATTGGCAAGGCTCTCCATTTCTCCGCGCAGCTCCTTGGAAAGGCCATCCATACGGCCATTGAGCAGTTCCATGTCATGGCGGACCTCACCGATATCCGCCCGGGTCGCCACACCGCCCTCCAGCGCGCTGCGAACAAACTTCACGTTCGCACGCGCCTGTTCCGGCTGAAGCCGGCTTGAGTCAGCTCATCGACGGCTGACTGGGTGTCGAAAGGAATTTGCGACATACTCTCAATCTAGGCAATCTCGGCTGCTAAATCACCCCCGCACGGCGTCCACGATCTTCTTCGCCGCGTCGTCGAGATCATCGGCCGGGATGACGTTGAGGCCGGAATTGGCGATGATCGCCTTGCCCTGCTCGACATTGGTGCCTTCGAGACGCACCACCAGCGGCACCTGGAGATTGGTTTCCTTGACCGCCTGCAGGACGCCCTCGGCGATGACGTCGCATTTCATGATGCCGCCGAAGATGTTCACGAGGATGCCCTTCACGTTCGGGTCCTTCATGATGATCTTGAACGCCGCCGAGACCTTCTCGGCATTGGCGCCGCCGCCGACATCGCAGAAATTGGCCGGCTCCTCGCCATAGAGCTTGATGATGTCCATGGTCGCCATGGCGAGGCCTGCGCCGTTGACCATGCAGCCGATCGTGCCGTCGAGCGCGATATAGGCGAGATCCCATTCGCTGGCCTCGATTTCCTTCTCGTCCTCTTCGGTCTTGTCGCGCAGTTCCATGATGTCCGGGTGACGGAACAGGGCATTGCCGTCGAAGCTGACCTTGGCGTCGAGCACGCGCAGATGCCCGTCCTTCATGACGATCAGCGGGTTGATCTCGAGCAGCGACATGTCCTTCTCGACGAAGGCCTTGTAAAGGATCGGGAAGAGGCGCATCCCGTCTTCCTTCGCCGTGCCGCCCAGCGCAAGCGCCTCGCAGACCTTCTCGGCATCGGCGTCACTCATCCCGGCCAGCGGATCGACATGGATGGTGTGGATCTTGTCGGGCGTGTCATGGGCGACCTGTTCGATATCCATGCCGCCTTCGGTGGAGGCGACGAAGGCTACGGTGCCGGCCGCCCGGTCGACGAGGAGGGAGAGGTAGAGTTCGCTCTCGATATCGGCGCCGTCCTCGATATAGAGGCGGTTGACCTGCTTGCCCTCCTCGCCGGTCTGGGCGGTGACCAGCGTCTTGGCGAACATGGCGCGGGCATGCTCGATCGCTTCTTCCTTGGAGAAGGCCAGGCGCACGCCGCCCTTTTCGCCCGCCTCGGCTTCGAGGAAACTGCCCTTGCCGCGGCCGCCGGCATGGATCTGGCTCTTTACGACCCAGAGCGGCCCGGGCAGCGCGTTCACCGCCGGCTCGATATCATCGAGGCTGAGCACCGGCTCGCCATTGGCCACCGGCGCGCCATAGGATTTCAGGACCGCTTTTGCCTGGTATTCGTGAATGTTCATGGGGATCAGCCTCTTGCCCTGCCAGGTGAGCGCAGACGCGCGAACTCAACGCACCTGCAAAAAATTGACTGCCTTATAACAGCCTGAATCGCGGGGGCAACCAATGCGAAAGGGGCATGCCGCCGCGTCATTCGCCGGCCGGGGCATCCTCGCGGCGCGCATCCAGCCCGCCGCCGCTGACGGAGGGCGGCTGGGCGATCTTCCACTTCTCCGCGCTTTCCGGCCTGCCGGGCGCGGGGCGCACTCTGAGGCGCGCCAGTATCGTCACCGCCAGCAGGACGGACAGCACCGCAGACGAAAGGAACAGCCCGCCCGGGCCCGCCCCGGCCCGCATGGCTGCGCCGGAAACCGGCGGGCCGAGGACCGAACCGGCACCCCACAGGAACATCAGGCCCGACATCATCCGCGCCAGGTCCTCGGTGCCGGCCCGGTCGATGCCATGAGCCAGGCTGACCGAGTAGATGGCGAAACCGCCCGTGCCCCAGACCGACAGGAGGATGAGACTCCACACGCCTGGAAGATCGTCAAAACGGATGCCAAGAAGGCCCGCCGACACCGCCGACAGCATGGCCACGGCGACGATCATCAGCCGGCGGTCGATCATGTCCGAGAGCCGGCCAATCGGCCACTGGCCGACCAGCCCGCCAAAGGAGGCGGCCGCCATGGCGGTCGCGGCCAGCGCCGTGGTCGAGGTCCCCGGCTGCAGCAGCGGCATGTACTGCGCGAAGATCGGCAAGAGGGCCAGGGTCCCCGTCGTGATGAGCCCGGCGAAAAAGGCGCCGATCACGGCCGATGGCGCAACGGCGAACAGCCGCGTGAAGGGCAGCGGCATGGCTTTGGGCCGCGGGGGCTGGCCGCGCCGTGTCAGGCAGACAGGTATCAGCGAGAGCGCCAGGAACACCCCGCACCAGAGATAGGCCCGCGGGGACAGGGCCGACGTGCCGGCCGCCAGGAAGGGCCCGGCCATCAGCGCCGCCTTGGCGAGCAACTGGTAAACCGCCGTGACCCCGCCGCGATGTTCGCGCGTGACGGTGCTCGAAATCCAGCTTTCCGCACTGGCCAGCATCCAGGCAAAGCCGGCCCCCTGGGCCAGCCGGCAAAGCGTCCAGACCATCGCGGCCGGATAGATTTCCATGATCAGCGCAGCCGCTGCGGTCAGCGCCGCGCCGATGGAGAAGACGCGGATATTTCCGAACAGGGCAAGCGCGCGCGGCTCGCTCCAGGCCCCGGCCATGAAACCGGCTGCATAGACCGCGGCGATGGCGCCGATCAGGAAGGGCGAGACGCCGAGCGACTCCAGCCCGAGGGGCGTGATCACACCCAGCAGCCCGCCGGCGACCTGCAAGAGGGTCACCGCCAGGATCAGTGTCCAGACATTGCGATAGTCGCGCATTCAGGAGGCCGGCCGGTCAGCGTCTCGGGGCATCCGTTCTTGCGTAACAGCCCGGCAATGTCGAGGGCCGGCGCTGCCGCGTCAGGGGACAGGCGGCGGGGCCTTCCCCATCGTCACCCCTTCGCGGCGGGGCATATCATGGGCACACTCCGTGTCATGAAAGGCGCGGCCGTATCGGCACGCGCCCGTGCCCAGGGAGGAATGCCATGAAAGCTGCCGTGTTTCGCGAGCCCAACCAGCCGCTCTCGATCGAGGAGGTGACGATTTCCAAGCCCGGCCCGCGCGAGGTGCTGGTGCGCAATTCCGCCGTCGGGGTCTGCCATTCGGACGTGCATTTCTGGGACGGGGCCTTTCCCCACCCGGTGCCGACCATTCTCGGCCATGAGGCCGCCGGCATTGTCGAGGCGGTCGGCGACATGGTCAGCGCGGTCAAGCCCGGCGACCATGTCGTCTCGATCCTCTCGCCCTTCTGCGGCAGCTGTGAGTATTGCATGACCGGGCACATGTCGGTCTGCCACACGGTCAACCGCGAGTTCTTCCAGCGCGCCGAAACCGCGCCGCCGCGCATGTCGGTCGGGTCCGAGCCGATGAACCAGTTTCTCAACCTGTCCGCCTTTGCCGAGCAGATGCTCGTGCATGAGAATGCCCTTTGCGCTATCGACCCGGAAATGCCGATGGACCGGGCCTGCCTGATCGGCTGCGGGGTGATCACCGGTGTCGGGTCGGTCTTCAATGCCGCGCAGGTTGAGCCGGGCTCCAGTGTCGCCGTGATCGGCTGCGGCGGGGTTGGCCTGTCGGCGATCAATGGTGCGGCAATCGCCGGGGCCGGCCGGATCCTCGCGGTCGATCTCGACAAGGGCAAGCTCGACCTGGCCCGCCAGTTCGGCGCGACCGACACGGTCAATCCCAATGATGGCGAGGCTGTCGGGCAGGTCATGGAAATGACCGGCGGCGGGGTCGATTACAGTTTCGAATGCATCGGACTGAAACAGACCGCCGAGCAGGCCTTTCACATGCTGCGCCCGCGCGGGCTGGCCACGCTGATCGGGATGATCCCTCCGACCGTGAATATCGAGCTGCCGGGCATCCTCGTCATGGTTCAGGAAAAGCGCATCCAGGGCTCGGTCATGGGCTCCAACCGCTTCCGTGTGGATTTTCCGCGCCTCGTCGAATTCTACAAGCAGGGCAAGCTGCACCTCGACCAGATGGTCTCCGACCGGATCGGCATGGAGGGTATCACTGACGCGCTGGCCAATTTGAAAGAGCACAAGACGGGCGTGGCAAGGCAAGTGGTGGTGATGGATTAGGGCAGCGGACCCAAGGCGGTTGCGATCAAGGCGGGTGGATGAGCGGGGGCGGCCCCGGGGTCGCCGGCGGCGTACCACGCCAAGCATCGGGTCCGTCAGGATCGCCCTGAACCCGGGCCGGTAAGCCGAGCTTGTGGTCAGGGCCGCGTCGTGTTCGCGAAAGACCTCCGGTGTCGCCTTCACGAATTCGTCATGCCCGCTTGAATGATCTGCCACGCCGTGGCTGGTAAAAGGGTGGTCCGGCTATTTCGGAGATCTCGACCCCCATGGCAACGCAGGACATGCAAGACGCATCGGTCAGGCTGCTCGAGAAAGTGGCCGGAATGTTCGGAGGCACCGCGCCGAATGTCTATCGCATGCTGGCGAAGAACTCCGCGGCGTTGAAGTCATTCGTGGAAATGGAGCATGCGCTCGAAACCGAGGGACAATTGAGCGCGGGCGAGCAAGCCCTGGTTGCGCTGGAAGTCTCGGTTCAGGCCGGGTGCAAATATTGCGAGGCGGTGTTCGTGGGCGAAGCGCGGCGACACGGCATGGCCGATCCGTCAATCCGGGCGATATGCGAGGGTGAAATGCCGCCGGAGGAGCGTAACAGGCGCCTGGTTCACGCCACGCGGCGCATCGCGCAAACCCGGGGGCAGCTCGGCCGCCACGAGATCGCAGAGTTCGAAGAGGGCGGGCTGAATAGTGCACAACTTCTCGAAATCATTACGATTTTATCGGCCTATACGCTTGCGACCTTTACCAATAACATGCTGCAGACACGCATCGATCCGGAGTTCCGTCTTCCGCCCGGTGATGTTTGCAATGAGCCCTAAAGCGCTTCCAGGCGAAGTGGGCACCGGTTCGCCGTCCGGAAGCGCGTAAAAACAAGGACTTGAAGCGGCGCGGTGATTCCAATTGAGAATGCGCCGCTTTAGGCTCCCCGGCCCTCATTGGATTTGGTCGGCGCCTTTACGGGCAGGGACAGTTCAAAAGATGTGCCGTCAGGCCCCGTTTGAACCAGGCCGAGATCGCCGCCATGGTTCTGCGCCAGCTCACGCGATATCATCAGGCCGAGCCCGCTATGGCCCGGGCGGCCAGCGCCCGTCTTTTCCCCGAAGAGCTCATCGATTGTCTTCCGGGGCAGCCCGGGGCCGTCATCGGCAATCGTGATACGAAGAGTTTCTTGGCTTCGCTCACAATCGAGGCGCAGTGTCTGTGCGCCAGCATCCAGAGCGTTGCGGAACAGGTTCAGCAGGATCCGGTAGATCTGATCGAAATCCGCGTCGAGTATGGAACTGGCCGCGCTTTCGGAACATTGCAGCGCAGAGCTTTCGGTGCCGATGCCGAGCGAGTTGCCGACCTCTTCGACCACATCGATCAGCAGGAACCGCTCATGATGCGGGGCCGGTGCGCCAGCCCGGCCCGAACCGAGCGCCTGACGGCTCATTTGCACTGCCCGCTCGACAGCGCGCGTAATCGTTTCCGCGCTTCGCTTGACTCTGTGATCGCCATGACGGGTCAGGCTGTCGCTGAGAAGCTGCGCCGTGGCGAGCGTGTTTCGCAGATCGTGCGCAATCTTGCGAATGGACCGGCCCAGATCGGCGAGCTGGTCGATTCGCCGGTCGCGGATGACGATGATGATAATTTCACGACCGTCCTGCACAGCGAAGGTCGCACGGATTTCGGCGGGAACCAGGTCGCCGCATTTTCGACGGCAGGCCAGCTGGCCCGACAGCCAGCGACCGTTCCGGCGCACCTCCCGAAGGAACTCGTGCAGACGCGGGATCTCGTGGGGATGAATGTCCTCTGGATGCAACCCTTGCAGTTCCTGCGAGGTGTAGCCAAGCAGTTCAAGTACTTCCTGATTGGCCCCGAGAAAGCTGCCCGTTTCACAATCGACCACCACCACGGCGTCGAAGAGGTTTGAGAGAACAGCGTCAAGCAGGCTTGCCGGAGCGTT